>JALWKC010000082.1 GCA_026996795.1 Lysobacterales bacterium | reverse complement strand
CCACCGCCCCCACCGGAAAATCCCCCACCGGAGAAACCGCCACTGCCGCCGGAAGAACTGGGCGGAGTGGAAGCCGCGGACACGGAACTGGCCAGGCCGCTGGCAATGTTCGAAGTGATGATGCGGGGTGAAAACGCGCTGCCATCGTAGCTGGAATACCAGCTGGGGTGATACTGGCTGTCCGGGTCAGCCGCCGCTGCCCTGAGTACGTCTTCGAACTGCTCGGCCCACTGGTTTTCTACATCCAGCGCCAACGCGTAAGGCAGGTATTTTTCAAACAATTCAGGCGTTTTTTCCGGTGGATGCAATTTTTCAAAGCGGTTTTGCTCGGTGGTGGACAGAAACAGACGGAATCCTTCAATTTCATCCAGTACTTCGCGGCCAAAGGGTGTTGGCGCCTTAAGCAGCCAGGCAAACAGGCCGTTAATGGCAATCAATACCAGCACCACAACAAAAAAGCCGTGGGAAAGGTAAAAGTTCTGCTGTGCCGAGGCCAGGAGTTGGAAACCCATGATGGCCACCCAGGGCAGCACGGTAAACACTCCGGTAATCAGGCCACGATGGGCTTTCATGCCCACCACCGTGGCCAACACCACCGCCACCGCGGCCAGTGCCAGCACGGCCAGGTACTGACTGCTGCCGTAAAACTGGTACCAGAACAGGCCCAGGATAATGAGCGAAATGCCCAGGCCAATCCAGGAGTAACGGCTGTTGTCCCGGTAGCAGGCGTTCTGATATTCACGTTTCAGGTAGCTTGAGAGGGCCTTGCTGGCCTGCCGGATGCGCGAATTATAGGTTTTGCCCAGGGTTTCGGCCGAATGCAAATGCGAGTAGACCATTTTCTCACCCGGGCTTGGCGGGGCTTTACTGGCCGGTTTCTGGCTGGCCGGGTCGGTCTTGGTCAACTGGTAGGATTTCCGGCCCAGCTTCTTCAGTTTCAGGTAGCCCTTGACTGCCAGGTTCAGCAAGGCCGAAGTCAGCGTTTTGTTGTCGGCGCCCTCCTTCCAGATGTACCGGACAGCCGCGGGTGACAGATCACGCGGGGGTTTAAAGCGCGCCATCACCGCGCCCTTGGGCGGATCGCGCCCCACCTTGTTCCAGGCCCGGTAGTAATACCACGGGAACCACAACAGCCCCAGAAAACCGAGAATGCCGTAAAAGTTATCGTGGAAAAACCACTGGATCTTTTCCCACAACCCGGGCTTGTGGAAGTATTTTTCCGGAAACAGATACCACACCGTCAGGCCTTCGCCCGGACGCATGGGGCGCGTGGTTTCTGCCATCAGGGTACTGCTATCCGGCTGGGACAAGGCCACACCGGAAAAGTCCGTGGAACCTGGCGGCCCCAGCCAGGCGCTTTGTTCCACCACTTCCGCAGCCGCGCCTGGCGGCGTGTGAATGACTGCCTTGGCCTGGTCGATAGGAAAGCGCCAGTCGCTGCCGGTCACGTTCCACCAAAACCGGGCCAGCCCACCGGCAAAGGCCAGTTGCCGGTTGGTGCGATAGCGAATGCGGTATTCGTGCTCACCCAAAGGCACCAAAGAGTGTGCCGAACCAATGCGGATGCGCTTGCCGTTGGTCAGGTTTTCCACCCGGTACGGCACCGGCTGGTCATCCAGCAACACCTCTTCCACCTTAAAACCGACAATGCTGTTGGTCAACCCGTGGTTGTCCTTGTATCGGGTGGGAAAATCTCGATAGATGCCGTGGCGAATGCCGCGGTGTTCCACATTCACCCGCAGGGTTTCCGTCACCTCCACCTCGCCGGAAGAATACAAGCGGATATCGCTGGAAAAATCACGAATCCGCTCTGTGGCCAAACCAGGTAAAGCCACAAGCAGCAACAGCCACCCCAACAACAAGCGCACTCGGCTGGACAGGGCACAAAGCCCGCTGCACTGACAAAAAACAGGCGGCATGGACTTAAAACTTCACTTTGGGCACTTCACGCGCCACATCATTATCGTCCAGTTCAAAGAATTCGGCCTCCTTGAAGCCAAAGCGATCGGCAATCAGGTTACTGGGAAACGACTGAATGGTGGTGTTGTAATCGCGCACGGTGGCGTTGTAGTAACGGCGTGCGTTCTGGATGGCCTCTTCCACTTCCTGCAGCTGCTCCTGCAACTGGCGAAAATTGGCATCAGCCTTCAGTTCCGGATACGCCTCCACCTGCACCATCAAACTTCGCAAGGCCTGGGAAATGGCCTGTTCCTGCTCGGGCGTGCCCACGCTGCTGCCTGCGGCCTGCGAAGCGGAGCGCAACTGCGTCACGGATGACAACACGTCTTTTTCGTGCTTGGCGTAGCCCTTGACGGTCTCCAGAATATTGGGAATCAGGTTATGGCGCCGCTTGAGTTGCACTTCGATGCCGCTCCAGGCGTCTTCCACCTGATTGCGCCGACGCACCAGGGCGTTGTACATGCCAATGGCCCAGACAACAGCCGCAACCACCAGCCCCATCAAAATCAGAAAAAAACTGCTCGCTCGCATAGGTAATCACTCTTTTGTTGGCTTGCTGGCAATGTAGCAAACAACAAGCCACAAAAAAAGGGCCATTGGTCATGGCCCCCTTGATCCCGTTTAGCGGGAATAAACTGATTCAACCCGGCGTGGTGCAAATACATTCAGGACAACATGGTGTGCGCCCGAACAAGCGCGTTGATGGCCGCCGCGCTTTGCGCTTTGACGGTTATTAACCTGGCATCAATATAGGTGATGCCAGGTTAATAACTCGTTGGAACGGTGCCGTTATGCGGCGCTGATGTTTATTTTCTGAATATCATCAAGCTTGACGCGTTTTTTCGCTTGCCACAGGTCATAAGCATCTTGCATGGCCAGCCAACTTTCGGGGCTACGTCCGAGAGCCTTGGATAAGCGGAGAGCCATTTCAGGACTAACACCACTTTGCATTTTAATCATCCTAGTCAGGGTGGAGGGAGACACTTTTAGCTTAGCAGCCAAGTACCGACAACTTAAATTAAAAGGCTCCAGGTACGTCGCCTGAATAAACTCACCAGGATGCGGGGGGTTGTACATGGCCATCAGTGATAGTCCTCGTAATTGACGATGTAAACATTGCCATCAGCAAACTCAAAGGTGATACGCCAATTAGCGCTCACGGTAATAGACCACAAGCCCTTTAAGTGACCTTTCAGTTGATGGAGCCGGTAACCAGGGATATCAAGGTCCTCGATGTGATGGGCCGTATCCAGTGCAGCCAGCTGCAATCGCAATTTCCTGGCGTGTTTGGCCTGAATGCCTTGAGCACTGCCCTTTGTGTAGAATTTTTCCAACCCCTTGTGCTTAAAGGACTTGATCATGCCTTTAGTTTAGCATGTTGCGCAACACCGTCAAGTCGCGTCATCGGCATAAGGCTTTTATTAACCTGGCAGCAATATAGGTGATGCTCAGGGCTTCAAGCCTGCCTCGGAACAAGGCATCGCTTGCAGCCAATGGTTGTTCCATTGTCAAAAGCGATAACGCCGGGCCGGGGAAGGCTTGAAGCCCCAACTCATTGATATAAAAAGGCAGGTCGCGATGCGCTGTCCGCCAGACTGCGTTTTCAACTCTTGCTGTAGAATGACTACAGCGGCGAGTTGATGCCTTGCTGGCAAACAGCGCATCACGGCTGAGCATCGCCTATATTGCTGCCAGGTTAATAACATAGCAAATGGTAGAACAGGCTTATTCAACACGGCGTGGTGCACGATACAGCAAACCGCCATCGCTGTGCGCCGGGCCGCCCCGGTCCATGACCAGGATTTTTTCCACCTGCACCAGCGGCCGGTTGTGCATAAAGCCCACCACCTTGCCAACCAGGCGCACGTAGTTATCAATTTTCAGGTCATTTTTGTCGTACTTGCCCGGCAGGCAGGCCCAGAACTCGTTGCGACGTTCAATGGTACTGACCAGACTTTGGCCGGCTGCCGAATCCTCGTGACCATAAACGCGGATACAGGTCTGGTTTTTTTCCGGCAGGTAGCGGTATTCCTGAATCACGCCCGCCCAGCGAATATAGAAATCAAGCGTGTCGTGCGTGGAAATCTGGAATGGCGCCACGGAACGGTACGGCACGTTTTCCGGCAAAGCCAGTACACCCTGTGCTTTTGCCTTGGGTTCACTGTTTTTGACCTGCCCGGTCTGGCCACAGGCGGCCAGCAACGCCACCAGCAGTACCGTGCTGATTTTCAGGAATGCGTTCACTGTTTTCATGGTATGTCCTCTGTCACTGGGTTAAGCGAACGGGGATTACTGGCAAAACGCCCTGGCCGACTGTCCGGCGCCGCTAGTTATTGTCCGGCAACCTTGAGTGAACCGCCCGTGCGCGTCTGCGAGCAAAAAAATCACGCAACAGTTGTGACGATTCTGCGGCCAGCACACCGCCTGCCACTACCACCTGATGGTTATGATACGGCCGCTCAAAAGCGTGATCCACCGTTGCTATCACCCCTGTTTTGGGGTCATTTGTGGAAAAAACAAGCTTTTCGATACGCGCGTGTACCAAAACCCCCGCACACATCAGGCACGGTTCCAGGGTCACATAGAGCGTACTACCCGGCAAACGGTAGTTATTTTGCCGTTTTCCCGCATCGCGCAGGGCCATCACCTCGGCATGAGCTGAAGGGTCGCTGTCGGTGATCACGCGGTTGTGACCGGCACCGATGAGTTCCCCATCGCGCACCAGCACCGCCCCCACCGGTACCTCACCCACAGCCTCGGCCAAACGAGCCTGCTCCAGAGCCAGGCGCATCCAATAGGCGTGGTCAGTATTGATTGGCGCATTATCCGACTTTTGCACGACAAAGCTCCTGACGACAAGACAACAATCTGAACACCAGCAGACGAACTTAAATGACACGGTGACGGTGCCAAGGAGTGGCAACTGAAATCTGACGCCGGTTATATCTCAGTTCAGCCAGCAAATACAAGTCCATCAGCCAGTATCGTCCCTTGTGCCGGTATTTTCCCTACACAGTCAGGGCAGTTTTCGTGGCCACCTGCCAGCAAATAGCCACTGACACCAGGCCATGCCATTGCCTATACTGGAATCGTTGTTCAGACACCGGCCATCAGTGACACCCCGCTGGGAACAACGCACTTGAATCAATAAACCTTTGGAGACTATTTCATGAAAATTATCACTCGCACTGCCCTGCTTTGCCTTTTGCTGATTTCTTTTGGCGCTCTGGCCGATGTCAACATCAACACCGCTGATGCACCGGCCATTGCCAAGGAACTGAAAGGCATTGGCGAAAAGAAGGCCCAGGCCATCGTCACCTACCGTAAACAACATGGCCCCTTCAAAACCATTGAGAGCCTGACTAACGTCAAGGGCATTGGTCTGAAAACCGTGGAGAAAAACCGCAGCCTGATCAAACTCACCAGTAAATAAGGCGATCATTCCCTACACAAAAAAACCCGGGGTGACTCGGGTTTTTTTGTGCCTGTCTGTTTATTTTATTAGTTGATTGGGGTGTTTCTGATAGTCGTTAGCCCAGGTGTTTGCCCTTAGCAAACGACAGCGCACGGGATTGCCCCACACAGGCGAAAAAGCGGCATACCCAGGCCAGCCGCTGCGATGCCCAGTGCCGCAGGTCATCCAGCCACACATACAAACTGGGCAGAACCAACAGTGAAATGACGGTTGAGAAAATCAGCCCGCCAATAATCGCCCTGGCCATGGGGAAATACGGCGGCCCGCCGTTGCCACCCACGGTGGAGGTACTCACCGCCAGTGGGATCATGCCCATGACCGTGGTGGCCACGGTCATCAAAATGGGACGAAGGCGATCTTTGCCACCCTGGATAACGGCCGCCTCACGTGGCAGGCCACGCTGTTGCAGACGGATGATGTGGTCAATCAACACAATGCCATTGTTAACCACCACACCAATCAGTATCAGGATGCCGATCATGGCCATGAGGCTGAACGTGGTGCCGGTCAGGTAGAAGAACCAGTAAACACCCACAATGGAAAAGGCAATGGATGTGACCACCACCAGCGGAAACAGCACCGATTCAAACACCGCTGCCATGATGATAAAAATCAGGGCCACGGCGATGAGTATATTGCGCGACATTTTCTTCATGGTTTCATTGTCGCGATCAAAATCCTGCCCAAATGACCAATAGTAGCCAGCTGGAAAACTCAGGCCGTTCAGTGCCTGGCTGATGGCCTGGCGGATAGCCCCTATGTCGCTGTCCTTGTCGGTTTCCAGGCTGGTACCAATGGCCGAGGTGCGGTTCATCCGGTTCAGCGATTCCGCCGCCAGTCGGCTTTCCACCCGGGCGACCGTTTCCAGCGGCACCTGCCGGCCATCGGTGGTTTTGATGGGCAGCTTCAACAATTGATCCGACTGAAAGCGGCCCTTTTCATAGAAGCGCAAGATAACCGGAATCTCTCCTTCTTCACTCCCGAATTCCCGCAAATTCATGCCGCGCAACGCCACCGAAACATTTTGAGCCAGGGCTTCTGGATTGACCCCGGCCAGCATGGCCTTGTCCCGATCCAGCACAATACGCAGTTCCTGCCGGGGGTTGCGCACGTCCTCACGCACGCTCTTGATGCCGTCGATGCCACTCAGGGCCAGGCGCACTGCCGGCAGCAGTTCCCTGATTTTTTCTGAAGAGTCACCTTTCAGGTAGACTTTCAAGCCCTCGCCACCGGTGCGGCTGCGCCAGCCAAAAGCGGGCTTGCCGGTGGCAATGGGCGGCAGGCCGTCACGAATTTTCTCCTTGATGGTTTCAGGGTCCTGACGCCGTTCTTCGTCGGGTTTCAAGCGGATGCCCGTGGTGGCAAAACCTGCTTCGTTGTAGAAGGTGTAAACGGACTCAATATCAAATTCATTCTGGTGCGAATACAGGTAATCCTCTATCCGGTCCACGTCTTTTTTTAGCCGCGCCAGGCTGTAGCTGCCATCCAGGTGATAATTCAGCCACAAAGTATTTTGGGCGCCATCAGAAAACATTTCCACCTTGACGCCATTGAGCGGCACCATGACTGACAAGGCAATACTAACGATACCCAGTGCCGTCAGGTAGCGGTGACGCAGTGTGAAAGTCAGTAATCGGGCATAGACGCGTTTCATGGACTCCACCCAGCGGGCACCCTGGCTCAGGCGGCGGCTATTGGGCAAACGGGAGATAAACAACGGGATCACCGTCAGGGCCATGAGCAGGGAAACCAGCAGGGAAATGATAATGGCCGCTGCCACGTGGCTGAGAAACAGGGAAATCTGATCCTGCTCACCAAACAGGTTGGGCAAGAAAACGCAAATGGATGTCAGGGTGCCGGCAAACACCGGCAAAATCACATCCGAAACGCCCTGGCGAATGGCCACCCGCCGTGCAACGGGATCATCCCCGGCGCTGGCCAGGCGGGTAAAAATGCTTTCACTCACCACCACCGAGTTATCCACCAGCATGCCCACCGCCAGCATCAGGCCCATGAGGGTCAGGATATTGAGCGAATAACCCAGGAAGTACAAAAACCCCAGGGCAATGGCGATGGAAACCGGCACCGAAAGAGAAACAATCAATGTGGTCGGCACATCGCGCAGAAACAGGTACAGCACCAACAGCGACAAAAGCACCCCCAGCATGCCGGCTTGTAACAGGTCATTGAGGGATTTGGTCACGCCTTCAGGCTGGTTGTCAAAAAAGAACAGCTTGATGCCACGCATCTGCGGCAAGGCGCTGATGCGGTCAATCTCGGCCATGACCCGGTCCCCCACTTCCACCAGATTGGCGCCGGATTCCTTGTAAACATCCACCCCAATGGCGTAAGCCCGGTTCAGGTGACGGGCGTAATTGCGATCGCCATTGACCAGCTTCACCTCGGCCACGTCCTGCAGGCGAATGCCGGCTGTGTTCAAAACCAGCTGGCGCAGCGCCTCAGGGCTTTTCAACTGCCCTTCGGGCACCACTCGCAACTGCTGCTGGCCCGCCTTGAGCATGCCCGAAGGCAAGGCAAAATTGGCATCGCGCAAGGCACTGATCAATTCATTGAAACCGATGTGATAGCGCTCAAGCTTGAGCGGATCCAGTATCACGCGTAGTTCACGCGGCTCCACGCCCTGCAAATCCACGCGTGCCACCCCCTTGATGCGTTCCAATGGTTTAACCAGGTAACGGTTCAGAAGATCATAGCCGTTGCGCAAATCCACTTCGCCGGAAATACGCAGGTTCATGATGGCCTGATCGCTGGTGTTGAACTTTCGCACCAGCACACGGCGCACGTCGCTGGGCAGCTGATCACGCACGCGATCCACCTGCTCCTTGATCAGCAACAGTTTTTCATCCAGGTCTTCGCCCTGGGTGAATTTCAACGTGATGTTGGCGCCATTGCTGCCAGAAGAGCTACGAATACTCTTGATGCCGCCAATGGTGGACAGGGATTCCTCCAGTGGCCGCACGATATTCCGTTCCACTTCTTCGGGCGTGGCCAGCGGGTAAGGCACATTGACGTTAACAAAAGGCGCGTCAATATCGGGAAAATATTCCAGGGGCAACAAGCGACCGGCGATCAAACCAATAGTGAGCAGTGACAGGAACATCATGATCACCGTCACTGGCCGGTTCAGCGCAAAATCAATCAAGGAATGTCGGGGCTGTGCCATGTCAGCTTTGCACCGCATCAGGCGTGGCATCATGCCCGTCGGTGGTGGATGCCTCGCCCACCTGCTCCTGGTTGGTCAGGGAAACGGTCTGACGACTCAACAGGGAATAAACCACCGGGATCACGACCAGCGTCAGGACCGTGGCTACTATCAGCCCGCCAATAACGGTAATGGCCATGGGCTGACGGATTTCCGCCCCGGACTGGTTGGCCTGACTCACCAGCGCCATGGGCAGCAGGCCCAGCACGGTGGTGACGGTGGTCATCAGAATCGGTCGCAGGCGTTGCTTGCCGGCACGCACAATGGCCTCGTGAGTGGAAAGCCCCTGTGCCTGAAGCTGTTTGATCAGGTCAATCAGCACAATGGCGTTGTTGACCACGATCCCGGCCAGCATGATCAGTCCGATAAAAACAATGACGCTCACTGGCGTTCCGGTAAGAAACAAGGCCCAGATAACGCCCACCAGGGCCAGGGGGATGGTGAGCAGAATGACAAACGGATGCAGCAACGATTCAAACTGCGAAGCCAGCACCATGTAAACCAGAAAAACCGCCAGACCGAGGGCAAACAGCAAGGATCGGTAGGACTGCTGCATGTCACGGTTTTGACCGGCCAGTTGCCAGTGAATGCCAGGATGCAGGGACACCTCCTGCATGACACGTTGAATGTCAGCCGAGACCTCGGCCAGATCGCGGCTGTTGTCCAGATCGGCACTGACCACCATGACCCGATTCTGGTCGCGGCGCACAATACGTCCCGGGCCTTCACCCTGCTCCAGGGTGGCCACGCTGCCGAGGGTGATGGCGGTATCCGAACCGGGGTTGATGATCAATTGGCTCAGGTCATTGACCGACTGCCGCTGGTCATCCCGCGAACGCACCAGCAAATCGATTTTCTGGTCCTGCCAGTGCACGCGTGTGTCGTTCTTGCCCCGTATGCGGTTCACCACCACATCGGCCACTTGCCGCACTTTCAGGCCCAGGGCCGCCAGCTTTTCCTGGTCAAAACGAATGCGTACTTCCGGTTGTCCGCGCCGGACGCCGGAATCGATATTAACCAGTCCTGGCACGTCCTCAAGTCGCTGGGCCACGGTTTTTGCGTCCTGCCGCAATCGCGTCAGGTCATGACCTGTCAGTTCCACTTCCACTGGTCTGGCCAGTTCAAAAAACGTGCCAGAGGACAGCTCCACATTCACTCCAGGCTGCTGCCGGAAGGCATTGATGGCCGCACGCGCCAGTTCACTTTTGGCCACACCGGGTTTCAGCCGGAAAATCGCCTCGCCGGCATTTTCGCCGCTCAATGTCGCCGAGGCATCCAGGCGGTTGCCCTGCCCCGCGGTGCCAAACACAAATTCAATTTCTGCCCGGTCGCGGAGCTGACCGGATACGGTTTTCAACACCGCGTCGGTGGCTTCAATGGTCTGCCCTTCAGGCAAACGGAAACTGACTTTCAAGCGGTTTTCATCCAGGTCCGGAATCAGATTCATGCCCAATTTGGGTAATAGCAGCAAGCTGCCGGCCAGTATCGTAATGGCCAGGCCCAGCACTTTCAGCCGGTGGCGCAAGGCCCAGGGCAAGGCTTTCGCATAAACGGCGGCAATGCGTTCCAGCAGCCACCCAACCGCACGGGAGGGGTAATAAAGCACCGCCTTGAGTGCCCCGGTCAGCACCGCCTGGACGCTGGCAAAAAACAGCACCACGGCATTGGCCAGCCCATTGATGAGGCCATGCCGGCCACGCCGCAGTACCGCCCCCAGCCGGGTTTTTGGCTGATAGGCAGACCAATCGTGGTTCGGGTCATCCGGTGTGTTTTGTCTGTGTACGGATGGGGAACCCACTCCGGCAGGCTCAGGCAGCACCGTCTCATCTGTCGATGGGCTTTGAGTATGCTGTTTCGCCTGTGTCAATGCCCGGTTTCGGCGCGCACCCAGCGCCGACAGCATGGGGATCAAGGTCAAGGCAATGAACAGGGACACCAGTAAGGTAAAGGTGACCGTCAGGGCTTGATCACGAAACAGCTGGCCAGCAATGCCTTGCACGAAAACCAATGGAAAGAATACCGCCACGGTGGTCAGGGTCGAGGCAAAAATGGCCGCGCCGACTTCACGGGTGCCCTGGCGGACGGCTTCGGTACCTTTCATTCCATCTTTGCGCTTGCTGGCAATGTTTTCCAGCACCACAATGCCGTTATCCACCAACAGGCCGATGGCCAGGGCAATACCGCCCAGGGACATGATATTCAGGCTGATGTCGGACTGGTACATGAAAAAGAAACCGGCCACCACCGAAACCGGTATCAGGGCCGCAATAATCACGGTGGAACGCAGGTCGCGCAAAAACAGGTAAATCACCAGCACCGCCAGCAGGCCACCAAGCACGGCGGCATTGACCACATTATTGATGGCACTGGAAATAAACAGGGATTGATCCTCAATCACCTGCAGTTTCGTGCCAGGTGGCAGTTGCTTTTGCAAGCGCGGCAATTGCGCCTTGATTTCGCTGGCCACCTGCACGGTGTTGGCATCGCCTTCCTTGTAAATGGCAATTTCAATGGCTTCGTTGCCGTTGAAGCGGTTGATGGCTTTGCGGTCCTTGTGACTTCGCCGGATTTCAGCCACATCGCGCAAGCGGATGGGCACGCCGTCGCGGATGGCGATGATCAGGTTCTGGATGTCATCGAGGCTTTTGAACTGGTTCACCGTGCGCACCAGAAACTGCTGGGTTCCCTGCCGGATCGCGCCACCGGACAAATTGATGTTTTCCTGTTTCAGGCGTTGGGAAATTTCCGCCACGCTCAGACCCAGCCGGGCCAGCTTGTACTGATCCACCAGAATCTGGATTTCCTCTTCCAGCCCGCCGGACACCTGTACTGCCGCCACCCCCGCAATGGGCTCAAGTTTTTTCTTCAGAATTTGTTCAGCAAATCGCCGTAAGGCTTTGAGGTCATTGGATTTTTCTGTACTGGTCAAGGCCAATCTCAGAATCGGTTCGCTGGCCGGGTTAAAGCGCAACAACACCGGTTGCGTGGCTTCCAGCGGCAGTTGCAGAATGCCCAGGCGGTCCCGCACGTCATAGGCCACCTGCTTCATGTCCGAATCCCACCCGAACTCCAACCGCACATCGGCCTGGCCGGTGGTTGAAGTGGAATAAATACGCTTGAGCCCCTTGACCACGCCCAGGTTTTCTTCCAGCGGGCGGGTCAGCAGGGTTTCCACTTCTTCCGGACCGGCACCGGTCAGTTCCGAACGCACGGTCACTGTGGGGTATTCGAGATTTGGTAAAAGCGTGAAGCGCATTTCACTCAAGGCAATGACGCCAAACAGCATCAGCGTAATGGCCAGCATGGCAATGGTCACGGGTCGCTTGAGCGAAAAATCAACCAGGCCTTTAATCATAGTCAATCACGTGAATGCGGGCATCGGGGCTGAGGTTGTTCTTGCCAGTGGTGACCACTTCGTCACCGGGGCGCAAACCCTCCAGCACCTCAATGCTGTCGGGCATTTCGTAACCGGTGCGAATCACTTGTTTGCTGACCCCATCGCCGTCCACTTTCCACACATAGGTCGTCTGGTCTTCTCGGATAACTGCGTTTTTATCCACCAACACGGCGCCGGGGTGCTGGTCGTACACAATGGCCACACGCGCAAACAGGCCCGGACGCAAGGCCACCTGGGGGCTGGCTATGGCCAACGTGACGGCAAAGGTGCCGGTTTTTTCATCCACAGCGGGGCTGACGCGCAACACCTGCGCGGCCACTTCGGCATCATCCAGCGCATCGATGCGCAGGCGTGCCGGCAAGCCGGTGCGTATTTTCTGCAATTGCATCTCCGGCACATTCACCACGGCCTGAAGGGAGTCAAAATCCACCACTTTGAAGGCTTTTTCTCCGTTCTGCACCAGGCTGCCGGCTTTGATAAAGCGGTTGACCAGCGTGCCATCAATGGGGCTTTTGATGCGCGTGTTGTCAAAATCCAGCTGTGCCTGATCCAGCAGCGACTTCAGCACCCGGGTTTCGTATTTCAGGTTACTGACTGACTCGGCATTGGCCAGTCCCTTGACCAGCAGCTTTTTGGAACGCTCCCAGTTATTGCGGGTTTTTTCGTAGTTGGCCCGTGCCTGTTGCAGGCGCAGTCGCTGTTGATCGGACTCCAACACGGCCAGCACCTGGCCTTTTTTGACACGATCACCGGCCTCGGCGCGAATTTCTTCCACCACACCGGCGGCCTTGGCGCTGACCTCCGCTTCCCTGTCGGCTTGCAACACAGCGGTGCTGTTGAATACGGCCTGGGCGGCACCTGTGCGCGCTGTGGCCGTTTCCACGTTGTACACCAGTTCTTTGTTGTCTGGCTCCTGACCGGCATTCTGATCAGCCACCCCTTTTTTCGCTTTGTCACGCGCCTGGGCGCGCTTTTTCCGTTTTGCCTGACCGGATTTTTTGCTGGTGGTCGCAGCAGACGTGTTCTTGTCCGTGCTGTCGGCTGCCTTGTCCACCGCGCCACCCTGGCAGGCTGACAGGCCAGTGATCAACACGGCCAAAAGCAACCCCTGACAAAGCCGACTGCCGATGGCCAAAGGCAGAAGACGCCCATGCCAGGGAATAAAAGCCAGCCCGGTCACAGCGGCCTGTGGGATTGTTTTCTGTTTTCCTGATTTTCCTGCTTTCAAAACGAGCTCCTTGTGGGGCGTTAGCTGACCGCAAAATCACGGTCATAAAATACATGAAGAAAACTGTCTATATGATTGTTATTAGTTAACCTTTTCCAGGCTGCTGTTAGCAAGTGGGCAAAGGTTTTCCAATGCCACCGATTCTACACAGCTGACCTGACAGACTGAATAGGCCGGTAGTCACCATCTGATGCTGCGATTAATCCCCCTGCTGGCCGTACGGCTTTGGGCAAAAAACTGGAAGTATTAGTTCAACCGTTCACCAAGTACTGAAAGGATACGTCGACCCATTCAGGTCTCATTGCCATCACTGGCTTCAAACCAGGCGGACAACTCGCTGGCAAAATACGCCATGCTCGGATACCTGTGAGAGCGCCTGATATTCAATGCACGGGCAATAATGCGTTTCAGGCCTGGTTGCAGAGGAGAACGGCACAGCAGGTTCCGGACGTGCTGTTCATCATTCAAAGGAGAGTAACTGCTGGGCGTAAACTGGGGCAAAGGGGGTTCTCCCGTGAGGGCATGCAACAGCGTGGCACCGAGGATGAACACATCCACCTGTGGCGTAACGGGTTCGCCCAGTATTTGTTCTGGCGCGGCGATGAAAGGCGTATAGGCCGGTGTGTTCGAGGCATTGGTGGGTTGATAAAACGAAGCAATCCCGAAATCAATGATTTTTACCTCACCACGCGGGTTGACCAGAATATTGCCGGCCTTCAGGTCATTATGCACGATACCTGCCATATGCACCGTGTGCATGGCCTGAGCCACCTGCAGCACCACCTGAATAACCCGGCGCGGGGAGCGATTAACATCGCGCGCATAGGCATCCAGTGGTTTGGCCTCAGGCACGTATTCCAGGGCCAGGTAAAAGCCATTCTCATGCTCTTTTTCATTTTCACATTCACCACTTGACAGGCAAGCGACCACTAGCGGGTGTGTGATGTGCCGCAAAGCCTGCCTTTCCTGTCGATAAAGGGTTGCCGCAAATTCCCCGGCATAAGCTGGCAAGAACAGCTTGATCGCCACCTTCTTGTTCTCGCTCCGCTTGTGGTGGGCCAGATAAACCGCGGACAGCCCGCCCACACCAATCAGGCTTTCCAGCACATAGTGGCCCAGTCGCCGGCCCCGCCAACGGGTCATGCCCTGAATAACATCAGTCCAGGCACCGGATTCAATATTTTTGAACAGGGTTTGTTGCTGGTTTGCGGCCTTTAACAGCCGCACAACGCAATGGCGCACTGCAGGACTGATGGTGTGGCTCTGTGCGTCCAGCACCTGCATTGCTTTGCTGGGCGAAAGGTGCAACAGCGGCTCGGCCAGGGCGGCAGCCGCCTTCCAGTGGGCGTCATTGAGAGACTTCTTTTTCACAGCCTAGGTACTCGCTTAACATGGCTCGAGCCAATGTCCATTGACGATGGACCTTGCTCAGGCTGAGGCTTCTCATGTCAGCGATTTCCTGTAACGTCAGGCCCAGAAAAATCCGCCACTCCACCAGTTCCACCAACTCGGGATTGATTCCATGCAGCCAGGTCAAGGCTCGGTCCAGATCAAGCATGTCCGCCAACAGGCATTCCTCACCGGTGATTCGGCTGGCATGAAGCACCGTCTCCCTGGCCTTGCGCTTGTCGCATTGACCGCGCCGAATCAGATCAATCAAATGAAACCGCATGCTGCGGGCAGCGAGCCGAAAAAAGTGTTTTTTCGACAGTGCCTTGCTGCCCTTGCTTTCACGTAATTTCAGGTAACATTCATTCACCAGCACCGTGGCCGTCGTGTGGTTGTCGGTATAGAGGCGATTGAGCTCATTTTGTGCAAATTTCTTCAATGCCGGGTAACACTCGGCAAAAAAGGCATCCCACAGCGGCTGTTCCTGTTCTCCAAGCAGTTCGGTGATCTGACTGTTCACAGATTGCTTGTCCATTTCCCCTCTAACCATTGCCAGTGCTCTGGTCCTTCAGACCTGGTCCATATCTTTTCAGCAGTGCCTGTCGCCTGTTTTATGAGTCCGACTGTAGCAAAAAATCTCCCGGGTTTTGAAAAAAAATGACCAGAAAAACGAATTTAAAGAGGAAGACGGTTTTTTATCAACCCTAGGGAGGAACATTTGTGAACAGAAAACGGTTAAAAACATTAACCCTGATAACCCTTGGACTGGCCTCGGCCCATGCCTTTTCCCCGGTGCTGGCCGAAAATCCAGGGACACCCCCTTCACCCTTCGGAGTACTGGGCACCACCTGGACCCTGGGTGATATTGACGGCGGTGCCACCCACCCTGGTGACCGCTTTGGCCAGACGCTGGCCAGTGGAGATTTCAATGGCGATGGCTGGCAGGATCTGGCCATTGGCGCGCCCCAGGTCGCCTTGCCATTCACCACCATTCAGAACGTGGGCATGGTGGTCATCCTCTATGGCACCGGCGTGGGATTGCGTGCTGATGCCGCCCATCGACAATACGTGTGGCAATTGATGGACAGCGATGGCACCGAAGCCAATGATTTCTTTGGATCAGCCCTGACTGCCGGCGATTTCAATGGCGATGGCTATGACGACCTGGCCGTTGGCACGCCCAATGAGGACGTTTCTCTGGGATTTCTTGGCAACCGATTTGATGCCGGGGCCGTTAATATTTACCCGGGTTCAACCACCGGACTGTTAACCGACGAGGCGGATTCGCTGTATCTGCGCCAGGGCGATCTGTACACCAATGTATCCAATGCCGATGCCGTGGAAGCCAGTGATTACTTTGGCCGCAGCCTGGCTTCAGGTGATTTTAACGCCGATGGCTATCAAGACCTGGCCATTGGTGTGCCCGGGGAAGATTTCGGCAACAACAATCAAGTCAGTAATGCCGGCATGTTTCATGTCATTTATGGCTTCGC
Organism: Lysobacterales bacterium; assembly: GCA_026996795.1. GTDB lineage: Bacteria > Pseudomonadota > Gammaproteobacteria > Xanthomonadales > Marinicellaceae > S144-45. The sequence continues at coordinate 4,965 of JALWKC010000082.1, read as the reverse complement.
CAGCTTCTTTCAGGGCATTGACACCACCACAACCACTCACGTTTCCCAAAACACCTTTCAGGTGGAAGACAGCTCCGAAAACGATGACTACATGGGCCGATCACTGGCCAGCGGGGACTTCGATGGAGACACTTACGATGACCTGGCCGTGGGCGTGCCTGGAGAAAACCCGGACAACGTCTTTGCTGCCGGGGCGGTGCAGGTCTTCCCAGGTTCCGCTGCCGGACTGGCTGTGGCCGATGACACCTTATGGAGTCAGGCCAGTCCGGGAATTGTCGGCTTTCCCGAGAGTACCGACCGTTTTGGTCGGGCGCTCGCCAGCGGTGATTTTGATAACGATGGATACGCAGACCTGTTGATTGGCGTGCCCAATGAAGACGTCGGCAGCCTCAGCAATGCCGGGGCCGTCAATGTCATTTATGGCGGTGCGCTGGGCCTGACAAGCAGTAACAATCAGCTCTTCACCCAGGACAGCCCCGGCATTGCCGGCATTGCAGAGGTTGGTGACAATTTTGGTGAACAACTGGCTGCTGGCGACATCAACTATGATGGTTATGCCGATGCCCTGATTGGCGTGCCACTGGAAGACAGCGCCAGCAACAACAATTCCGGTGTGATGCATGCCCTGCCTGGTAGTGTGCAAGGGCTCACCACCAGTGGCAGCAGCCTCTATTTTCCACCTGCGGATCAAACCAACGGCCAGTTTGGCGGCCCTCTTCTGGTTTCAGACTTCGGCAATGGCACTGAAATTGTTGTGGGCCAACCCGGTTACACAAGCATTGATAACGAATTCGAAGCCGGTGCCGTCATTGTTTTCCCGCAAACCAACCCAGACATCATTTTTGAAGACTCTTTTGAATAAGCCCGATGAACCCGCCTGTACCAACCCCGCCACGTGCGGGGTTTTCTTTTGCTTCTGTTTTCGCCAGTTGCGGGTTTCTGCTACAATTTGCTGCTTGGATACATCACATAACAACACCTTTCCAATCATCACTCAAGCGACAAGGGGAAACCATGATCAAATCGCGTTACTTTCTCACTGCCATGCTATTGGCTATTCTGTCTCTCGCCACCACGGCCCAGGCCAAAGGCGACCCGAAACGGGGCAAGGCATTGGCCTATACCTGCACCGGCTGTCATGGCATCCCGTTTTACATGAATGCTTACCCCACTTATCACGTGCCGCGACTGGGTAATCAAAACGCCGCTTACATCGTGGCGGCCCTGACCGAGTACAAGCAAGCCAAACGCAGCCACAAAACCATGCAGGCCCAGGCCTGGAGCCTGACCAAACAGGACATGGAAGACATTGCTGCCTGGATTTCCAGCCTGAAAGGCGAGGTCAACAAAACCGAGCGTTTTCCGGAAGAAACACTGGCCAAAGGCAAAAAAATTGTTGAAGCCGTGTGCCACGGCTGCCACGGCCTGGATGGCCAAGGCATCAATGAGACCTACCCCAAACTGACCGGGCAATTTTCTGACTACATGATAAAGGCCCTGCAGGATTACCAGTCCGGTGAACGGCAGAACCCGATCATGGCCAGCTTCGCCAAGCCCCTGAGCGAAGAGGACATCCACAGCGTGGCCGCCTATTACGCCAGCCTGAAAGAAAACGCCCTCACCGACCTGCACATCAAATAACGGCTGGAGGGGGCCGTCAGCCTTTACGCTGTCGTTAATACAGAAATGAGAAATCCCCGCTGCGGCGGGGATTTTTTGTTTGGTGACGGACAGAATTGTCACTCACAAAAAACCGGCACCAGGCCGGTATTTTTGCACTACTTCATAAGGTGTTTGCCAGATAGGTGAGATCATGAGATGGGGATGATTACGCGCATCCTGCGCTCCACCCCTCGCACGCTCGGGGCCGGCCTGCGGCCGTTCAAAATCGTTCCAGACGATTTTGTCGAACCCCTGTTGCCCGCCGTGAAAGGGCGGAGTCCTAGGCCTCTAGACGAAGGGGATGCATGTGCTCGTGTCGCTGACAAAATAAAACCCATTTACCGGTTTGCGGGCCTAGGTCGCAATACGATGGTAAATGGGTTCGGCCTTTTCAGGCGCAATGAAATCGATACTAACACCGACTTCACGAAATAAAGTGGCGTCCCCTAGGGGATTCGAACCCCTGTTGCCGCCGTGAAAGGGCGGAGTCCTAGGCCTCTAGACGAAGGGGACGCACAAACCTGTTAAATCAGTGCCTAGGATAAAAATTCTTTGGTGGAGCTAGGCGGGATCGAACCGCCGACCTCTACACTGCCAGTGTAGCGCTCTCCCAGCTGAGCTATAGCCCCGAAAGAGCGCGTATTATGCGGAATTACGGGATTTAGGTCAACCATTTTTTGAAAAAATTCGCCGCTTTCAGCCCACTTTTTGGCCCGTGCTTTTAACCCGCTACGCCAGACCGTTCAGTAGTTGTTTTCAGATCAGAAAAGCCGAGGTTTTGAGACCTTCAGACCTCGACCGTCAGCCTGCGCAAAAAGGTGTCCCGTTGCACCGTGCGTGATAACACCCGCTGTACGGTGGCCGGAGAACTGACCAGCACGAAACGGCCACTGGCTCGTGTGATGGCCGTGTACAGCAGCTTGCTGTCAGCCAGCTCCGTGTTCTCGCTGTCTTCCAGGAAAGTCAGCACCCACGGGTATTCCGAACCCTGACTTTTGTGAATCGTGATGGCATAGGCGCTTTGCCACTGACGCAGGGCACTCAGCGGTAACCAGCGATGGCCCCCGGCTTCCTGGCGGCTTTCGAAACGCACCATCCACTGCTGGTTTCGCCAGTGCATGGTGCCGATATCGCCGTTAAAAACTTGCCGGTAATAATCGTTACTCAAAACCATGACGGGCAGGTTTTCGCGCGGGGTGTGCAGGGGGTCGGCCACCGGTTTTCCAAACAGGATTTCCTGCACCAGCGCATTGGCTTCGGCCACGCTACCGGGACCGCGGTTGGTGGCACTCAACACCTTGAAGTGATTGGCCTTAATCGCCTCCTCAGGCAGTGAGCGCAACCAGTTTTCCAAGGCCTGTTTTCGCCCTTGGCGCGTACTGGCTGGAACAAAAGCAAAGCCACCGGCACAGTCGCTGTCCTCCGCATCGGATTTTCCAGTAGCAATCAGTGTCTGGACATCGCCTTTAAGTGTCGCCGTGGCGGCTTTGGCAATGCCGGAATCCGGCCCAAAACGGTAATTGCGCGTGAGCTCAATCAGACGCTGGCTTTTGGCCTGGCGCGCCAGATGGCACAGGTCGGCAAAAGGCTGACCTGTGCCCACCGGCGGCAGCTGGTTGGCATCGCCCAGCAGCAGCAATTGTGCCCCGGGTTTCAGCGCCGCCACCAGCGCGTGCAACTGCGAAAGGTCCAGCATGGACACTTCATCCACCACCAGCAGATCATGCGGTAACGGGTTTTGCCGATGGTAACGCACACGATTGCCGGTGGCATGGTGCCCCAACAGGCGATGCACGGTTTGCCCCCGGATGCTTTCCAGGGTTTGTTGAATCCGGTGACGCGTTTCAGGCCTTGCCACTGCATCCAGTGCCTGCCAGTCCAGTCGTTGAAGGCCTTGGCGAAGGCTTTCGTTCATGCGCTGTGCGGCTTTCCCGGTGGGGGCGCACAAGCCAATAACACTATCGGGCTGGCGCATCAGGGCAAACAGTAACAGCCGCGTCAGCGCGGTGGTTTTGCCAGTGCCCGGACCACCACTGATCAGCAAGTGCGCGCCTGTTTCCAGGGTTTCCAGTGCCTGTTCATGCGCCTGGGTCATTTCAATGTCTGGCAACAGTCGCTCCACCGCACGCAGGCACGTGGCCTTGTCCGGCACAGCCGGGTTTGGCGGTGATCCGGGTGATGATTGGGGCGATGTCGCAAAGAAGACGCTGGCAATGGTATTTTCCTGCCGCCAGTCGCGCCGAAAACCGACGCCTCCGGCGTGAGTAACCAGCACCCCGCTACGGCCATCGCGACTGAGCATGGGATCCGCCTCATCCAGGGCAATGCCCGCGGATTGCAAAGTGGCCACCGGCACGACGGTGGAACCATTACGCTGCCGGGCTTGCAACAACGCCAGGCAGGCCTGCTGCACCGGCAGGCTGGCCTGGCGGCGTTGCAAGAAGCCTTCGATCACGCGCTCCAGCCCGGTCTGCCCTTGTGTGGGCTGTGCCCTGCCCGGCTCGCGCGGCTTTCCGTTCATTGCGGTGTTGAAGGCATTGTCTTTCATGACAGGGTCTCCAGTATTTCATCCAGCAAGGCTTTCTCGGGCTTGTTGAAGTACACGCCGGACTGGGGCTGAGACGGGTCCAGACCCATGCCACGCACAAACAGGTAGTAAACCCCGCCAAAATGCCGATCGTAATCAAAGTTTTTCAGCCGTTGCTGCAACAATCGCAACAAAGCTGCGGAATAAAGCAGGTACTGCAGGTCGTAATGGTGTTGTTCAATGGCCCATTGCAAGGCCGCTGGCTGGTAATTGTCCACCGCATAACCCAGGTGATTGGTTTTGTAATCCACCACATAAAACCGGTTATTGCGCGAGAAGACCAGGTCAATGTACCCGCCCAGAAAACCCTGAATGGCATCGTGATGCAGCGCATTCACCGGCTGGCCACGGTGTTTTGACAGCCAGCGATTGGCCGCTTTGGCAGGCAGTTGCCGAGCCGGCAGCAGGAACTCCATTTCAGCCAGGTGAGTGTCACCATCCCGCAGGCGAAGGCTGTCGGAATTTAATGGCGTTTGACACACGGTGATGGCTTGCTGACGCAGGCAGCGCGCCCAGTTGACCGGCCGGTTCAGTGGTTGGATGATATCCTCGGTGGCAAAGCCAAACTTTTCCAAAGCGTGTTGGACTGCCGCTTCGCTCAACTGTTCAGGCGCCTGTAGCGGGCAGTTTTCCATCACTTCGTGAAAACAGTTCCCCGCCACCGGGCCTTTGGGGAAATACAGGAATTCATCCCCTGCGGTGCTGCCCAGTTCAAA
>JALWKC010000081.1 GCA_026996795.1 Lysobacterales bacterium | reverse complement strand
AGGCGGGCCACCAGCGGCGTGCCGGACAAGCTGCAAAATTTTGTCGAGATGGTCGTCAACTTTGTCAATGAGCAGGTGAAAGACACCTATCATGGCCAATCCAAGCTGATTGGCCCGTTGGCCCTGAGTGTTTTCGTGTGGATCTTCCTGATGAATTTCATGGACCTGATTCCGGTGGACCTGTTGCCGTGGCTGGGCCAGAAATTATCTGGTAACGAAGGCATGCACATGCGCGTGGTGCCCTCCACCGACCTGAACATCACCTTTGGTTTGGCTCTTGGTGTTATCCTGCTGGTTTTCTACTACAGCATCAAGATGAAAGGCGCCAAAGGCTACGCCAAGGAATTGCTCACGCACCCGTTTGGCCCAAAACTGTTTCCGGCCAACCTGCTGCTGAACGTTGTTGAAACCGTCGCCAAGCCCATTTCACTGAGCTTGCGACTATTCGGCAACCTGTACGCCGGTGAGTTGATTTTTATTCTGATCGCCGTCTTTACGCTGGGCTATACCCTGGAACAATTTTTGACACCTGGTGGGTTCGCCATGGGCATAGGCCAGTTTGTGCTTGGCCTGATCTGGGCGATTTTCCATATTTTGATCATTCTTTTGCAGGCCTTTATCTTTATGATGCTGACGATTGTTTACCTCAGCATGGCCAGTGAGACTGAGTCGCACTAGGCGACCGAACCGCTTTTTCAACCCCAACCGTTAAATACAATCGGAGAAAATGATGGAAACTTTAGCACTTGTTGCAGACATTCAAAGCAGCACCGTAATTGCCGTAGCAATCATTCTGGGCCTGGCTGCCCTGGGTACTGCCATCGGTTTTGCCCTGTTGGGTGGTCGTCTGCTGGAAGCCACTGCACGTCAACCGGAACTGGCCTCCATGCTGCAAGTTAAAATGTTTATTATCGCCGGCCTGTTGGATGCGATCGCCATGATTGGCGTGGGCATGGCACTGTTCTTCACCTTTGCCAATCCGTTCCTGGCCGCAGTACAGGCTGCTCACTAAGACGCGACCCGAATTGCTCGGACTTTTATCTAGACACGAAAGGCGGATCAAGCCATGAATATCAACTTCACCATGATCATCCAGATCATCGTATTTTTTGGTGTTATTTTGTTCACCATGAAATACATCTGGCCTGTCATTCTGGGCGCCATCGAAGAGCGCGAAAAGCAGATTGCCGATGGCCTGGCTGCTTCTGACAAGGCTGCCAAAGCCCTGGCTGATGCCGAAGCCGAAGCCACTAAGTTGCTCAAGGAAGCCCGTGAACAGGCCAGCCAGATCCGCGATCAGGCGCATCAGCAGGCCATCAAGATCAAGGATCAGGCCAAGAGTGAAGCCCTGGCTGAAAAAGAGCGTCAACTTGAAGCGGCGCGTGCAGAAATTGAACTGGAAGCCGCCCGGGCCAAGGACGCACTGCGAAAGCAGGTGTCAACTCTGGCACTGGCCGGTACCGAGAAACTATTGAACCGCGAAGTGGATGAAAAGGCGCACGCCGACTTGCTGGAAGAATTGGTCAAAGAGATCTGATTATGAGCGAACTCATCACCCTGGCCAGACCGTATGCCCGCGCCGCCTTTGCTCATGCCCGTGAAAACGGCCAGATTGAGCAATGGGAGCGTTGGTTGGCCGAAGCCGGTGCACTGGCGGCCGCTCCCCAGGTACGGGCGCTGTTTACCGACCCGGACCAATCCGGTGAGACGCTGGTCAAGCTGTTGGCCGGTGAAGGCGCTGACGAAGGTTTTGTCAACTTCCTGCACTTGCTGGCAGACAATGATCGCCTGGCCCTGTTGCCGGAGATTCACCAGCTGTTCAGTCAGTACGCGGAAGAAGCTGCTCGCACGTTAACGGTGGATGTCTATTCCGCCAGCGACATGACAGCCGGGCAACTGGACAAGCTGAAACAGGCCCTGGGCAAGAAGCTCGACCGAGAAGTGGAAATTCGTACCCATAAGGATGAATCCCTCATCGGCGGGGCGCGCATCCAGGCCGGTGATCTGGTCATCGACGGCACACTCAAAGGCAAGTTGGACAAATTACGGTCCGAACTATTGAATTAATTACCGAGATCCGCCGCATGCGGGTCATAAGGTCGAAAGAGGAACTGCAATGCAAACGACATTGAATCCATCAGAAATCAGCGAGCTGATCAAGGAACGCATCAAGCACTTCAAGGTGCAATCAGAAGCTCGTGCTGAAGGCACCGTGGTCAGCGTGACTGACGGTATTGTGCGAATTCACGGCCTGACTGACGTCATGCAGGGTGAAATGATTGAATTGCCCCAGGACACTTATGCGTTGGCATTGAACCTGGAGCGCGACTCCGTGGGTGCGGTGATTCTTGGTGATTACGAGCACATCACCGAAGGCGATAAGGCCAAATGCACCGGACGTATTCTGGAAGTGCCGGTTGGCCCCGAACTGGTGGGTCGTGTGGTTGATGCACTGGGTAACCCCATTGACGGCAAAGGCCCGATTGAGGCCAAGGAATTTTCTCCGGTAGAAAAAGTGGCTCCGGGCGTGATTACGCGTAAGTCGGTGGATCAGCCGCTGCAAACCGGCCTTAAGTCTGTGGACGCCATGGTGCCCATTGGCCGTGGACAGCGCGAATTGATCATTGGTGACCGCCAAACCGGTAAAACCGCCGTAGCGATTGATGCCATCATCAACCAGAAAGGAACCGGCGTTGTCAGTATTTACGTAGCTGTTGGTCAGAAGCGTTCCTCCGTAGCCGCGCTGGTGCGCAAGCTGGAAGAGCATGGCGCCATGGAACACTCCATCGTTGTGGCGGCCACCGCGTCTGACTCTGCGGCCATGCAGTACATTGCGCCGTATGCCGGCACCTCCATGGGCGAATATTTCCGCGACCGTGGCGAAGACGCCCTGATTGTCTATGACGACCTGACCAAACAAGCCTGGGCCTATCGCCAGGTGTCCTTGCTGCTGAAGCGTCCCCCCGGCCGTGAAGCGTATCCGGGTGACGTATTCTACCTGCATTCACGCCTGCTGGAACGCGCGGCGCGAGTCAACGAAGAATACGTAGAGAAAATGACCAAAGGCGAAGTCAAGGGTAAAACCGGTTCTTTGACCGCCTTGCCAATTGTGGAAACTCAGGCCGGCGACGTGTCCGCCTTTATTCCCACCAACGTGATTTCCATCACCGATGGTCAGATTTTCCTCGAAACCGACTTGTTTAATGCGGGCATCCGCCCGGCCATTAACGCCGGTTTGTCGGTCTCTCGTGTGGGCGGTGCGGCACAGACCAAAATCATCAAAAAACTCGGTGGCGGTGTGCGCCTGGCCCTGGCCCAGTATCGCGAACTGGCAGCATTTGCGCAGTTTGCTTCTGACCTTGATCCGATCACGCGCAAGCAACTGGAACACGGCCAGCGGGTCATGGAGTTGATGAAGCAGCCCCAGTATACGCCGTATTCCGTGTCTGAAATGGCCGCGGTGCTGTACGCGGTGGACAAGGGTTACATGGATGACGTGGAAGTCAACAAGATCAATGACTTCGAGAAAGCCCTGCTGGAGTTCATGCACGCCAACTACCAGGATTTGATGGACAAGATTGACGCCACCGGCGATTACAACGAAGAAGTCGAATCCGCGCTCAAGGCCGCTGTTGAAGAGTTCAAGAAAACAGGCAGCTGGTAAGAGCTGGCGTACCCAACCGGAGTAATTTGCTATGGCAGGTGCAAGAGAAATCAGAAGCAAGATCAAGAGCGTGCAAAGCACCCGCAAGGTGACTTCTGCGCTCGAGATGGTTTCTGCCAGCAAGATCAAAAAAGCCCAGGACAAAATGCTGTCCGCGCGGCCGTATGCGCGCACGATCCGGCAGATTGCCGGTCATCTGGCGCATGCCAATCCCGAGTACAAACACCCGTTTATGCTCAAGCGCGACCCGGCCAAACGCGTGGGCTATGTGATCATCAGTACCGATCGCGGGCTGTGTGGTGGGCTGAACACCAACGAGTTCAAGAAAGCCGTTAGTCACATGCGTGACTGGCAGGCCCGCGGTGCTGATATCGACGTGGTGACCATTGGTACCAAGGCCGGTGTTTTTTTCAAGGGCACGGATGTCAACCTGTTGGGCAATGTCAGTGGCCTGGGCGATAACCCGGAACTGAGTGATGTCATTGGCGTGGTCAAGATCATGCTGGACCGGTACCGTGACGGCACGCTGGATCGCCTCTACCTGGTCTACAACGACTTCATCAACACCATGGTGCAAAAGCCGGTGATCGACCAACTGCTGCCGCTGGTGCCGGTGGAAGACGAAAACATTCGCGACCAGTGGGACTACATTTACGAGCCGGAACCGGAAGTGGTGCTGGATCACGTGCTGATTCGCTACATTGAATCACTGGTTTACCAGGGCGTGCTGGAAAACCTGGCCAGTGAACACGCGGCCCGCATGGTGGCTATGAAGAGTGCTTCGGATAACGCCAAAGAGCTGATCAAGGAGCTGCAACTGGTCTACAACAAGGCCAGGCAAGCCGCCATTACCCAGGAAATTTCAGAAATTGTTAGTGGTGCCGCTGCGGTTTAACGCGCACCCCCGATACGAACAGGAGAACCTCAATGAGCACAGGTAAAATTGTACAGATCATCGGCGCGGTGGTTGACGTCGAATTCCCCCGCGATGAAGTACCAAAAGTGTATGACGCACTGAAAATCGTCGATACCGGCACCGTGATGGAAGTGGAACAACTGCTGGGTGATGGCGTGGTACGTACCATTGCCATGGGCACCACAGATGGCCTCAAGCGTGGCATGGCCGTTGAGTCAACCGGCTCCCCCATCAAAGTACCTGTGGGCACCAAGACCCTGGGCCGGATCATGAACGTGCTGGGCGAACCCATTGACGAAAAGGGCCCCATTGGTGCCGAAGAAGAGTGGGTGATTCACCGCAAAGCGCCCAAGTACATCGAGCAGGCCGCTTCCAACGACATTTTGGAAACCGGCATCAAGGTGATCGACCTCATTTGTCCGTTTGCCAAAGGCGGCAAGGTCGGCCTGTTTGGTGGCGCGGGTGTGGGCAAGACCGTCAACATGATGGAGCTGATCCGGAATATCGCCATCGAGCACAGCGGTTACTCCGTGTTTGCCGGTGTGGGAGAGCGTACCCGTGAAGGGAATGACTTCTACCACGAAATGAAGGATTCCAACGTACTGGATAAAGTGGCGCTGGTTTATGGGCAGATGAACGAGCCACCAGGTAACCGCCTGCGTGTGGCCCTGACTGGCCTGACCATCGCCGAATATTTCCGTGATGAAGGCCGCGACGTACTGATGTTTATTGACAACATCTACCGTTACACCCTGGCCGGTACCGAAGTGTCCGCCTTGCTGGGCCGTATGCCTTCTGCGGTGGGTTATCAGCCGACCCTGGCTGAAGAAATGGGCATGTTGCAGGAGCGCATTACCTCCACCAAGACCGGTTCCATTACCTCTATCCAGGCCGTGTACGTGCCGGCGGATGACTTGACTGACCCGTCACCGGCCACCACCTTTGCTCACCTGGATGCCACCGTCGTTTTGTCGCGCCAGATTGCCGAGCTGGGTATTTACCCGGCGGTGGATCCGCTGGATTCCACCTCGCGCCAGCTGGACCCGCTGGTGGTGGGTGAAGAACACTACGACGTGGCGCGCAAGGTGCAGGGTACTCTGCAACGCTACAAGGAACTGAAAGACATCATCGCAATTCTGGGCATGGACGAGCTGTCAGAAGAAGACAAGTTGACCGTTGCCCGCGCGCGTAAAATCGAGCG
>JALWKC010000080.1:4343-5791 GCA_026996795.1 Lysobacterales bacterium | reverse complement strand
AACCCCGGGTGCGACCAGTGCGCCCGGGGATTTGAGGTGATGCAGAAAATGGTCGATGCGCCCTTGACCGCCTGCCCCCGATGCGAGGCACCGGTGCGCAAGGTCATCACGGCAGCCAATGTGGCCGCTGGCAGCGCGCACTTGAATAGCCAGAGTCACCTGGAAAAACACGGCTTTATCCAGTACCGCAAGGTGGGCAAGGGCGTGTATGAGAAAACCGCCGGCAAAGGCCCCGACTACATTTCCGGTGATTGACCGGCCCAGCCTGGAGATTTATTTCCCCATGAGTCTGAATATTCGCGTGCTGACGATCAGTGATACTCGCACATCGGAAACCGATACTTCTGGTGCCTATTTGCGCGAAGCCGCCGGAGCCGCCGGTCACCGCGTGTTGGCCCATGAGATTGTCAAAGACGACATTTACCAGATTCGCAAACTCGTCAGTGATGCCATTGCCGATGAAAACACCGACGTGGTGCTACTCACCGGCGGCACCGGTTTTGCCGGGCGTGATTCAACCCCCGAAGCCGTTCAGCCCTTGCTGGACAAGAAAGTGGAAGGGTTTGGTGAGCTGTTCCGGCAGTTGTCTTACGAAGAAATTGGCACCTCCACCATCCAGTCGCGGGCCCTGGGCGGGCTGGCCAACAACACCCTGATTTTCTGCCTGCCGGGCTCCACCGGCGCCTGCCGCACGGCCTGGACAAAGATTCTGGCCGAACAACTGGATGCTACGCACAAGCCCTGCAATTTCGTCACCACCCTCAAAGGCCACTCCCACAGCGCCAGCAGAGGTTGAAAAACGGCGTAAATGCGCATCGTGGCCTGTAAAAACAGGGCCATTGGCGGTATCATGTGCGGTTTTCCAACGCAGCATCAGGAACCAGACTCATGCGCAGCGATTTATGCGGACAGGTAGACGAAACCAGACTCGGCCAACAGGTTGAATTATGTGGCTGGGTGGACAAACGCCGGGATCATGGCGGTGTGATTTTTATCGACCTGCGCGACCACAGCGGCATTGTGCAGGTGGTGGTCGAGCCGGACAATGAAGCAGCCTTTGCCATTGCCGACAAGGCCCGGTACGAATACTGCCTGCGTGTGCGTGGCACCGTCCGGCCCCGGCCCGAAGGGCAGGTCAATGAGCGGTTAAGCACAGGCGCCATCGAAGTGGTGGTGGATGACTACGAAGTGCTCAACCCGTCCAAGCCTTTGCCGTTTATGCTGGACGAAGAAGCCGGTGAAGCCATTCGCCTTAAATACCGCTACCTGGATTTGCGCCGCCCGCAGATGCAGCACAACATTCGCCTGCGTTCCCGCTTGACCCGCGCCTTGCGCAACCACCTGGATGAGCGCAATTTTCTCGACATTGAAACGCCGGTGCTCACCAAGGCCACGCCCGAGGGCGCGCGCGATTTTCTGGTGCCGGCACGCGTCCAGCCGGGCAAGTT
>JALWKC010000080.1:0-4243 GCA_026996795.1 Lysobacterales bacterium | reverse complement strand
TGTCCAAGGGCTATGACATGGTCATGAACGGCGTGGAACTGGGCGGCGGCTCCATCCGTATCCACGACCCGGCCATGCAGCGCGCGGTGTTTGATTTGCTGGGCATTACGCCGGAGGAAGCCGAGCAGAAATTCGGCTTTTTGCTGGAAGCACTCGAGTACGGCGCACCGCCACACGGTGGCATTGCCTTTGGTCTGGATCGTCTGGCCACCCTCATGTGCGGCGTGGATTCCATTCGCGAAGTGATCGCGTTTCCCAAAACCGCCAGCGCCACCTGTCCACTGACAGAAGCGCCCTCACCGATTCCGGCCCAGCAGCTGGCCGATGTGCATGTGCAGGCCGTGTTGCCGGAAGAGGAAGACCAGCACAAGCAGAACGAAGGCGATGCCAATGGGTGAAAAGCCGGCGGCTGAAGCGGTGGTGCTGGTGCATGGCTTGTGGATGCGGCCGTGGACCATGCAGGCGCTGGCCAAGGCCTTGAAGCAGGCCGGTTACCGGGTCTATGTCTTTGGCTACCCAACGGTGCGCCGTGACCTGGACAGCGTGGTTCGGCAACTGGCTGCCTTTGTCAATTCCCGACCGGAAAAGGTGGTGCACCTGGTGGCGCACAGCATGGGCGGCACATTGAGCCTGCGGGCACTCAAGGACATTCGCAAACCCGGTCGGCTGGTGATGTTGGGCTCCCCCATTCGTGGCTCGCAGGTGGCACACCGGCTGCAAAAGCTGGGAGTGCACAAATGGCTGCTGGGTCATGCCACCGAGCCGTTGACCACGGGCGCTGCCACGCAGCGTCCTGCGCGCGATGCGGGCATGATTGCCGGTATCTGGCCGTGGGGCATCGGTCAGCTGGTCAACCGCTTTTCCGGCCCCAATGATGGCACGGTGGGGCTCGAAGAAACACAGGCTGACTGGCTCAAGCACCACATCACCATCAATACCAATCACCTGGGCTTGTTAAAAAACCACGAAGTGCAACGGGAAGTCGTGCACTTCCTGCAGCATGGCCATTTTTCTGGCGAGGCCAGAGTGGCCTCCGAGGTGGAACACAGCCAGTTACAGGGCAGCAAAAACGCACCTCAAAAGAGCTGAATTTTTTCACGGTCGAACAGCTGATCTCAGGGTATTCCGGAGTCGTTGGTCGTTGTGGTGCTGGCGCGGGTTTTCTGCTCCAGCAGTTTCAGTAATACCGGGTCCAGTGCCCTGAAAGCCTTCCTTTCGCCTTCACCGGCCTCATCCTGCGGCTGTTTCAGCCAGGTTTGCACGGCCTTTTCCTGATAGAGCTCAAAACGCGCGTTGGCCTCGCGGATGGCAATTTGCTGGCGAAAGAAATCGGCCAGCATAGCCTTGTCCGGCAGGCGTTCGCTGCCATAGAAAATGCCATGTACAGCGGGATCAAACAGGAGTGTGTCAGTGATAAACACACTGGCCATGGCCTGCACCAGTTGCCGGTACAGGTGATGCTCTCTGGCCGCATCAAGCAAGGCCTGTTGGGTTTCGCTGCGCGCTTGCTGTTGCCCCAGCAGCAAGCCATAGAGGGTTTTCTGCACCGCGCTGGTGTGTTCGATGAACTTTTCTTCCACCAGCAACCTGACCTCCTCCAATGGGTTGCTGGCCAGAACCTTGACCCGTAACTCATCAGCCAGTCGATCGCGCCATTCTTCTCCGGTGGTCCAGTTATGCTTCACTATGGCATCAGGATTGGCGCGAGCCGCGGTCAGGAACGTGAGGCGATTGGGCAGCAGGCCGTGTGTGCCTTCGGGCAGTTGGGTGACAATCTGTTCGCCGAGAATGGGCAAAGGGCAGCTCAATTGCAGCACCTTGTCACCGTTGCGACCAAACAGGTAATGGTATTTCTGCAGCGACTGGATGCGGCGGGCAAACACCAGTTTGTTGTTGTAAAAGCCTTTCAGGCTCAAGGCCAGGTGGCCATAGTAATTGGCCACGGCCGGATTGCTCAAATGCGTTGGGCCGGCTTTGCGGTCTTCCCACCCCACGTCATCGTAGCACAGGCGAATGGTACCCAGGTTGAGCTGGTCGGCCAGCAACAGGTGATTGGGAAACAGGGCCAGCAAGGCCCGGCTGGGTTCCAGCTGGCTGTGCACGCCACAGGTGTTTTTGGGATCACAGGGACCAATCTGCAGGTTTTCGGGTCGGTAATGTGAGACCTGTTGCACGCTGCCGAGCAAGTCGATGTCGCTGCCAGGTTTCAGGTGCTGCTGGCGGTATTCATCGGCCACTGCAGTGATCAGCTGCTTGACGTGCTGCCACTGTGCGACCACCTGGGCCAGCCGTCGGGCCAGGGTGGCGTGAATCGGCTGCTTCAGGCAGGCAAAGCCCTTTTGCAATTGCCAGCTGGTGTTAATTGGCCATTGTAAAAAAGCCGTTGGATGGTATTTTTGCAGGTACTGGGGCCAGCGATCATTGAACCAGATCAGGCTTTCACTGCCCAGAAACCACTCGAACGGATTGGCCTTGCGCTGCTCCTCCGTCAGGCAGTCTTCGCGCGCTTCCATGGCATACAGGGTGTTGATGATTTGCCAGGGGGGCAGTTCCAGCACCCGCGCCAGGGCCGCATTGTCTTCCGGTGAGTTCAGATTCCCGGTCATCTCATCGCTTTTGGCCAGCTCTCCCGCCCAGTGGGCCAGGTCTTCCAGACAGCCGGTGTATTGGCGTTGTTCGATGGGCTCATCGGGCAAGGGTGTTTCTTCCTCGCTGATGTTCAGGCACACCTCCAGTTGTTGCTGCAACAGGCGCCGAAACGGCTGGGCAAGGTAGGCGTGAATGTCCGGCAGCGAGAAAAACACCGCGGCCATGTGCTGTTGAAAGTCTACCGGTGGCGTCTGGTCTGGCCGTTTCAGCTGCTGAAAACTGCGTTCCAGCAATTCCGGCAGGCGCTCGTCGATACGCAGCATCACGTCGTGGTGAGCCACAAACCAGGTGTCATTGTTTTCCACCAGCGGCTCCAGCCGTTTGCCCTCGGTTTTCAGCCAGTCAGCCAGGTAAGTGCGGGCAATGCTGAAGGCTTCCAACCAGTTCAAGGCAGCAGCCAGCGGCTGTTGGCGATCCTTGTTGAGTGTCAGTTGAATGAGTTTTTTCAGCAAGGCCCGTTGCATCAAGGG
The DNA here is from genome assembly GCA_026996795.1 of Lysobacterales bacterium. Lineage (GTDB taxonomy): Bacteria > Pseudomonadota > Gammaproteobacteria > Xanthomonadales > Marinicellaceae > S144-45. The sequence goes on along the minus strand of JALWKC010000080.1, from coordinate 1,124 downwards.
CAGCTTGTCCTGATGCTGATTGATCAGCAAGGCCAGGTCGGCCAGATGTTTTTCGCGCTCTGGCTGGCTGGTCCATTCCAGCAGCACATCCCAGGGGGATGGGTTAGCGGTGACAGCAGGCTCAGGGGCCGGTGTCAGTATCGGTTTGAAAACCAATTGCCAGTGCACGTGCGGGCGTTCTCGCATGGCTTGAAGAAAGCGGTCCCAGATGCCGGGTAAGTGCAGGTAAATGTCCAGTTCATCTCGGCTGTCCAGTAAAGGCTTCAGCGGCGCCTGACCCAAATCCAGTGGCAGCAGGGTGCGTTGCCATTGATCCGTCGTCATGCCATGGGTGTTGGCTGCCAGCACCAATCCGGCCAAGGCGTGGGTGTCGATACCAAACAGGGGTTGCTGGCCTTTCTGGCGGCTTTCGGCCTTCACTCCGTCCAGAGCGCTTTGCCACAAAAACGCCGCTTGCGATTCATCCACGAAGGAATCCAGAATCTTGTGCGCGGTGCGTGTCATGGCCACCGCTCCGTGCAGGCCGTATTGCTGACGCAGGGCATGTGCCACCTGCAGGCCAGAGACCTCAATGAGCTGCGTTGGTTGATCTGAGTTGGGGGCGGGCTTTGGGGTGACAGAGGTCACTGATTTCGCCTGGACAACCAGGGCAAACAAGACGCACAGCACAAACAGGAAAAGACGGGGCATGGAAAACTGAAGGGTAAAAAATCGATTATACACAATCGCCCCAAGCGCAACGCCAACCAGTGGTGGACAGAAGGCAGAAAGTTTTTTTGATCTTTGAACCGGACTAATGGGAGTGAGTTTTTCCATAAAAAAAACCCCGGCGCAGCCGGGGTTTTTGTTGAGGGTGGAAAGGCCTTAGAAGGTTTTTCTCACCTGGACACCAATGGTGCGTGGCTGGTTGGTGAGATAACCCACACGAGCCAGTGTGCCACGTTCCTGGTCCAGTGCCAGACGAACTTCTTCATCGGTGAGGTTGTTGATGTACAAGGCCACGTCCCAGTTGTCCTTGCGGAAGCCCAGGCGGGTATTGACCAGGGTGTAGGACGGCAGCTCCGGATCAAAGGTGAAGGTGGTCTGGCTGGGATCACCCAGTGGGTAGACCGTCAGATCCACGG
>JALWKC010000079.1 GCA_026996795.1 Lysobacterales bacterium | reverse complement strand
TTGGCACCTCGGCCAAGTGGATACAGGCAGTGGAAAAAGCCGGCCTCAGGCCCGCTGACAACCATTCGTTGCAATCCCTCAAAACCATCCTTTCCACCGGCTCGCCGCTGATGCCGGAGAATTTCGAGTTTGTCTACCGGCATGTCAAAGCCGACGTGTGCCTGTCTTCCATTTCCGGTGGCACCGACATCTGTTCCTGCTTTGCTCTGGGCAACCCCACCTTGCCGGTGTATGCGGGCGAATTGCAGTGCAAGGGGCTGGGGCTGGATGTGAAAGTGCTGGACGAAACCGGCCAGTCCGTCACCGGCCAACCGGGTGAGCTGGCCTGTGGCGTGCCGTTTCCGGCCATGCCGGTCTTTTTCTGGAATGACCCGGAACACCGCCGTTACAAAAAAGCCTATTTTGACCGCTTTCAGGACACCTGGGCGCCCGATGGCATCTGGTGCCATGGCGACCGCGCGGAAATCACCGCCCATGACGGCTTGATCATCTATGGCCGTTCGGATGCCACCCTCAACCCCGGCGGGGTCCGCATCGGCACCGCGGAAATCTACCGCCAGGTGGAAAAACTGCCGGAAATCATCGAAAGCATCGCGGTGGGCCAGCACTGGCAGGGCGATGAGCGTGTCGTGCTGTTTGTGGTGACTGCCGAAGGCGTGGAACTGGATGACGCCCTGCGTGACAGGATTCGCCGCCAGATTCGCCAGAACACCACTCCGCGTCACGTGCCGGCAGTGATTCTTGACGTGCCCGCCATTCCCCGCACCATCAGCGGCAAGATTGTCGAGCTGGCCGTGCGCGACACCATTCACGGCAAAGCGGTGGAAAACCTCGACGCGCTGGCCAACCCCGAAGCGCTGGAACATTTCAAAAACCGGCCGGAACTGGCGCCATGAACAAAACCGAGCGCGTTTACCGCCTGCATGAATTGCTGAAAAACGCCCGCTACCCGGTCTCGCGCGAAAAACTGATGCAGGAACTGGACTGTTCCCGCGCCACCCTCTACCGCCTCAAGGACGAACTGGGGTACTGGGGTGCGCCGGTGGAATCCAATGAACAGGGCTTTTACCTGGACAAAAGCTACGCCTTTGAACTGCCGGGTTTGCACCTGAGTGGCGAGGAAGTGCGTGGTTTGTTGATGGCCGGGCAATTGCTGCAGGACATCCAGGGAACGGGCTTGCAAAAGCCCTTGCAGCGTCTGCTTGACACCATTGGCGACCTGCTGGAAACCAGTGGCTACCGGCCACGCAGCGTGCAGGTGATTCGCGCCTTGGCCAGGCCGGCAGACCCGGACATTTTCAACACCGTGTTTGAAGCCACGCAACAGGGCAAACGGCTGAACCTTCGCTATCAGGCCCGCGGCAGCGGCCAAACCAGCCAGCGGCAGGTCTCTCCCCAGCGCCTGACCAGTTACCGCAACGCCTGGTACCTGGACGCCTGGTGCCATCAGGCCGAGGATTTTCGCAGCTTTGCGCTGGAACAAATGGAAGAGGCGGAGATTGACGCTGAAGCCGCACGGCTATTTCCTGATGAGGATCTGAACGCCCATTTTGGCGGCGCCTACGGGATTTTTTCCGGCCAGCCCGATAAAATCGCCCGGTTGCGCTTTTCGCCCCAAGCCCGGCCATGGGTGGAAAAGGAACGTTGGCACTCCCGGCAGAAAAGCCAGCCGCAACCCGACGGCTCGCTACTGCTGTCCATCCCCTATCGCCACGACCAGGAACTGCTGATGGATATATTGCGCTATGGCGCCGACGTGGTGGTGGAAGGCCCGGACGAATTGCGTGAAAAACACCGCCGGGCACTGCGCGCGGCCCTGGACAATTACGACGCCTAAAAAATAGGCCTCAAACAGCACCCAACTAACAACAACATCTGGGCCAAACGGATTTAACCCGCAAGCCGCAAAAAAAACCAGCAGGAAACCGATCAGCCCATCGGTCAGTGGATTTCTCGTGTTTCTCTTACTACTCTGAAGCGCCGTGTGAATGGAAAAACGCAAAGGTGGTGGTGTTCAATCGTTTGTCTTGACTGCTTTTGCGGAATGTTCTACGGGGGCATCTTGGCCGGAAAACAGGCCATGGCTTTCGAGAAAACGCACAAAATCGGGGTACAGCCGCACGTTTCCGTGGGCACTCAGGTGGTCACCATCCATAAACAAGGGGCCCTCATCGTCATTGGCCTGGCATTCTTCACCAGGACAAAGCACTGGCAAGGGGTCCCAAACCAACAGGTCGGGGTAATGCTGTTGCAGTTTTTTCAGGGCACGCCGAGACAACTGCTGGTGTTCAAACAGTTCCTGACGCGAAATTTTCAATCCCGGCAGACAAATGGGATTTGCGCGGTTAAACCAGTCTGAGCAACGCAGATTTGGCGCCTTGAACACTGGCTTGGGGGAATCCATAATCACGTTTAAGCCCAGACTGCGCAGTTGACCAATCAGATCAATGGCTTCCTGCAAGGCTTCAGCCCGCAATTTGACCCAACCGGGGTGAGTCCGGATCAGCTTGAGCTTATCTGCCGGTATTTGTGCCCATTGATCGCCAAAACGGTAAGACCGCAATGAAGCCAGAAAGACCGCATCGCCGGGTTTGGCCTGTTGTCGTATCAATTCCAGTTGCTGGCTAATGGCCGCTTTACACGGATTGCCTTCTTTCATCATCGGGCTTAACAAATTGGCCACACCGCATCCGCCCCTGGTCAATAGCTTGACGTTCAACCCGGTTTCGTCCGCCAGATGAGTGAGCATGGCCTTGTACGCCCCCGCGTGCGAATCGCCCATCACAAACAGGGTATACCCGGCCTAGGGTCCTGCAGGATTTTTCGTTGACGCACCGGGCCAGCGGTAGGGAAACCATTGATCCGCATGGCGAACCACCACACTCTGACTGATTTCATGCTGATGGGCAAAAATCTGCCTTTCCAACCCGAAAGCACCCACCAACAACACAAGGCCGATGGGCAAAAGCCATTTGTTCGGAATATTTTTTACCCGTTGGCTACGCAAAAAAGGCAACTCCACCCAGCGGTAACTGAAATGCGCCAACACGAATGTCAGCACCACGGCCACCACCTGGAAAACCACCGCTTCCAGGCCCGTGGTCCAGCGCATGAGCACATACACCGGCCAATGCCACAGGTACAGCGAGTAGGAACGCTTGCCAATGTATCGGGCCAAGCGGTTTTCAAACACCGCCTGCAGGGGCGATCGTGGTAGCGCACTCACCAGGCCAGTGATCAACAACACCGTGCCGGTCACCGGCAGCAGGGCCCAGGGAAACGGGAATGCCGATTTACTGGCCAGAACAAAACCGGACAGAACCAACCCCAGGCCAGTGAGCAAGGCCACGGACTTCCATACGCTTGAGGCCGGTCTCAAGAAGCCAGTCGCGTGCAAGGTAAACAACAGGGCCCCGGCACCAAGTTCCCAGAAGCGGCTGGGCAACAAATAAAAAGCCTTGTCCGGCTCCGCTCCGCTTTGCTGCCAGGCAAACGCGAGTGAAGCCACCGTGGCCACCACTAATGCATTGCGCAAAACCCCGGATACCGGGCCTTGTCGGGTACGAAAAAACAGCCACAGAAAGAAAAGCAGCGGGAAAACCAGGTAAAACTGTTCTTCCACCGCCAGTGACCAGGTGTGGGTATAAGGATTAAAATCTACACGTGGGGAAAAATACCCGTCATCAAACTGGACCAGAGCAAAATTGCTCAGGCCAAAGAAAGCATACAAGGCCGTCATCTGGCTCGAACTGCTGAGCCAGCTTTTGGGAATAAACACGGTGGCCAGCAACCCACTGACCAGCAGTACCACCACCAGGGCCGGAAAAATCCGCCGGATGCGCCGGGCATAAAACCCCAGCACGTAGGCGCCCAAAGGCTTGCCCGCATAGCGTGCAAGGGAACCACTGACCACGTAACCGGATATGACAAAAAATACATCGACACCGGTAAAGCCGCCCGGTAAAACCGACTCGACCAGGTGATACAGCATGACCGCCAACACGGCCACGGCGCGCAGGCCGTCAATACCGATCACATAGCCGGGTAAGGTGAGTGGAGACTTGTCGAGTGGAGACTTATGGAGTCGACCCATGGCGTGAAGCACTGCCTGGCTGTCCTGAAAAGCACAGCATCTTAACATGGTGCAGAATGTTGCCAAAGTCTCAGTTTATTAACTCGAAAGCGCAATTTATTAAAGTATCTTATCGGGCACAGCGGTTTTTACCTTCTTTTAACGCTTTGGCCGTGTAAAATGCATCGCCGTACGTATTTCCAGCCAGGCCACCGTCACCCCCGGCTGGAACCACTATTAACCTCGCATCAATATAGGTGATGCCAGGTTAGTAATTATTATTCCGAAATACTCCACCCCATGAACTCATCACAGAACACCCCCCGATTCCACCATCGCCCGCTGGGGCTGGCCCTGACGCTACTGGCCGTATTGATGCTGCCGCTGGTGTATTATTTTGCCTGGAAAAGTCCCGACTGGCCCACCTTGCTGAAGCTCACCGTGGCCTCGGCGGCCCTGGTGGGGGCCCTGCTGTTGGTGGGCAAAATCTGCTGCCTCAAACTGCCCCGAAGCACGGCCTTGCTGGTGGGGCTGATCCTGATTGCCCTGCTTGTTTTGCGGTTTTTCTACGTACTGTTGCTGGACTTTTCCGGCAACGGCTTCACCAGTGAAGTATTTCTGCACACTGAATGGAATGCCGTGAAAATCGGCGCCCGGGAATACGCCCTGCCGTTACTGGGGCTGGCCGGGCTGGTTGCAGGACTGTTTGTCTGGATTATCCGGCACCCCTTTTGGCGGCCGCCTCAACACCTGCGAATGCGTCGTCCCCGTGGCGGCACCCGGGCGATTCTTCTGAGCGCCGGGCTAGGCGCACTCGCCTTGGCGGCGCTTTTCCGCTTCGGCAATGTCCTGCCTGCCAGTGAATTCATTCAGGCCTGGCAGACCTTTCATTCATCACCCGGCAATGGACTGCTGTTTGATGCCAAATCCAGCGATGAATCCATCCGCAAAGCCCTGCACTGGCTGGAACCCATTCGTGGCCACAAACCACTGCCCACCCCCAAAGACCGCCTGCAGGTGAGTGCCAGTGCAGACAGCCCGAACCTGATTCTGGTCTACCTGGAGTCTTTCAATGACATGTTCACGGAAAATCCGGATTTCCCCGGCCTGACCCCGAACATGGATGCTTTGAAAAAACGCTTCACCGTGCTGAACAACAATTATTCGTCTGCTTACGTGACCATTGAGGGCATGGCCAATTCCCAATGCGGCACCTTGATGAACATGCAGTTTTCCAACAATTCACTCACCACCCCCAGCGGCCGCCTGCCCGGCATGGCGTGTCTGGGGGATATTCTCAGCCGCGCCGGTTACGCCCAAACCTACCTGGGTGGAGCCACATCGGAATTTGCCGGCAAAGGCGATTTTTTTACCGACCATGGTTACGACCGGGTGTTGGGATGGAAACATTGGGAAAAACAGGGATTTAGTAAAGAAGGGTGGTGGGGTTTGGCCGATACGCGCCTGTTTGAACAGGCCTTGAAAATTATTGAAGATTATCGCCAGGCAAACAAACGCTACAACGTCACCTTGCTGACCCTGGGCACACATTTACCAGGCCGCACTTATCAAGGCTGCCCCAAGTATGGCCCGAAACCGGATGAGCCCCTGCTCAACGCCATCCACTGCACGGATTACCTGCTGGGCAAATTCATTCAATCCCTGGACGAAAAAGGCGTGCTGGAGGACACGGTGCTCTATATCCAGGGCGATCACGGCATTTTTATGTCGCCCGAACCCACCCGACTGTTCGGTAAAAAGAAGGTTCAGGACCAACGC
>JALWKC010000078.1 GCA_026996795.1 Lysobacterales bacterium | reverse complement strand
CTGGTCAAAGCCAGCGGGCGCATCACTTCGCGGTCTTCAATCACCTTAAAGAAACGCACCGGCCCGTCCAGAATGTTGACATTGAAGTGGTTACTCCAGAAATCAACCATGACCTCATGCAACTGATTGCGGCTGTAAAACTGGCGGTACCAGGTGGCCAGCACCATCTGGCCGATGACGTCATTGCGGGTTTCTTCATTGGCATCGAACAATTCACCCAGGCTCCAGGTGGTCAACGGCGCCAGAGTGCGCACTTCTTCATCCAGCCAGCTCTGGTCGCGCAGTTCCCAGTTGAGCTGGGTTTCAATGAAATGCTCCACGCCCAGTTCATTCAGTTCCGCGCGCAGACTCTGGCTGATGCCAAAAGAAATCCGCGACAACAGCAGCGACTCAAAATCCGGTGGCGGCACGCCTTCGACCAGTGCCTTGGCGTGCTGCCCGGTGCCAGTGAAGGCGGTTTTTGTCAGCCCGGAAGCCCGCAACTGGCGGGCAGCCTGCGACAGGGCCTGGGAGAAAAATACGCGTCGATCCAGTGCAGAAGCATTCATGCGAAAAACCCGAAAGCGGTGTGATAAAAAGGGGAAAGCTGAGCCTGATGACCCGTTTTTACCAAAAACACGCGTAAAATGTGATGAAATTGCGATAAAACGCGGTGTTTGTCGGCACAAACGGGGCTAAAATCCAGTCCACTAACCCATTGACTATGCGCCTGTTTATGCGGCGTGTCTTTATTGGCTTTAACGGCTTTGGGCCTCAACCGGTTGACAAAAGGAGTTCATCAGCATGAAAAAAACAGTGATTTCACCCCGATTTGCCCCTGCCCTTATGCTCTGCTTGCTCGGTTTTTACTCGGCCTTGGCTGTGGCTCCGGCCCGGGCTGACACGCTTTTGATCGAGCGCGTCCACAAGGAGCGAAACATGGATATGCCCCGCCGTGGCAGTACCATGGAAACGGTCAGGCAACGCTATGGCGAACCACAAACGGTCAAGGGCCCGGTGGGCCAACCGCCCATCACCACCTGGGTTTATCCGCGCTTTACCTGCTATTTTGAGCACCAATGGGTTATCGACTGCGTGGCCAACAAAGTTTCTCCATTGGAAAAAGGGCCGCGGCCGGTTCGTTAAGGAAACGCTGATCGAATCATGACTCGGGTTTTAGGCATGACCCGCCGCGTGACCTGAACTCACTCACCCACGACCACCTGAGACCACCTGAACCATGACCACCCACCGCATTCCCGCCGAATGGGAACCGCAGGGCGCCGTGCTGGTGGCCTGGCCGCACACGGGCACCGACTGGGCGCCCAGACTTTCAGCGGCCCAGGCCACCTTCACGCAACTGGTCAAAACACTGGCCGAGGAAATACCGGTTATCCTGCTGCTGCCCAGAACAGCTGATGCGCAGCCCATTGGCCAGCTGTTTGCGGACACGGCGTGTCCGGTGTATTTGCAAAGCGCCGACTACAATGACACCTGGCTGCGTGACTCGGTATTTCTCAGCGCCTTGCCAGCCAATGCAACGGAGAAACGTCACTGGCTGGCGATGGATTTTCCCTTTACCGGCTGGGGTGGAAAGTTTGACGCACAGCTGGACAATCACCTCAACCGACAGTTGCTGTCACAATGGCAACTCTGCGATCACTGGTCGCCACGAACGTTTGAACTGGAAGGCGGTTCGGTGGATTTCGATGGCCAGGGCACGGTATTGACTACAGTGCAGTGCCTGCAAAAAAGGCATCCCCTGCCCTTGCCCGAGCTGGAAGCGCGGCTTAAAAAAGAGCTGGCCGTTGAGCGCGTGCTGTGGCTGCATCATGGCGGCATTGAAGGCGATGACACCGACAACCACGTGGACATGCTGGCCCGCTTTGCCGGCCCTCATCAGCTGGTCTATCAAGCCTGCGATGAAGTGAACTACCCGCTGTTCAATGAACTCAAGGCCATGGCAGAAGAACTTCAGTCTTTTCGGCAAGCCAACGGCCAGACTTACCGTCTGCACGCCCTGCCCTGGCCGGAGCCGGTTTTTGATGAATCCAGCCATCGCCTCCCGGCCAGCTACGCCAATTTCCTCATCTGCAATAAGCGCATTGTGATGCCGGAATATGACTGCCCACAGGATGAGCAAGCCAGGTCCGTACTGCAAGCGGCCTTTCCCGGGCACCGCGTCGTCGGTGTTCCCAGCCGCTTCCTGATCTGGCAAAATGGCAGCCTGCATTGCAGCACCATGCAATTGCCGGAAACCGTTTTTGAAGCCATTCAACCGCACCTGGTCAGCCATGCAAAAAATTAAAGCCGCCCTCATCCAGCACAACCACAAGGGCAACCGGGAAGCCAATCTGGCGCACGTGGCCGAGCAGATTGCGCTGGCAAAAAAGGCTGGCGCCGATCTGGTTGTTTTGCAGGAGCTGTTTGCCAGTGCGTATTTTTGCCAGCACGAAGATCCCGCGCTGTTTGACCTGGCCGAAAGCCTGAACCCCCAAAACGCTGATACCCTCGCTGCAAAAATGAGCGAACTTGCACGGCAGTTTGAAGTGGTGCTGGTGGCTTCCTTGTTTGAGAAACGCGCGCCGGGGCTTTATCACAACACGGCGGTGGTGTTCGAAAGAGATGGCTCGGTGGTGGGTCGTTACCGCAAGATGCACATCCCCGATGACCCGGGTTTCTACGAAAAATTCTACTTCACCGAAGGGGACCTGGGCTTTCACCCCATCCCCACTTCAGTTGGCAGGCTGGGGGTGCTGGTGTGCTGGGATCAATGGTTCCCCGAAGCGGCCCGGCTGATGGCGCTGGCCGGGGCTGATGTGCTGATTTATCCCACTGCCATTGGTTGGGAGCCCGATGAAGAGCCGGAAGAAAAAAAACGCCAGCTCGATGCCTGGCAAACCGTGCAACGGGGTCATGCCATCGCCAATGGCTTGCCATTGCTCAGCTGCAACCGGCACGGCTTTGAGCCATCGCCCGACGGCCACACCGATGGCACCCAGTTCTGGGGCAACAGTTTTGCCGTGGGTCCGCAGGGCGAATGGCTGGGACAGGCCGCCAGTGATGCCGATCAGGTTCTGCTGGTGTCCCTCGATGGCTACCGCACCGAACAGGTGCGCCGCATCTGGCCATTCCTGCGTGACCGGCGCATTGATGCCTACGGTGACCTACTCAAACGCTACCGTGATGACTAACCCGCTGAAAACGAGACGCAGGTATACCGTTTCTGGAACCAGGAGCAAAAAGCCGGCGAAAGGCCGGCTTTACTCTTCTCTTCTACTGAGCATGGTCACGCCAGTCGGGCATGATCTTTGGGTTTTTTTTCAGGGTTCCATCTCATCAACTGTGTCAGCCTGCGCGGCTTGCTGCAGGGCAGCCTGGACGCTGCGTTCAATTTCTTCCATGTCCGGAATTTCAGCCAATTCATCGTGAATCGTGACCCGGAAAGCCATGGCGGGATGGTCTTCCTCACGGGTTTCATGGGCTTGCAAATCGCCTTGTGTGATGGTCTGCAGGCGAGGGACGCCGTCATTGATGATGGCGATATAAGGCAAATCATCAATCTGGTTGATGCCCTTGATCACGGCGATGCGGGTCTGGGGGCCAATCTCTTCGATGCTGCCGTGCACCAGGCCGGAATAGGAAACTAGGGGAATACTCCAGCCACGCCAGTGCACCTTGCCCAGTAACCAGTCGGGAACATTATCCAGCTTGACCGGTTCCTCGTAGGAAATCACTTCTGCCACCAGGGTATTGGGGAAGAGTACCTTGACGTCTTTGCTTGGGACGAGAACGCCTCGAATGTCTTTTGCCATAGTCCTGCTCTTGTGTATTGTTACTGCGGTAAGGCTTGCGCCACGTATTTGGCCAATGCTGCCGGTCGGCCCTCAAAATCCGGGCTCAGGCGGGATTTGACTCCCTGAATAATGCTGTCCATGACCGTGCTGTCCGGGGTTTGCACGATAATCTTTCCACCAGCAGCCTTGATCTGCTGCGCTCCGGCCACGCCATCGGTGGACATGCCGGAAAAAATGGCCATATTGACCGGCCTGAAATGCGCCAGTGCGGTTTCACACACCGCGTCAATACTGGGTGTCAGCACCGGATCAGCCTGCATGGGCTTTAAATCCACCCGGCCCTGCAGCGTCCACTGCAGTTGCTCTGTCGGCGGTGCCAACAGCACCATTCCTGGCTCGATGCGCATTCCCGGCCAGGGAATTTCCACCGGCATGGCCGTGGATGAGGCCAGTTGATCCCGCAACATGGGCTGAAAATCACCGCCTAAGTGTTGCGCCACAATAAACAAAGCCGGCAGATTGGCTGGCAACGCGGCCAGGAACTCCTTAATGGCTTCTGGCCCACCGATGGATGCGGCCAGCACCCACACTGAGTTGACCCCGGGAATTTCCACCACCTGATTGCCACTTTCTGCCCCGCTTGCTGTGGGCAGCACACTGAACGCCGGGTCTATTTTATGCAGCAAATGTCGCAGCCACCGTTTTCTTTCCCAGCCAGTCAGCTTGTCGACAATCAGGGCATCATTGATAATCAGTTGATCACCATACGCCCGATTGATGCGGTCGATCCAGTCCGAGGCATCAAAATCCAGCTCCCCCAGGTTAAGTATCGCCACGCCACCGGCAGATACCGGCTCAAAAGAGACAGCATCAGATTCCGTTTCGATGACTGTTTCTGTCACCTGCAGGCCCGCCAGCATCAGCTGTTCGCGAATCTGACGGGCCGAGGCCGTTTTCTTGCCCAGATGAATCAGCACCAGTTGTCGCTCATGATTCATCGTCTTCGATATTCAACAGTTCCTTGATGTTCTTAATCAGCTCAAATTCCTGGTAAGGTTTACCCAGGTAACGCTTGACGCCCAGTTCCATGGCTTTCTGGCGGTGTTTCTCGCCCGTTCTGGATGTGATCATGATGATCGGTACCTGTGACAAACGCGGGTCCTTCTGCATCAGGCCAGCCAGTTCATAGCCGTCCATGCGCGGCATTTCAATATCCAGCAGCATCAGGTCAGGCAGCACCTCTTCCAGCTGTTCGCTGGCATCCAGGCCGTCTTTGGCCGTGATCACTTCAAAGCCGTTGCGTTGCAACACGCGCTGGCCGACTTTACGCATGGTAATGGAGTCATCCACAATCATGATGGTAGGTACGCGACGAATTTCCTCTTCGGCCACATCAGCCAGCTCTTCGACACTGCGTAACTGATGCCGTTGCTGCCAATGACGGGCCAGGGGAATGGCATCCAGAATCAGCACCACCGTACCGTCACCCAGAATGGTTGCGCCATAAATACCCGGCACGCTGGCAATCTGGGTGCCCACGGTCTTGACCACGATTTCACGGCTGCCTAGCACCTTGTCGACACGCAAGGCAATGCCTTCGGTACCAGAGCGCACCATCACCAGTGGCACCTGATTGTCTTCAATAATGGGTTCGGCGTCTGAATCCAGTAACTGGTTCAGATCCTGGATGCGATAGATTTCTCCAGCGTATTCATAATCCAGGTCGTTTTCCTGGACGCGTCGCTGGTACTCATCCCAGGACATCCGCACCACGCCTTCCACACCCGAAACAGGCAAGGCGTACTGGGTTTCACCCACCTGAACCAGAATGGCATGGGTCAGGGCCAGCGTGTATGGCAGGCGAATCCGGAAGGTGGTGCCTTTACCTGGCTCCGATTCAATTTCGAGCATGCCGCCGAGTTTTTTGACTTCGTTGTTGACCACGTCCATGCCCACGCCACGACCGGCAAGTTTGGACACGGCATCGGCGGTGGAAAAGCCCGAATGCAGGATCAGCTGGTCGATTTCCTGCTCGCTGATGTCGGCATCGGCTTCGATAATGCCTTTTTCGATGGCTATCTGGCGCACTTTTTCACGGTCGATGCCACGGCCATCGTCACTGACG
>JALWKC010000077.1 GCA_026996795.1 Lysobacterales bacterium | reverse complement strand
GCTGGCCGGGTGCCAGTCAACGGGCAAGGCACCGGCTGTATCCGCTGCCCGGAATGCGCAGAATAACGCGCAGCACAAGGAACAGGAATCAGCCCAGTCTCGGCCCTTGTTGAGTGAGGTGAACCAGCTGACCTTTGCCGGTAAACGGGCCGGAGAAGGGTATTTTTCAGCCGATGGCACGCAACTGGTGTTTCAGAGTGAGCGCCAGGACGACAACCCGTTTTACCAGATTTACCTCATGGACCTGGAAACCGGCGACACCGAACGGGTCAGTCCCGGTGTGGGCAAAACCACCTGTGCCTGGATCCATCCCGATGGCCAGAAAATCCTTTTTTCCTCCACCCACCTCGACCCCAAGGCGAAACAGAAGCAGGCCGAGGAACTGGCTTTTCGTGCCTCGGGCAAACAGCGCCGTTATAGCTGGGATTACGATGAAAACTATGACATTTTCGTGCGCGAAGGGGATCGCTACCGGCAGCTGACCCATGCCCGTGGGTATGATGCCGAGGGCAGTTTCTCGCCCGATGGCTCACTGATCGTATTCGCTTCCAACCGGCGGGCCTACGATGGCAGCCTCACCGAGGCGGAAAAGGAAGCCTTTGCCCACGACCCGGCGGCGGTGATGGACATTTACATAATGAATGCCGATGGCAGCCACGTGCGCCGGCTCACTTCGTCCCTGGGCTATGACGGCGGGCCATTCTTCAGCCCCGATGGCCAGCGCATCGTCTGGCGTCATTTTCAGCCCAATGGCGCCACTGCGGAAATTTTCACCATGAAACTCGATGGCAGTGACAAACGGCAGATTACCCATCAGGGCGTCATGTCCTGGGCGCCGTATTACCACCCCAGTGGCCAGTACATCATTTACACCAATAACCTGAATGGTTTTGGGAACTTCGAGCTGTATATAGTTGGCACCGAAGGCCGGCACGAACCGGTGCGCGTGACCCATGCCGAGGGCTTTGACGGCTTGCCGGTGTTTTCCCCCGATGGCAGCCAGCTGTACTGGACCAAGCGCAGCCAGGGCAATAAAGGCCAGATTTTCCGTGGCCACTGGGATCACCAGGCCGCCCTGCGTGCGCTGGGCTTGAAGTAAAACGACAAGACAAACACAGACCGGGCATAACATGAACACAAAAACACAGTACCACCTCAATCGTATCCAGTTCTTTCTGGTTTTTCTGGCCCTTGCCTTGCCCTGTTACGGGCAGGCCAAAGGTGACCCGAGCATCGCCATTACTCCCCAGGAAATCCGCCAACACGTGCAGGCATTGACTGAGTTGGGTGGCCGCATGACAGGCACCAGCAGTGAATCCAAAGCCGCGCAGTACCTGGCGCGGGAATTTGCCGCCATCGGCCTCAAGCCGTGGCAGTCCACGGATTACGTTCACCGCTACGCGTTTAATGCAGGCACCACGCTGGGCCCGGGCAACCGTTTGCTGGTGAATGGCAAAGCGCTGTCCGTTAATCGGGATTTCCGGCCTTTGGCCTTCTCCGGCCAGGGTCAGGTGAAACCCGCCGGGGTGGTGTTTGCCGGCTACGGCATCACCGAACCTGAAGGCGACAAGCCAGGAGACAACTACGATTCCTACACCCACCTGGACGTGAAAGACAAATGGGTGCTGGCCTACCGCTTTATGCCCGAAGACCTGACGCCGGAACAGCGCGTTAAGCTCGCACCTTTTTCCAGTGACCGCTTCAAGGCCCTGACGGCACGCCAGCACGGCGCCCGCGGGCTGATTCTGGTGGCCGGTCCCAACACCATCGTCAAGGATGAATTGGTGCCGCTGCGCTATGATGCGTCCACCTCGCAGGGCAGCCTGCCGGTCATTTCTGTGAGCCGTGCGGTGGTGGCACCCTGGTTTAAGCAGGCCGGTAAAGATCCAAAGGCGATTCAGAACAAACTCGACAAAGGCGATTTTGTCATGGGTTTTGACCTGCCTGGCACCGAAGTGTCTGCAACCATTGACCTGCAGCAGGAAAAGAAAACCGGCCACAACGTTATTGGCTATTTGCCCGGTACGGACCCCAAACTGCCGGCTGTGGTGATTGGCGCCCATTATGACCACCTGGGCCACGGAGAATCCTCCACCTCGCTGGCACGCGCCGATGAACAGGACCGGGTGCACCCGGGCGCTGATGACAACGCATCTGGCGTGGCCGCCCTGATCGAAGCGGCCGAATACCTGGCCGGTTTGCAGGAAAAAGGCAAATTCACCCCGGCACGGGACGTGATTTTTATCGGCTGGTCGGGAGAAGAACTGGGCTTGCTGGGTTCGGATCACTTTGTCAAAAGCTTCAAGGAACAGGACCTGTCCGGCCGTTTTGGCGCCTACCTTAACATGGACATGGTGGGCCGTTTGCGGGATGCAGCCATCATGCAGGGCACAGGTTCCGCCAGCGAGTGGCCTGCCATCATCGAAAAACGCAACGCTCCGGTGGGTTTGAATATCACCCTGCAGCAGGACGCCTACCTGCCCACCGATGCCATGAGTTTTTACCTGCACAATGTGCCGGTGCTATCGGCTTTTACCGGCTCTCATCCGGAGTATCACACCCCGCGCGATACTGCGGACTTGCTCAATTACCCGGGCACCGCCAGAATTGCCAGACTGGTGGCATTGATTGGCCGGGACCTGGCACAAAGCACCACGCCGTTGCACTACCAGAAAATGGAACGGAAGCAGGAAAAGGGCATTCGTGGCGGCATGCGCGCCTACTTGGGAACCATCCCGGACTATGCCCAGGAAGACGGCACCGGCGTGCGACTGAACGGCGCCACCAAAGGCGGCCCGGCCGAAAAGGCCGGTATAAAGCCCGGCGATGTGATTATTGAGCTGGCTGGAACGCCCATCGAAAACATTTATGACTACACCTATGTCTTACAGGCGTTAAAAGTCGGGCAACCGGTCAAAATGGTGGTGCGTCGGGGCAAAAAACGGGTGGAACTTGAAATCACACCCGGTTCACGTCAGTAGCCCCGGGTTGTCACCGATTCGGAGGAGGCAACGCACGGCGTGAAAGTGGTCATTATTGGCAGCGGTATTGCCGGTTTGTCGGCGGCGTGGGAGCTTGGCAATCGTGGCGTGCGTGATATCACTGTGCTGGACCAGTACCCGCTGGCCACGCGTGCGTCTTGGGCCGGAGGCGGTATCCTTTCACCCATTTGTCCCTGGGATTACCCTGAATCAGTGCAGCGGCTGTTTCTGGACTCCTATCGCCAGTATGATGATTTCTTTGCCCGCATCCAACACGAATCCGGCATTGACCCGGAATACCTGCGCTGTGGTTTGCGCATTCAGCCGGTGGCACTGGAAAAGGCCAGAAGCTGGTGTTCCCGTCACGGCATTCGCCACGAGATTTCCGCGACAGGCAAAACACCCGAGCTGTTTCTGCCCGATTTTGCCCAGGTCAGAAACCCCCGCCTGCTCAAAGCCCTGCTGACCGGATTGCGCTGGCGCGGTGTGCGTTTTGTCAGTGGCGTCCGCATGCAGCCACCGTCGCAGGAACACCGGTTGGCGTACGTCACCGATGGCCAGCAACGCTGGCACGCGGATGCCTTTGTGGCCGCCACGGGCGCCTGGACCGCGCGCTGGCTGGGTGATTCCCGCTTGCCGACGCCCGTCAAAGGCCAGATAGTGCTGTTTGACACTGGCAAAAGCGGTGTGCGCCCCATTCGCATCGCCGAGCGCATATACCTGGTGCCCCGTCAGGATGGCAAGGTGCTGGCCGGCAGCACGCTGGAGCCGGATACGTGGGACAGCCTTCCCGAGCAACAGGCCATTGAAACGCTGGTGGCGGAAGCCGCTGCCCTGGACAGCACCTTGACGCCCGACAGGGTGGTGGCCACCTGGGCTGGCCTGCGACCCTACCAGCCTGATGGGATTCCCCTGATTGGCCGGCACGAACGGATAAGCAACCTCTACTTGCATTGCGGGCACTACCGGAACGGCTTCAACCTTAACCCGGCCAGCTGTCAGCGGCTGGTTGATGCCATGGGGTTGGAGCGGTCCGAATGAAAGGCTCGGCTATCTGATAAAGGTTCGACCACGCCAGAATCCAGCACGACTTCTTATTGCCAGTGAATAATAACTTGTGTTGGAGTGGAACCGCAGTGATCAGGGATGATGATCAGGGGATAAAAGGCAAGATGGTGGCTATGGGTGGACTTGAACCACCGACCCCAGCATTATGAGTGCTGTGCTCTAACCAGCTGAGCTACATAGCCACAAGCCTTGTAAGGTGAAACCCATGCGGTGAACACCGTCATGAGGGCGTGCATTTTCCTGCTGTTTGCCATTTTTGTCAAGTTTATTGACTGTTTCCTCGGGTAAAAACCTTGTCCGCTTATTGCAGAATATCTAATGACGGCCAGGTTTACCTTTTGCAGGTTGGGGGAATAGGCAGGCTTGCTAGAAATGAAGCTTGAGGTTCAGGGCGGAGTGGTGGATGACGTGCTGGCCACCGGTGGCACCCTTTACACCGCTGCCGAACTGGCCAGTCGCGCTGGCTATAGCGTGGTCGGCTTTCTCACCCTTATCGATCTGCAATTCCTCAACGAATTCAGCTGGCACAACAAATCCGTCTATTCGCTGGTGCAATACGCCCAATGAAATGAACCGGACGGCCTCTGGCTTTTCTGCTTGACGGCATCATCAAACTACCTGTAAAATAAAGAAAATTATAAAAGGAGATTGAAATGCGTGTTTTCAAGAAATTGACTGTTTCTACAGTGTTTTTAGCTTTATTATTGGCTTTGGCATCACCTGCCTATTCGACTTGCTCCGGATGCCCGGCACCAGTTGAAACAAGGACATACCAATGTGAAAGTGGCGGCTGGACACTTTCTATCAGTAATTTTAGCAATAAATCTGTTATTAGCTTTATCGCATCTGATCTTAAACAAGATATCGCTACTGCTCTGCCAGATGATGCGTTTGATTCAGGCGTCTCATTCACTACCCACACATCGCCAAACACTCCTCAGAAAATCTGCCGACCGGACGGGTTTTGGGTTCCTGTGGATAGCACGTACTACGTTATTCGGCGACCAAATCCATTGATAGACACTGTGGGTGGGTTTACCAAACAATTACCCCAAACCTCACCATCTATTTTCAACAGCCCTGGCACCGCGATCAGTCACTACCGACAAAATATTGCCAATTGGAGTGGCGTAGACATCAGCCAGGTACCAAGCCATTGTGACGATAACAAATGTCAGGTCAGCTCTACGTCACACAGTGGCGGACCCAGTTATGACCCGCATTTTGGCAGGATCTCCATGACACAAATTGCCTTTGATAATCCCGGTTTAAGCGGTGCCGATATTTTCGCTATGTTCAGGGGACCAAGTTGGGGTAGCAGTGGAGCTGACTTGCTGGAGCTGACACCTGCCTGGGGAAAAGTCCTCTACAATCTGGGCTATATCAGCCATAAAGCGTTACTGGAGAATAACGCCAATTATGTCCCGGGGAAATTTATTTTCCGCAAGCTGGAACATGTGTCTAACAATTATACTTTTGAGGTAGAAGAGGATCAGGATGTTGATCTGATTATTAACAAACCAAAAGGGACTTTTGTTTTCCGGAAGCTTGAGTCAACTTTCTCCTATGAACTTGAAGTCATGGATATTGACGATGACAGCTTTATTCTGGTCCCTGACGGCCATGGAGGGTTAATGGAACAGCGTCCAAGATGGGCCAGTATTCCCAAGCCGGACTATATCAACAAGGGTGACGGAAAATCCTGGCCAACAGGCAAGAAGCTGGGTCAGGTTAATCCGACGACAGGAGGAGGGCACCTCGCCAAACCCAATCCCTATTATTGCAAGCCATTGGATGAACCCACCAGCGATGTTTACATTCCACCATACGTGCATGACAGCAATGTGTTTGCAGAAATTGTTACTGACATACAATTC
>JALWKC010000076.1 GCA_026996795.1 Lysobacterales bacterium | reverse complement strand
ACCAGCCACAGCACCTTGCCTTCCTTGTATTTGACTTCGGTGGGAATGTACTGGCTAGCTTTCTTTTCCTCTTCCTCCAGCCGCTTGAGGTAGGCGTCGATGGTTTCATCCTCACCCATGTCTTCCCCGCCCCAGCATTCAAAGGCGATTTGCCAGCCATTGACCTCAGCCACAAGATTGGCCAGTTGAACGGTGCGCTCTTCTTCGGCATGCACCAGATCCACCACTTTTTGGTAGGCATCACCAAAGCGGCAGGAAAAATCAGGCATATGCACCAATACATGCGTCATGTCAGAAGCCCGTTTCAGTTTCAACAGCTCTTCGGGGTCATCAACCACGACCATGGCCTTGCGAATGTCACAGTAGAGATGACGAATCTGATCCAGCGCTTCCACATCGGCTTTCAGGTTGATGGTGCCTTCGGTGACTTCCCGCAGGACTTCTTCGGGCAGTTCTTTCAGGGCTTCTTCCACGTTGATGCGGTCTTTGCCCCATGGAGAATAGGACTTGTCCCAGCCACGGCTCTTGACCACGTAATTGGCCAGTTGCACCGTCACACGGTTTTCTTCGCAAGCCACCTCCCGCATTTTTTCCAGCTGGTGACCAAAACGCTTTTTCCAGAAAGGAGAGTACGTCAGCGTGCACAGGTAATCACTGCGCTTTTTCAGATCGGTCAGCTGATCGGGGCTTTCCACCGCCAGCATCTCATCGCGGATCAGGCAATTGATGCGGCGAATGTCCTGAATGTCATTCACTTTTCCATACACTTGTGCCATCTTGATTTCCTCCATAGGTCATTAGGTTCACTGAACCTATAGGGATGAACCAGCCGCTTCTCAAGTCCAGTCGCGAATTTTTCAGGCACTTCAAACACTTACGGCCTCCTTTCTTGATTCTGGTCAAGGTATCAGAGGTTCCTTAGCCTACCCGCCTGGCTCCTGCCAGCAATGGTAAGATACGCCCATGCCATCCCATTCAAACCAAGCCGGTCAGCCAACAGACAACAGCCAATTCACTCGCGATGAAGGCTCGACAGATCACTGGATCAGTGGCAGTTGTCATTGCCAGGCGGTGAAGTTTCGTTGCCGGGTGCCACAACAGCCTGAGCTGATTAACTGCAATTGCAGCGTCTGTGCCCCGTTGGCTTACCTGCACTGGCTGGTGCCCGATAAGGATTTTGAACTGATCTGTGGGCACTACAACCTGAGTGAGTACCGGTTCAACACCGGCCAGGCCCGTCACTGGTTTTGCAGTACCTGTGGCATCAAGTCGTTTTATCGACCACGTTCACACCCGGATCACTTCAGTATCAATGCGCGCTGCCTGGACAAACCGGATTGGCAACAGTGGCCACGAATCCGCTTCGATGGCGAAAACTGGGAAGACAACATCCAGCATCTGAAATGAACCGCAAAAAAATAAACCGGTCAGCCTCACACAGCCCTTTGACGGCACCTGAAACCCGGATGAGCGAACGCCTGCGACTGGTGCCAGCAGGTTCGGTGTCTGACCCGGTCTGGCTCGTGCAGGAAAAAATGAGTGGTTGCCTACTGGCGACCTTGAGCCGGCAGAATCACCAGTCACCTGCTGGATTTGTCTGCGTCCAGCGGCATGATCCGTGGGCGCACAGTGACGCCCTGGCCGAAGCCATCGAGTTGTTTGATGCCACACCTCCGATGCAGCATCAGACTCAGAAACAAATCCCCGAGGCCACTTTAAGTCAGGAAAAAGCGCGTCGTCTGTGGACGGACCTGGGCCTTGAACCAGCCACGGTCAAGGCGCCACTGGTGCCAGAAAGCTGCCGTTTGCAACCTGGCGGCAGCGACTGTTTTGGCCGCCCGTTCTTCCTGCATCCTCTTGCCCTGACAGCCTGGAACCGCATGCAACAGGCCGCTGCTGCCGATGGTGTTTCCTTGTCGGTGGCCTCTGCCTTTCGATCATTCGCCTATCAGGCCGGGCTTATCCAGCGCAAACGCTGTGCTGGCCAACAATTGTCCGATATTCTGTGCGTGAATGCGGTACCCGGCACCAGCGAGCACCACAGCGGCATGGCCCTTGACCTGCATTGCCCGGATGAACCCGGCGCTCCGGCGCCACTGGACGAAGCCTTTGAGCACACCCGAGCCTTTGCCTGGCTCAGCGCCCATGGCGGCGAGTATGGATTTTCCCTGTCCTACCCCCGCGACAACCCACACGGCATGATTTATGAGCCTTGGCACTGGTGTTACCAAGGGAAGGGCTGATTGAATCTGGACGAAGCAGGTTGTGCCGGAAATGTTTGAGAACAAGGCGAAGTTTGCAGCCAATAGCGAGCTATTGGCCAGGACTTCAACGCTATTATCAGACATTTCAGGTGTGAGAAGCGAGTTCACGATTCGATTAGCGCTTCCCCCAGTGAATCATCAGTCCGGCGTGTGAAACAGAAAACCCAAGGATTCACACCCTGTTTTCTGCCATAATCATGGTCATGTCGCCTACCCAGAAAACAAAACACACCACCCTGTTTACCGCCAACGGCTGCCCACACTGCCAACAGGCACGACGGCTGCTGCAACAGGCAAAAATTCCTTTTGTGGAGCTGAACATCAGCCATTCGACCAAAGCGGCCAAACAGCTCCAGCGGCTGGGCGCCAAAGGAGTGCCTGTGCTCAAACGCGGCCAGACACTGCTTTTCGGCTTTCAACCCCGCCAATGGCGTCAGGCTCTCGGCCTGGCCGATAAAAAAACCAAAAACTAAACTCATTCTGCCGATTTGCTCTTGACAGCCGCTTTGTGTGCGCTAATCTTAGCAATTACTAATATAACCATTGCCATAAACCTGGCCGGGAGAACACAATGAAAAAGACGAAAACACCACCCACCGCTTCGACGACAAACAGCGCTTTTAACAAACCGCTCACTTTGGCGATTCTGACCGCCCTTGGACTGGCTTCCCCCATGCTCCATGCCCAGGACAACACCGATAACAAGGACGCAAAAGAGACCAAGGAAGAAAAACAGGACCTGGGCACGGTCATGGTCACGGCCAGCCGCCGTAGCACCACCGTGCAGGACATCCCCTATAACATCTCCGCCCTGCCTGGCGATGAGCTGGAAACCCTGGGTATTCAAGACCTCACCGACGTGGTCCGACTGGTGCCCGGTTTGCACATGGTGGACACCGGCCCGCGCACCGCCAGCCAATTGAACATTCGCGGCCTCACTGTCAACGCCCTCAACAGTAATGACGGCGGCTCCACCGGCGGCACTGTGGCCATCTACCTGGATGAAACACCGGTGGATGTGGACCTGAAAATTTTTGACCTGGAACGGATTGAAGTATTGCGTGGGCCGCAAGGCACCCTCTACGGAGCCGGCTCTCTGGGCGGCACCATTCGCTACATCACCAACAAACCCCGCCTGGGTGAGTTTTCCACCTCCATTGACACACGTTTTTATGAAATCAAGGAAAGCTCCGGACTTAGCAACCAGACCACACTGGTGAGCAACCTGCCGGTGGCTGAAAAACTGGCCGTCCGTTTTGCCGGTCAGTACCTGGACGAAAAAGGCTTTGTGGATTACCCGCTGGCCCTCAATGAACAGAACCTGACCCAATTTTCCCCCAAACAGGACGTCAATAACGAGCTGGCCAAGACGTTCCGCATTTCTGCCCTGTTTGATATCAGCGACGCTGTTCAACTGTATGCCTTTCACCACGTGCAGGACCAGTTTGTGGGCGGTCGCCAGGGCGTTAATCCCGGCTTTCAAGCGCCTCCGGGCACCGTCAGCCACTTTTACACACCGGGCAATTTTGTCACCGGCCCTTATGACTCGGCCCTGCGTTATGTAGAGCCCAATGACCGCAACACCAAGGTGTCCAGCGCCCAGCTGGATGTGGACGTCAACTTTGCCGACCTGCGTTTTGTCACCAGCCGCGCCAGCTATACCGAACACGGCCAGCGCGACCAGACCGACCTGCTGTATGACTTTGAATTCGGCTATGAGGATTACCCCCAGTTCCGTGCCTTTACGCGCGAAGACGTGGACTTTTCCAGCACCACCCACGAACTGCGTCTGGTCAGCAAGGGCACGGAAAAGCTGAACTGGATCACTGGCCTTTACTACAATCGCATTGAGTCTGACAGCAGCTCCAAGGAATTCACGCCCGGCTTTGATGATTTTGCCGGCATTGACCCGGTTCCTGATGACCTAGAGTATTACCAGATCGACAACATAGAAGACACAGAAAAGGCCGTGTACGGCGAACTGGGCTGGAACTGGACCGATGACTTCCAGACCACTGTTGGTTTCCGCTATTTTGAGCAGGAACAGCAAAACCGCACCCGCATCGCATTCCCGCTCTATGACGCGCTGGTCTTTAATGACTACAACATCAACTTTGGTGAATCCACCGGCAAAACCAAAGTTGATGACACCTTTTTCAAATTTAATGCCAGCTATTACGTCAACCCGGACGTGATGGTGTACTTCACCCGCTCCGAAGGCTTTCGCAAAGGCGGCGCCAATGCCGTGCCCGCCGGTGGCCAGGTGGTCATTCAGCCCGATGAGCTGTTCTACGGCCCGGACACCACGGTCAACTACGAGATCGGCACTCACTCCACGTTTATGGATGGCGCCGTGACACTTAACGCAGCCGTTTACCACATCAACTGGGACAACATTCAGGTGCAGGGCATCACCACCGAAGGCGCCATTCCCATCATCAAGAACGCCGATGAAGCGAAAGTGGACGGTTTCGAACTGGAAAGCAGCTGGTTGCCCTTTGACGGTTTCAAGGCCAGTGGCTCCCTGGCCTGGCAGAACTCACGCCTGAGCAAGGACTCACCGGCCCTCAATGGACAGGATGGCGATCAGGTGCCGGGCGTGCCAAAACTGCAGGCCACGGTAATGTTCGACTACACCCAGCATTTTGAAAAGTTTGATATCAACTACAACTGGCTCACCAGCTGGACCGACCCGGTACTGACCAAAGTGGAAAGCGACCCGGATGCCCGCTGGCTGAAAGGTTACGCCCTCACCGACATCAGCATCGTGCTGGATGCCGGCAACTGGCAGACCCTGCTGTTCGTGGACAATGTCTTTGACAAATACGCGGTAACCGGTGTGCGTGACCCGCGCGGCCCCAATGGTCAGGGCGGCTTGAACTTTATCGTCAAGCCGCGCACCATGGGCGTGGGCTTCCGCTACGAATTCTAAAACTCGGAATCACTCGACAGACTCAAGCGGGCTTTCGAGCCCGCTTTTTTGTGCCACAATATCACCATGACCCTACGTAACCAACACCCGAAAAAACCACTTACCCCGCAACAAAAGCGAGATCCGTGGCACTGGTATCGAATGGCCCAGGGCCTGACCATGAAAAACCAGCTACGCGCCGCCGCCGATGCGATCAACAAAGCCCTGGCGCTCAGCCCGGCCACGGGTGACTTTCACGCGCTGATGGCCCGTCTCATGATCCAGACCGGACAACGCATTGAAGCCATGCGCGCGGTGCAAAACGGCCTGCGTCACGGCTGCCAGCACAGTCATGGCTGGCAGGACCTGGCGGTGTGTGCCAACCTGCTGCACCGGCACCACGATGCCGCAAAGGCTTTCACCCATGCCTTGAGAAAAACCCCCAATGACGTAACGCTGCTCTGCAATGCCGCCAGCAATGCCCGTCACCTGGGTCGGCTGGAACAGGCACGCCAATGGCTGCAAAAGGCCGTCACATTACAACCGGCCAATGCCCGCGCGTGGTGGATGCTGGCTCCACTGAGCCCAGACAAGGCAGCGCAGGTGAAGCCGCTGGAAACCCTCTGGCAGCGCGTGCCGGATGCCGTCTCCCGGGTTTACCTCGGTTTTGCCCTCAGCCATGTTCACGAGGCTATGCAGGACATTCCCAAGGCCTGGCACTGGGCAGAAACCGCCAACCGCCTCCAACGCCGGCAACAAAAACATGATCAGGCGCACTGGCTGGCGCGTCGGCAGGCCCACTGGTCGGCGCAAAAGTCACTCTGGCACGCCC
>JALWKC010000075.1 GCA_026996795.1 Lysobacterales bacterium | reverse complement strand
CATCCTGTCTTAAGGCGCAGGGCATTATAGGTGCAAATGGAGGAAAAGCAAGCCACTTCGCGCACTTGATTAAGCTGCCACCGTGCCTGCGGTGAAGAAACCTCAAAAAGCCTGCATATGTGACATGAGGTGATAGGTGATATGACCACTGAAACTGCAGGTTTCGACAGGTTCTGTTCCAAAAAGGAGCTATCCTTTATTCCGAAGCCGTCAATTCCACCAGGTCATCCAGCGTCAAGGGAAACAGCAGGCCTTTCGAGACCCGGCCCTGCCCATGACCAGAGCGTCCCAGCCGCTGCAAAAAAGCCTGTATGCTGCCGGACGAACCCAGCTGGCACACCAGATCAATGTCTCCAATATCGATGCCCAGCTCCATGGAAGCAGTGGCCACCAGCACCTGCAATTCACCGGCCTTGAGCCGCTGCTCGGCGGCCAGGTGATGTTCCTTGACCAACGAACCGTGATGGGCCGTGACCTTGCCATCACCCAGTCGCTCTGCCAAGTGTTTTGCCACCCGCTCGGCGCTGCGGCGATTATTGACAAACACCAGCGTGGTACGATTCTTTCTGGCCTGGTCAGCCAGCTCGTCATAGATTTCCGCCCAGCTTTCGTTGGACATCACCGCCGTCAAGGGCGTGGGCGGGAGGTAAATTCCGATGTCCTGTGCACGCTGATGGCCCAGGTCAATCACTGCAGCGTTCTCCGCCTGGAGAATATAACGGCACATGCTGTCAACCGGCTTCTGGGTGGCGGAGATGGCAATCCGTTGGGGGCGACTCACAGGGCTTCCAGACGTTGCAAGGACAAAAACAGGTGGGCGCCGTGCTTGTTTCCGGTCAGGGCATGGATTTCATCGGCAATAACGTGCCTGACGCTGGCGAGGATCTTGCGGCCACTGGCAGAGGTCAACAAGTTGTAAAGTGACTCCGGCGTGGTCACCAGAATGTCCGGTGGAGTCCGGCGAATGTGGTTGCGTTCCGTCTGGGTGGTGTCCCCGGTCCAGGTCGTGGCAGTCACCGGCGCCGTTTTTTGCCCGGTGTGTGCGAACGATTCACCGATGCCTGCCAGAGGCTCATGCAAGTTGATGCGAATGTCGTTCGAGAGGGCCTTCAGGGGTGAGACGTAAAGTACCTGCACGCCTTCAGGCGCCGACGCCCGAGGCTGATTTTTGCGTTGAAAAAGGTCATTGATCACGGCCAGAAAAGCCGCCAGGGTTTTACCCGAACCGGTGGGAGCGGCCAGCAGCGCATCCCGACCCGAAGTGATAGCCGGCCAAGCGGACTCCTGCACCGGCGTGGGACCAGGATACTGGCGTTCGAACCA
Source organism: Lysobacterales bacterium (assembly GCA_026996795.1). Lineage (GTDB taxonomy): Bacteria > Pseudomonadota > Gammaproteobacteria > Xanthomonadales > Marinicellaceae > S144-45. The sequence continues at coordinate 4,744 of JALWKC010000075.1, read as the reverse complement.
GTCCAACACACGCCGGTCAAAGCCTTTTTTCAAGTCCAGGCGCGAGTGTTTTTTCATTGCGGGTTCCCTGCAACGACTGTATTCATGATTTGGATTTTGCAAGTGGGCATCTTATAATGAGAATAATGCACCGGCAAAAAGGCCCAGACCTGGTTGTCGGCGAATCGTTTGGCTTGCTGACAAAAACATAGGATGCCCCATGAACAATAAAGATTCCCTTTTCTTCCGAAACTTCTCCCTTTTGATTGGTTTTCTGATCGTACTCACCGCGGTGCTCGCACTGCTGGGCGCTTTTATGAACTCAGCCATTATCAAGGAGCAGAAGCTGGACCGCTCCATTATTGAAAAGAAACTGAAACCCATTGCTGCGGTTCATACGGCATCCAACCCACCAGCAGAGAAAGCCGCGCCGACCCAACAAGCCGAAACCGACCCGGCCACCATCTACCAGTCTGTGTGCGCCGCGTGCCATGAAACCGGAGCCGCCGGTGCGCCAATCCCTGGCAGTGAAGAGTGGAAAAATCGTGTGGCCAAGGGCAAAGACGTGTTTTATCAGCACGCCATCAATGGCCTCAACGCCATGCCAGCCAAAGGCGGCCGCCCGGATCTGTCTGATGAGGCCATCATGAAAGTGGTGGACTTTATGATCGCCAAGGGCAACGGTGGGGCCTCCACCCAGTCTGGCCAGACCACAGACAAAGCTTCACCTGACACGCCAGCAGAATCTCAACCGGCCGAGCCGGTCACTGCCGCCACCACTGCGGCAACTCCTGCCGGCGGCAATGACGCCGATCACCTGAAACGCGGCAAGGAAATTTACCAGCAAGCCTGTTTCGCCTGCCACGGCACAGGCGCTGCCGGCGCGCCCAAGCTGGAAAAGGCTGTCTGGAAAGACCGCCTGGCCAAAGGCAAGGAAGCCCTCTATAACAGCGCCTTGCATGGCGTGGGCGTGATGCCACCCAAAGGCGGCCGCATGGACCTGTCTGACGAAGACATCAAGGCGGCCGTGGATTACATGCTGAGCCAGGTACAGTAAGCCCGGCATGAGCCAGCAGGATATCTGGTATGCGCTGGTCGGTGGTGCATTGATCGGCCTCAGCACGGTGGGTCTGATGCTGGCTTTGGGCCGGGTTGCCGGTCTGTCCGGCATCATGAAAGCCGCCCTGTGGGGTGCCGACCGGGCCTGGCGAATCGCCTTTCTGGTCGGTTTGATTGGCGCTGCCACCGTCTATTTCTATACCCATCCGGGCCACATTCAGGTGCGCGAGAATTTTCCGGTGTGGTTGCTGGCTTTGGCCGGCTTGCTGGTGGGCATCGGCGTCACGCTGGGGAATGGCTGCACATCCGGCCACGGCATTTGTGGCCTCAGCCGCTTTTCGCTGCGCTCACTGGTGGCCACGGTGACGTTCTTTTCCGTGGCGTTGCTGACCCGCTACGTGACTCACCACGTGCTGGGCATCGCCCCATGAATAAAAACATCAAAAAAATTACCTGGGCACTGGTGTTGGGTGCGCTGTTTGGCCTGGGGCTGGCCATGTCCAAAATGCTGGACCCCCAGGTTGCGCTGGATTTCTTTGACCTGACTGGCCATTTCAACCCCATGCTGGGGCTGGTTTTTGTTGGCGCGCTGGTGGTTTCATTGATCGGCTACCGCATGGCCATCCACCGGCCCAAACCGCTGGTGGAAAATGAATTCCATATTCCCACCAACACCACCATCGACAAACGCCTGATCATCGGCGCGGCCATTTTCGGCATTGGCTGGGGGCTGTCCGGCTACTGCCCGGCGCCGCTGGTTGGCACCGTGGTTTTCAACTGGAAAGAAGCGCTGATCTTCGGCATTCCCATGGTGCTGGGTTTCTGGCTCGGCAAGCGCATTATCAAACGGGTGTGGGGATAAGCTTTCAGGTGATTATGCCGGCCGGCTAGTCCCACACAATAAAAAGCGGACGCCAAAGAGCGGGCTACCAACCCCGCTCTTTTTCGATCTGTTCCCAGGCGGCAGTGATCTTTTGGGTTTTTTCCTTTGCAATTTCCACCATTTCCGGCGGCAATCCTTTGGACATGAGTTTGTCCGGGTGATGCTGGCTCATCAGTTTCTTGTAGGCTTTGCGGATGGTGGCGCGTGAATCCTCCCGCTTCACCCCCAGCACGCGATACGGGTCCTCACGCTGGGGTTGCGGCCGGAAACCACCGTGTCCGCCCTGCTGGTATTGATAGGAACGCCCTTGACCAGCGCTGCCACCGGCAGACTGATAGGCGAATCCGCGCATCTGTGCCAGCATGACAAATATCGGTCGCGGAATGCCCAGCAGTTCAGCCACCATCAACAGCACCTGCCATTCCTGTGGCTTGATCTGGCCGTCTGCCGCGGCGGCATCCAGCAGCATTTCCACGAACATCTGCTTGAGGGAAAAACTGCGCGCCGCCAAACGGGCAAACTCGGCCACTGCCGGGCGAATATCAAAGCCGGCCTGCTTGCCCTGGTTGAACAATTTGATAGCCTGTTGCTTTTGCTGTTCAGACAGGTTCATGCGCTGCATGATGCGGCGCACGCGCACTATTTCTTCTTCGCTGACCCGGCCATCGGCCTTGGCCAGCTTGCCCAGGGACAGGAACAAGGCGTTGAAATAAGCGTTCTGAATGCGGGTTTTAGGGCTGCCTGAACCAAATTCATCAGCCAGCCAATTCTGAACCCGGGTACCGAGCCACCAACCCAGCGCAGCGCCCAGAAAGCCACCGGCCTTGAAGCCGATTACAGCTCCGATAATTGCTCCAACTGGAAACATAAATTGTCCTGAAAAGAGTTATTAACCTGGCACCTGTATCAGTGATAACCTGGGTTTTAAGCCCGTGTTAACATTGACATGGTTTGACCACTAAGGAAGCTCTGATTGACTCTGGCGCGAACAGATTGTCGTGAAAAATTGTTCAGTTCAAGGCGCAAACCGCACGCAATAGCAAGCTAGTATGAAGGTTTCAACGCAGAAATGGACGACTTTACGCCGCAAGATGCCGTGTCACGATTCGATCAGAGCTTCCCTAACACGCACCGGTGTTTGGCTTATTTGCTACAATGGCTACCAGCGTGGGTCTCCCCCTGCCTGAATGCTGCATTTTAACCGAGCCTGACTTTTCTTCATGATAAATCTGCCTTTGATTCATCGTGGCAAAGTGCGTGATGTCTATCAAATCGATGACCACCACTTGCTGATGGTTGCCAGTGATCGCCTGAGTGCGTTTGACGTGGTGCTACCCAACACCATACCGCTCAAGGGCGCACTGCTGTCCCAGATTTCAAACCACTGGTTTGATCAGACCACTCACATTGTGCCCAATCACCTGACCAACACACCCGTGCAGGAAGTCATTCCTGCCGCCGATGCCGATTTGAAAAAACGCGCAGTGGTGGTCAAAAAACTCACCCCCTTACCGGTCGAGGCCATCGTGCGGGGTTACCTCATTGGCAGCGGTTGGAAAGACTACCTGCACACAGGCGAAGTCTGCGGCATTCCCTTACCGCCCGGATTGCAACGAGCGGAAAAATTGCCCGAGCCGATTTTTACCCCCTCCAGTAAAGCCGCTGTTGGCGACCACGATGAGAACATTTCCTTTGCTCAGGCTGCGGCATTGATTGGCCAGGACATGGCCAAAAAAATTCGGGATGTGTCACTGGCGCTGTATCGCTTTGCGGCTGAACAGGCGCAAAAAAAAGGGTTGATTATCGCCGACACCAAGTTTGAATTTGGCCTGGATGACACCGGCCAACTTGTCTTGATGGACGAAGTGTTGACACCGGATTCGTCGCGTTTCTGGGACGAGAAAGCCTACCGCGTTGGCACCAGCCCGGAAAGTTTTGATAAGCAGTTTGTGCGCGATTACCTGGAAACGCTGGACTGGGACAAAACCCCGCCCGGGCCGGTTATTCCCGACGACATCATTCAACGCACTGCGGAGAAATACCATGAAGCCCATGAACGAATCACCGGCCGGCCCTTCCGGCTCGAAGACTGAACACGGCATGGATTCACTGCTGGCCGAGTACGCGGAAAGCCATCAGCACCCGGTCAACAAACGCATCCACTACGTGTGTGTGCCGGCTATTTTCTGGTCCATTCTGGTGCTGCTGTGGGTCGTTAAGCTGCCCGCGCCCCTCTTCAATCTGGCCATCCCTGCATCATTGCTGGTGTTGGGGTATTACCTGAAAAAATCCCCAGGGCTAAGTATGGCTCTGGCCTTTTTCATGGGCCTGAGCCTGGCATCGGCCTACGCCATGGAACGCCTGGGCTGGCCGGTGTGGCCAACGGCCTTGGCCGTTTTTGTCATGGCCTGGATCGGTCAATTTATCGGGCACCTCATCGAAGGCAAAAAACCGTCTTTTTTCAAGGACCTCCAGTTTTTGCTGGTTGGCCCTGCCTGGATTGCTCGGCAGGCCTTCGAAAAAAAGTGTTCCCGGGGAAGCTCTGATTGAATCTGGACGAAGTAGATTATGCCGGAAATGTTCGAGAACAAGGCGAAGTTCGCAGCCAATAGCGAGCCATTGGCAAGGACTTCAACGCAGTTATCGGACATTTCAGGTATGAGAAGCGAATTCATGATTCGATCAGAGATTCCCTGGGGAGCCTCTTACATGGACACCGCCCGGTTTTGCAAGTGAATAATCAGCGAAGAAGGATCGATTGCAGTCTTACATCCGGCCTGTTCACGAACCTGAATGGTTCTGGCCTCAATGGTATTCGCCGAC
>JALWKC010000074.1 GCA_026996795.1 Lysobacterales bacterium | reverse complement strand
TGAAAAACCAGCCAGCCGGCGGCCACGTTCCACAACAGTTTGACCAGATCAAAAGGCTGCACAAACGATGCCTCGGCGTTTTCATAAGCCTTGGCAATGGACCACTGCGCCAACGCCACCAGCACCCCGGCGGCAATCAGCACCAGCCACATGGCGGTGGTGGGGGTTTCGAAATTGGGCAGGGCCAGAAAGAAGTTGAATGGCGCAATCAGCAACAGCAGATACAGCACAATGGCAGCGGGACTTTCGGTGTGGGACATGTATTTGACCAGCACCGAATACCCCGCCCAGAAGAAAGCCGCCGCCAGCGGCAGCAGACTGGTGAGCTGAAAGTCGTCCGACCACGGTTGCAGAATAATCATTGCGCCGGCAAAGCCCACCAGGGTGGCCAGCCAGCGACTTGGGCCCACTTTTTCCTTCAGGAACAGCGCCGAACCGGCGGTGGCCATCAAGGGCGAGGTCATCAACAGGGCAATGGCCTGCCAGATAGGCACGGGCACGGCCATGGCCCAGAGCCAGAACTGAATGCCAATGACCGAAAACGCCACGCGCACCACATGCAGCCACAACCGGTCGGTGCGGAAAGCCGAGGCCAGACCCGTGCTGATGATCCACGGCAGCATGACAACAAAGGAAATAAAATATTCCCAGAAGGCCACCACGGTGCTGTGCAGGCCCAGATAGGCACTGACGTACTGGGACAGGCTATTGACAACCGCGAAGGACACACCGGCCAGCAGCATCCAGGCTGCGCCGGTCAGATTATGATGGCGTTTTTCAGGCATGGCCGCCATTTTACGCCAAGCTCATCACCCGGGCAGGATTTAATCGGCGTCTGAACATTACACCAGAGTGCACGTTGCCGGCGTGGTGGCTGGTCATGGACGTAACGCCTGGTTTTCAACCTTTGACCCTTGTTTAAGGCGAGTTTGTCCCCATAAATCTGAAAACAACTATCACCCACCAGGAGTACACCATGATCAAAGCCACCTTGCACACCAACAAAGGGGACATCAACGTGAATCTGGAAGATGAAAAAGCCCCGCTGACCGTGGCCAATTTCGTCAACCTGGCCAAACGCGGGTTTTACGATGGCATTTCATTCCATCGCGTCATTCCGGATTTCATGATTCAGGCCGGCTGCCCGCTGGGCACCGGAACCGGCGGCCCCGGCTACCGTTTTGAAGACGAATTTGACAGCAGTCTAAAACATGACAAGCCCGGTGTTCTGTCCATGGCCAATGCCGGCCCGGGCACCAATGGCAGCCAGTTTTTCATTACCCACGTGCCAACCCCGTGGCTGGACGGCAAACATTCGGTGTTTGGTTCGGTGGTGTCGGATGCCGACATGGACGTGGTGAACGCCATTCGCCAGGGCGATGAAATCAAATCCGTCACGCTGGAAGGCGACGTGGACGCAGTGTTGGAAAAAATGGCCGATCGCGTCAGCGGCTGGAACCAGACGCTGGGCGATTAGTTCTCGACAGGTCAAGCACTTTTCGCTCGCCTGTTCGCGCCGAAGGCGGGCGAAAATAGTGCCTGTTATCCAGAAAATCCCCCGGGCGATTGAGCCACCAGCCGGGAATACCCAATACCGGCAATGGCGCCAGCTCATGAGAATGCCGCAAAAAATCGCCCCGGGCAATGGCCGCTGCCAGCCTCCGGTCAAGCCACTGCCGGGCTTTGTCCGGGTGCCGGTCCCATGTGTCCAGAAAGCCCCGAGGCACCTTCACCAACGCCGCTTTGGCGGTCATGCCCACGTAGGGCGCCCGGTATTTTTCCAGCATCGCGTGGCCAAAAGTCACCACACGCACGCCGTCTGCGACCCCCGAAGCCTGCCACAGGCAGTGCCGGTTTCCGAACACCGCTTGCCACTGGTGATCGACCAGCGCCTGCAGGGGTGTTGCCGATTCGCTCACGACCACCACGCCGCATTCGTCAAACAAGGTCAGCGCATCGCGCCGTGGCGACCGCTGCTGGCCTGACTGATGCTGCATTTCAGCCCAGTGCGCCGCATTCAGCGCCGCCTTGCTGCGCGGAAAGCAACGCCAGATCAGCGCATTGAAAACATCGTGCCAGTTGGGTCGGGTGGCAATCAGCCCATGCAGCCAGATGCGGGCCTCATACGGCAGCTCGGGAAATGGCAGGTGCTCATCCTGGGGCACAAATTCCAGTGTCTTGCCATTGCCATTGCGGTGCGTAAACCCGGCATTGAGGCGCTCAGGCCCGGGCCAGTCAGCATTTTCGGGGTGATTGCCGGAAAGGCCGCACGGTAAAAGCCCGGGGTTAAACCCTGGCATCAGGCGGTCAAGCTCCTGTTCAAAAGGCTGCCAGGGCGCGTGGCCCATATGCACCGATTCCGGCTCACAGGAGTTTTGACTTGTGGTGGTTTCTCTGCCCGTTTTTCTGTCTGGTGAAATGACCACAAATGGCTCCCGGGAATTACACGGAAGGGGGCTGATTCAATGGCCGCACTGCTGAGGTGGGTGACTCCTGCGTCTCCGTGGCCTGCGGGATGTTCACCGATTCGGGCGGGCGACCTTCCAGCAGGTTCTTGAGGTTTTTCAAGCCCGCCTCGTAATCTGGCCCGACGGCCTTATCCAGCACCAGGCCAAAGTAGCGCCCAATGATGGAACGGCCAAATTCCGCATCATAGGCCCAGGTGACCCGTGAGCGGTTTTCTGGCAGGGACTGAATGCGAAAGCCAGTGCTGGTGGGCTCGCGGTTTTCAAACAACAGGGTATAGACTACTGCATCGTGCGGGTGGCTGCGGGTGATTTTCATTTCGCCGCTGCCGCCACCGGCCAGGTCCCGTGGCGTGTGCCACTGAATACTGGCGCCGACACCTGTTTCAGGGCCGTGGTAGCTGTAGGTGGTGCCAAATTTCTTGTTGGCTTGATACCACGGCGACCAGCGGTTGAACTGGCGCGGGTTATTGAGCACAGCAAAGACTTTCTCTGGCGGCTGGTTGATTTCGATGCTGCGCTCCACGTGTGCCTGGTCGGGCAGAAAAAAACCGGCCAGGTACGCCACCAGCAACAAAAAAGCCAGGGCCAGAATCAGGTATTTGATGACGCGCATGCGGGCATTTCCTTGTGGGTTTATTAAGGAAGTTATGATCGAATCGTGACACGACATCTTGCGGCGTAAAATCGTCCATTTCTGCGTTGCAAACCTTCGCAATAGCCTTGCTATTACGTGCGGTTTGCGCCTTGAACTGAACAATTTTCCACAACAATCTGCTCACGCCAGATTCGATCAGAGCTTCTTTAAAAATATAACGGCACCAGGCCGGCCATTTGTTTTGTTTTGAATCGCGGCCAATGATAGCATACCGGCATGAATTCAACCTTCGTATCAACCGCCTGGAACGCGTTTACAGAATGGCTTTACCGTGAGCCGGTTCTGGCGATTCTGGGCTTTTCTGCACTGACCTTTTTACTGACCTTATTGCTGATGCTGATGGCCCGCAAGCGCCACGGTGACCAGCGTTTTGCTGAAGGGCGGGCCAGCCTGACCGAATACATCGAGCGGCTGGACGCCGAACTGGATGAGGCCCAGGCCAGCCTGCGCGAACTGCAGGAGGAAAACCGCCAGCTGAGCACCCAGCGACTGCACCTGACCGCGCAGGTGGAACACCACAAAACGCAAGCCGCGCGGGTTTCACCACTGGAAACACAAAACCGGCAACTGCAGCAAGAACTGACCGCACTGAGCAATGAAAAAGCCACCTTGCAGACCCGCCTGCAGGAACAGCAACGCTTCAATGAAGAACAAAAGGAGGCACAAAAGCGGGAACGGGAAAAAGCCGAAACCCTGCTGACGGAAAAATTCCAGAACCTGGCACAACGGATTTTCGACGAAAAAAGCCGGAAATTCACCCAGCAGAACCAACAGAACCTCAAAGCCACCTTATCTCCGTTACAGACCCAGCTAGGGCATTTTCAGGAACTCATCCGCAAAACCCACGAAGAGGACGTGGAAAAACAAAGTGTTTTGCTGCAGGAAATCAACAACCTGAAACAGCTCAACCTGAATATTTCCGAAGAGGCACGCAACCTGACTCGCGCTTTGACCTCCGAAAGCAAGACCCAGGGCAACTGGGGCGAACTGGTGCTGGAACGGGTGCTGGAAAGCTCCGGCCTGCAAAAGGGGCGCGAGTACGAAACACAGAAAAGTTATTCCCAGGAGGGCAAACATTATCTGCCGGATGTCATTATTCACCTCCCCCAGGGAAAGGATTTGATCATCGACGCGAAAGTGTCCCTGACCGCGTATGAACGTTACCGGAACGCTGAAAACGAGAGCGACAGGGAACGTTACCTGAAGGAACATATTGATTCGTTGCGAAAACACATGCGCCAATTGGCTGACAAGGCCTATCACGATCTGGACGGGCTCAACACCATTGATTTGGTCCTGATGTTTGTGCCGGTGGAACCCGCCTACCTGGAAGCCATGAACGCTGACCCAGGCTTGATGGAAGAAGCATTCAGCAAAAAAGTGCTCATGCTGTCAACCAGCAACCTGCTGGCCACCCTGCGCACCGTATCAACCCTGTGGCAGAACGAAAAACGCAACAAGAACGCCCTGGAAATTGCCCGCCAGGCCGGCGCCCTGTATGACAAGTTTGTGGGTTTCTGTGACGACCTGAACGAGATCAAACGTCGTCTGGACCAGGCCGACCGGGCCTGGCACAACGCCGAAAACAAGCTGACTTCGGGTCGTGGCAATCTGGTGGGCGCCACCCGGCGCTTACAAGACCTGGGCGCCAAGACCAGCAAGGAACTGGAAGCCAACTGGCTGGAAAAGAGCAATGATCAGGGCGGAGAAGCGTCAACGCCTGATGAAAACCCCACCGGTACCGATTCCCTGCCCAGCCCCTTACCGGGCGAAAAAACGGAATGACCGTGCCGTGGATTGTTCTGCTCTTGCCGGGACTGGCGTTGGCTGGTTTGTTATGGTGGCTAGGGAGTCGCTGGCGACAGAAAAAACGCTTGCGGAAAATTCGCGCCCTGCCCTTTCCCGAGCCCTGGCGGGATATCCTGCGCAAGAACTTGCCTGTTTACCGGAACCTCCCTCCTTCACTGCGGGACAAGTTGGAACAGGACATCAAATGGTTTCTGGCGGACAAGTATTTTGATGGTCGCAATGGCCTCGAGATTACCGACGAAGTCCGCCTGACCATTGCCGGGCAGGCCTGCCTGCTGTTACTGGGTCGAAAAAACCACCGCTGTTATCCGAAGCTGGAACGGGTGGTGGTGTACCCCGATGCCTACGTGGCCACTGCCACCGAGTCCGCCGGTGATGCGGCTATTAAACGGCCTCAGGTCCGCCTGGGCGAGTCCTGGCAAGGTGGGGCGGTGGTGCTGTCTTGGCGCCACGTACTGGCTGGCGCCAAGCAGCCGAATGACGGTGAAAACGTGGTATTGCATGAGTTTGCCCACCGCCTGGACCAGCTATCAGGCCGGGCTGACGGCGCCCCGCCACTGGATGCCCCCGGGCAATATCGGCAGTGGGCCAGCATCATGAGTCGCGAGTTTTCCAGCCTCAGGCATCGTCTGAAATTGCGACGCAGCGCTTGGCTGAATGCCTACGGAGCCACCAATCCGGCTGAGTTTTTTGCTGTGCTGACGGAGTATTTTTTCGAAAAACCTCATGCACTCAAGCACCACCACCCCGAGCTGTTTGCCATTATGAAAAATTATTATGGAGTAGACCCGGACAAGGACCTGAAATTTTCAGGCCAAAAAAGTGGAATGGCAAAAGAGGGGGCGAACTGAAGTGCATGATGCCAGGTTTGTTGCCAGAACGCCGCAACAGCGGCTTTTTCCGAGCGGGAGTGAAAGCGCTAGGGAAGCTCTGATTGAATCTGGACGAAGCAGCTTATGCCGGAAATGGTCGAGAACAAGGCGAAGTTCGCAGCGAATAGCGGGCTATTGGACAGGACTTCAACGCAGTTATCGGACATTTCAGGTGTGAGAAGCGAGTGCATGATTTGATCAGAGCTTTCCTAAAAAACCGTCCAGTTCATCGCCCACCACTGGGCAAATTCATCAAAATCGATCTTGCCACTGCCGTCTTCATCAATCAGGGCAAAACCACGG
>JALWKC010000073.1 GCA_026996795.1 Lysobacterales bacterium | reverse complement strand
GGGACAAGTCGGAAAAACCGGCCTTTGTGGTCTGGAACGGTGACCTGGTGTGGAAACCGTATCCCAAGGCTTTTGCGAATTTTGAATCAATCGTGAAGGATTTGACTGTGCCATCTGTTCTCGTGCACGGGAATCATGATGGAAAAAATCATGATCCGCAGTTCCTTGATTTGCAAGAACACCTGTCCGGTTATCGCCACCTGAACTATGCCTTTGATTATGGAAAGTGGCATTTTGTGGTGATAGCGTCCCAACCTAAATACAATTCCCCGGAAAAAAAAGAAGCGCTTTTGGCCTGGTTGGATCGCGAATTGAAAGCGCATCAGGATCAACCCGTGATGCTCTTTATGCACTATCATTTGTTGCCGGTGGGCTTGTCGCAGATGGAATACTATTCGTACACGCCTGCGGCCTTCCGTAAACAGGTACTTGATACGGTGACCCGTTATGGCAATGTGAAATATGTTTTTTCAGGCCATGTCCACTCGGGTGTGAAATCCTCCGTTAAAGCCAGCCGTGAGTACAAGGGGACACGCTTTGTGGTGGTGCCCACACCGGTTATGCAACGGCCATTTGGCGAAGAGTATCCGGAATTTTCTGATCCGGGTCGTTTCGATAAACGGGGGTTTTACCTGGAAGTTCATATCGATGGCGAAAATGTCAAAATGATTGGGCGCAAAATCCAGCACCCGGCCCGCAAGGAATTCCCTGAAAAATTCAAGGCATTTACTCTGGATGACGATCCCCGGTCATTTCTGCCAGAATCTCAACAACCACCCAACAAAGAACTCTTAAATGGTGGTTTTGGTGACGGGCTGAGTGGCTGGCAACATTCCTATCGTTATCGAAGAGATAAAAAACCCATGTTTATCAACAAGGGAGTAAAAGGTGCCAACCACTTACATCAGGTGTCCGGTTATGGCAGCTGGAACTTTGATGAATATGAGGAAACTTACCAGGTGATCAAGTGGCACGGCAACAGGCCCAATACACTGAGTTATCATTTTACAATTGACTCCCTTTCAGCGCTGGGTGCGGGGGGGTATATCCGGGTGTTTTCCTACCTGAAAAATGGCCAGTTAGGGCCGGTAATACTATTCCACTGGGGAGCCAAAGAAGAAAAAGTAATGCACATGCCTTGGTCCTGGTTTTATAACGCAACGGGCGAGAGAAGCTATCGAAACTGGGTGGACGAACGAATTGCTGGGCATTCATTGGCCAGTTACGCCTTGCCGGTAAGAATGGCAGAGCCCACACATTTGGATGTGGATCTGAACGCCCTGTTTACGGATCTGCTGCCTGAATCCTTGTCGCTTGATGACATTGAAAAAGTAGTTGTAGCCCACGGGGTTTGGACACGTGTCCGCAGAAGTGGGCACCCTTATCACAGCCAATTGACAGTTGATGCGGTGCGTTTGTCGCACGAAAAAGCGGATCAGCCCCAGCAAGTGATCAGGATGAACGGGAAGCCCGTAGACCCCGCGCTTCGTGATGGGGAGACACCCTATGCGAAATTTGGGCGTACGAGAAAAAAATAATGTCAGCCTTTGCCAAAGCCCAGGTAAATCTCAAGAAAATACACAGGAGTTTGCGCTTGAAAAGCCAATTTCAACTTGACAGGAAAATGCTGGCTGACTGGTATGCACTGCCCGTCGAAGAAAGAAACCAGCGAAATAATGCGGTGATTGATGAATTGGGCTTACCCTGGCGGGCCATGGTTCGGCGCAGCCGCAAGCAGCCTCTGCCGGGTTTGGCCGGGTTTCACGTGATTTTTTTTCATATCCCCAAAACCGGTGGCACCACGCTGGATTATCTGGTGGCGAAAAATTACCGGATTGACTATGTGCAGCAGGTCAATGCCCCGGCCCTCGACAGGCACGTGGCCGGTGCATTCAAGAATGACAGGGCTTACCGGGCCTACCTGGGCCACTTTGAACTGAATGACATCATTTATCAGTTACTGGATCGGCCCAAGCTGGCTCAATTCACGATGCTGAGGGAGCCGGTTTCGCGGGTTATTTCTTATTACGATTACCTGCGTAGCAGTCCAAACCACCCCAAATATAGTATTGCCAAGGATTTGAGCCTTGAAGAGTTTGTGTCTCATCCGGACATTGATGAAGTTGAGAACGGCCAGGCGTATCGCCTGCTGGGGTTGATCCGGCACGGGCAATACTCCGCGGACCCGCGAACGGAGCAGGAATTGATTGAGGCGGTCCAAAATCAGCTGGCTAACCGATTTTCGTTGTTTGGCTTGACAGAACGTTTTGATGACTTTCTGGTCATGGCTCAACGGACGCTGGGCTGGAAGGACATTTTCTACAAGCGCTTGAATGAATCCCGGGTAAAAACCGATAAATCCACCATACCGGCCAGCACAATAGAGCGAATCAAGGAGCGTAATCGGCTTGATCTGGCTTTGTATGAATTCGCCCGAAAATTGTTTGCCAAACGGTTTGCACAGTTGGGGCTGAGCGAGCAAGACACCCAGCGCTTCCGGATGGCTAATGCCGAGTACGTGACACTGCTGGACTGGCATCAGCAGGGTGTGACACGGGAAGAAACCGGCCATGACTCAACCGGATGAAAAAGACCCTGATCAGTGTCTCTGGTCAATGGCGCAATTACCGGGGCGTTTTTAGTTGGCTGTTTGGTGGTTATTATCGTGCGGAGAAAAAAGCATTCTGGCTGGTTCAGTTGCTTATGAGCTTGTCCACCGTGGCGGGTTTTTTGTGGATGACTGGCATTTTATTGGGTTTTGGACGTAAGCAAAACTGGGGAAGTGATCGGTTTGCCCTGCTGGTTCCGGTTTATGATTGGCCCATGTGGCAATGGCTGACCCTCTTCTCCCTTTTTGGCATATTGTCTGCCGTGGCCTTTTACTACTCCTTTCAGGTCGGTGTGGACTCGACTTTACGTTACCAAACGCATCTCTTTCGAAAGATTCTCGCACGGTATGTTGTGGACACTGTGGGGCAAAAGCAGGGGGTTGTGAGACCCAATACAGGGATTGCGGCTCCGCCGATGCCATCCTCGATCAGTGGCGCTCAGCTTGCCAGTGTCTTGCGATTGCTCAAAACCAATACCCACATGGCCGGACTCGTCAGTCGCCGCTTGACGCGGGCTTTTATCCCCGCCTTGACCAGCATGGTCGGGACCGTTGCTTTGTTTTTGTTACAACCCGGGTTAACGGTTTTGTTGATCCCGTTATTTGTGATCTACACCATTGGCTTGTACCGGATCAATGCGCACGCCGCTGAAATTTCCATGGCATTAAATGCTGAGTCCCTTCGAAGCACTCACAACATTCGCAAACTGGTCGCCGAAACACAAGAAACACCGGAGCTTCTGGCAGATGAGGCGCGTTTTGATCAGGCTTTTCATTACAGCCACTACCCTCAGTTAGCGCGTTTGAAATACCAACGTCGCCTTGTGGACATCCATGTTAACTGGCTGAAAACATTTCTGTTGGTGTTTGCCATTATTCTCATGGTTGCCTGGTTTGGACGGCAACATTCGTCGGGAGGTTTTGACTGGGCCGCCTTGTTGATGTATCTGATTGTGATGAGATTTACTGCCAACGCGTTAGGAGTTGTCGGATCTGCCAGCGTGGCTTTTAGCCGTTTTTACCCGGAAATAAAGGCATTAGCAGCTTATCTTGACGGAAAGACTGCGATGGAACAGATTCCAATTGATGATTATACTGAGCCATTTGATGATTTTGACATTGATTAGGAATAGGCCAGGACAAATGACTCTGGCAGGGTATATCGGGAACTCATAGACAAGAAAATCCAGTCACGGTACACTCACATTTTATTTCTCTTACGGCCTGATGGACGCAGAAAAAAATCGAACAGAAGACGGCGAGTCGCGATCGTGGTGGGAACGCCTGGGTCAGGCACTGGCCGGTGAGCCGAAAAATCGCCAGGATTTGCTGCATATTCTGCGTGAAGCCAGGGAAAGCGGACTGCTGGATGCCGATGCCCTGAGCATGATAGAAGGCGCCCTGAAAGTCAGTGAACTGCAGGTGCGTCAGGTGATGATTCCGCGGGCGCAGATGGTGGCGATTCCCCAACAGGCCAGGCTGGAAGAAATCCTGCGCATTATTGTCGATTCCGGCCATTCACGCTTTCCTGTCATTGGCGAAGACAAGGATGAAATCGAAGGCATCCTGCTGGCAAAGGACCTGCTTAAGTACTACATCAGCAACTCCGGTGAGTTTGACCTCAGTCAGTACATTCGCCCGGCGGTTTTTATCCCCGAATCAAAACGGGTTAACGTGCTGCTCAAGGAGTTTCGTACCAAGAGAAACCACATGGCCATCGTCATGGATGAATACGGTGGCGTCGCCGGTTTGGTCACCATTGAAGACCTGCTGGAAGAAATTGTGGGCGATATCGATGATGAATACGATGAAGAGGAAGCGCCTTTTATTCAGGAGACCACACCGGGCGTTTTCCGAATTAACGCCCTGACCACCATTGAGGATTTCAATGAGGCATTTGACAGTGGCTTCGGCGACGAGGAAGTGGACACCATTGGCGGCCTGATTATTTCTGAACTGGGTCGCTTGCCGGAAGAGGGTGAAACGGTCAAGGTGGGGGATTATGAATTCCATGTAGCCAAAACCGATGGCCGTCGGCTGCAAACGCTGGAAATGGCGTTGCCAGCGGCTTGATGTGGCAGTGCCGAACCTGAACCGAATTGATGGCGCTGCAGCACTTCCATTCTGCTAGGGAGCCTCTGATTGAATCTGGCGCGAACAGATTGTCGTGTAAAATTGTTCAGTTCAAGGCGCAAGCCGCACACAATAGCAAGGCTATTGTGAAGGTTTGCAACGCAGAAATGGACGGTTTTACGCTGCAAGATGCCGTGTCACGATTCGATCAGAGCTTCCCTAGCTGTGGAAATGAGCGTGAGCGCGTGAGCCCCGTGGGTTCTGGCCGTGATCTGTTGCGTCTGTTAGCCTTCGGCTGTGTCCTGATTGTGGCTTGTGTGCTCCCCGGATTGGCCATTTCCGACACCCCGGCGCAGAATCAGACCGCGTCCAGTCCCCAGCACCCTTTGCAAACAAGCCGCCTTTCCACGGACGAAGAAGCGCCTGCAGCAGGCGTTGCCAGGAACCCACCGAACACAGCTAACACCTTGGCCGACAGCGCATCTGCCGACGTGAATGCGGTTGAAAACCTACCCGCGCCGCAATTTTTTCTCATCACCATCGGTCCCGGACCGGAATACTGGTCGGCCTGGGGACACACTGAACTGTTAGTGCGTCAGCCTGGTCATGAGGACGTTATCTACAGCTACGGCTATTTTGATTTTTCCGATGAAGATTTCTTCAGCAATTTTCTTAAAGGCCGCATGCGCTATTTCCTCGACCATGAACCGGCGGCACGGGAACTGAACCGGTTTGCGGCCGAAAACCGGGCCATCTGGGCTCAGGCCCTGAATATTCCAGCGGACAAGGCCAAAGCCCTGTTGCATACCCTGCAAGCGCAGGACACTGACGCCAGCCGCTATTACGATTACGATTACTTCCTGAGCAATTGCACCTCGCAGGTGCGTGATTTGATCAATGAGTCCGTCAGGCAGCCGTTCAAGCCCGATTGGCAAAAGCTTCCCGACCAGAGCTGGGCCGAATCCACCTTGCCGGTGGTCAATCAGGGCTGGCTGAATCTGGTCCTCAGCCTGGGCTATGGACATGGGGCCTGGCAAAAACGGGACGCCTGGCAAGGGGCGGTGTTTCCTTTGCGCTTGATGCAGGCCCTGCACAACCGGCCAGCCGCTGAATCGCCGGCGCAACCGCCACGTCTGCTCTATCCGGGGCGGCAAGCGCCGGTGCGGTTTCTGGCCACGCATGGGCCACTGGTGTTCCTGACGGCGTTTTTTCTGCTGGCGCTGCTATGGCCCAGGACACGCAAGGCGGCCATCAGGACCTGGCTGGTGGGGCAAAGCCTGATCGGTTTTATTCTGCTGGGACTGTGGGAGCTGACTGATCACCGCATTGCTGCGAATAACCCGAATATTCTGCTCATGTGGCCATTGGCCTTCGTGCTGTTATGGTGTTCCGGGCGATGGTGTGCGGTGGCATTGATAGCGTACGGACTGGCGACTGTGGCCTGGCTGGTTTGGGCGCTGAGTGTGGGAGCGGTTTATCTATTATCACTGGCCGGGCTGAATCTGATCGTGGCTTTCTTGCTTTTTCGGTCAAGGATTTTTCGCTGATTTTGTTACCGTCTCACTTTTTGAGACTGTTATGGGTAACATGGTTATGCCGTGTCATGCCGCGCACAAAAGCGGACACCGTTCCGGA
>JALWKC010000072.1 GCA_026996795.1 Lysobacterales bacterium | reverse complement strand
GCTCAAGGCGGCGTTGCAGCAGACCAGGTTATGGCCTTCACCCGATGGCAGGGTGGGTGACTCTGGCCAGTTCGGAAGCAGTGTTGCTGTGGACGGTAATCGGGCATTGATTGCGGCGCCCGGTGCGTTGAATTCCCGGGGTATTGTGTTTGTGATGGACTATATCGGAGGGAGCTGGGTAAAGACCCAGGAGCTGACTGCGGTGGATGGAGAAGCCTACGATTACTTCGGCTATTCCGTCAGTTTGTCAGGAAACCGGGCGCTGATTGGCGCCTATGGTGATAATGACAACGGCGCGTTCTCGGGGTCGGTCTATGTTTTTGAACTGAGTAATGGCAACTGGTTTCAGGCTGCCAAGTTAACCGCAAGCGATGGGGCGGCGAATGATTACTTTGGGCAGTCAGTCAGTCTCTCAGGGGGGCGGGCCCTGGTTGGTGCACCATACGACAATACGGGTAATGCCATGACTGGCTCGGCCTATGTTTTTGATTTGAATAATGGAGTTTGGTCACAGACCGCCAAATTGGTGGCGGCTGACGGGGCGGACTTTGATTTCTTTGGCCAATCTGTCAGCTTGTCTGGAGGCCGGGCCTTGATCGGGGCGTCTTTCGATGATACAGGCAATGGCATGACTGGTTCGGCCTATGTTTTTGATTTGAACAATGGAGTTTGGTCACAGACCGCCAAATTGGTGGCGACTGACGGAGCGGCCTTTGATTATTTTGGTACGTCTGTCAGCCTTTCTGGAGACCGGGTGTTAGTTGGGGCTTATGGTGATGATGACAACGGCAGTCTATCCGGATCAGTGTATTTCTTTGAGCTTAGTGGCGGGAGTTGGTCCCAGACGGCCAAACTGGTGGCAGGAGACGGGGTTGCCGGAGACCAGTTTGGTTTCTCGGTCAGTGTGTCTGGAGACCGGGCCGTGGTTGGGGCCAGGCTTGCTGATGATAATAGTATTGAGTCAGGTGCCGTCTATGTGTTTGATTTCAGTGGCGGAGGCTGGCTGCAGACGGCGAAGTTAATCTCAGCCGACGGGGCGGCAGGAGACGGCTTCGGGTTTTCTGTCAGCCTGTCAGGAGACCGGATACTGGGTGGGGCGCCCGATGACGATGATCATGGCAGCAATTCTGGTTCGGCGTATGTTTTTGACCTCAGTGGCGGGGCCTGGCAGCAAACTGCCAAACTCACTGCCGGGCCTAATGCGCAGGACGATGAATTCGGTACTTCTGTCAGCCTGTCGGGGAACCGGGCCGTGGTCGGGGCGCCTTGGGATGGTGACAATGGCGTGGATTCAGGATCGGCGTATATTTTTGATTACAGTGCCGGAGTCTGGACGCGTACGGCCAAGCTGACTGCGGCAGACGGGACTGCGAATGATGGATTCGGGATTTCCGTCAGTGTGTCAGGGGACAGGGTGCTGGTTGGCAACCTGACGGACTCCGTTTATGTCTTTGAACTCGGTAACGGGGTGTGGACCCAGACAGCCAAGCTGACCGCAGCGGATGCTGCCACGGGGGATGGGTTCGGGACTTCGGTCAGTTTGTCAGGGGCGCGGGCTTTGATTGGAGCGCCTTATGATGACACGGGCAGCGCAACCACGGGCTCGGCCTATGTTTTTGAGCACAGTGGCGGCGTGTGGTCACAAACAGCCAAACTAACTGCATCAGACGGGGTGGCCAGCGATGGTTTTGGACAGTCAGTCAGTCTATCGGGTACCCGGGCCTTGATTGGGACGCCTTCTGTCGCGATTAACACTGCATCCACGGGTTCAGCCTATGTTTTTGATTTAAGCGCTGGTAATTGGGCCGAGACAGCCAAGCTTGTTGCGCTGGACGGGGCTGCGGGAGACCGGTTCGGTTATTCGGTCAGCTTGTCTGGAGACAGGACGCTGGTTGGCGCCTATGGTGACGATGACAACGGCGCGGATTCCGGTTCAGCCTATGTCTTTGATCTGACCGGTGGCGGTTGGGCGCAGACAGCCAAACTCATCGCGCAGGACAACGCGGCGGCGGATGAGTTTGGTTATTCGGTCAGCCTGTCTGGAGACCGGGTACTGGTTGGGGCCCATTATGATGACGACAATGGCACGGATTCCGGTTCGGCCTATGTTTTTGAATTCGGTAACGGGAACTGGTCACAAACCGACAAGTTGATGGCCGCGGATGGAGTCTTTGAGGATTATTTTGGAGAATCTGTCAGTTTGTCTGGTGACCGGGCCTTGATCGGCGTGCCACTGGATGATGACAGAGGTGATGACTCCGGTTCGGCCTCTATTTTCCTGCTGGACGAGGTGATCTTTAAAAACGGCTTTGAAACGCCATAGGACTTCTTGTGCAGTGAGCGCGGTCGTTCTTTCGTCGCATTCATCATAAAAAAATCAGCACTTCCTTAAATACCTGGCGATTTTGCCAGTGCCAGAAACAACTGGTTAGTCACTGGGCGTGATGGCGCGGTTGGCGATAAGGAAGCCGGCGCCCACCAGTATCAGCGCCCAGCCGGTGCCTGGCAGCAGGAATACCAGCGGTGCGCCAATCGCCATCAGGGCCAGTCCGGCGGTGGCAAAATCGCTGATTTTGGCTTCGGGGTTGAGGCCCAGCCATTTGGCCAGCAGGTGATCGAGGCTGATTTTTCCGGCGCCATTGAATATCAGGGGCAGTAGCATAATGCTGAACAGCAAGGGCAGTTTGAAGTTGCCGGCGCCCTTGTTGGTGATGACGTAGCCCTGCCAGAGTTCTCCAAGGCTGTTCCAGCTTTCCGGCCAATGCACGGCGGCGGTGGCCACGGCCGTGACGATCAGCAGGGAAAAGGCGGCAAAACGGGTGAACAGGCCCAGCAGCAGGAGGATGCTGCCAAGGATTTCCGCCCACATGGCCATTTGCCAGCTGAGGCTGTCACTGAACCATTCGGCCCCAAATGGCCAGGGAAAGCTGCTGTGTATGGAGCTAAACCAGTTTTCGCCGTGCAGTTTCATCATCCCGGCCTCGTAGAATTCGGCAAAAAGAATCAGGCGCAAAAACAAGGGGGGAATGTAGTCGCCGGCGGCATTGAGGCGGGCGGTGATTCCCTGCCAGACACAAATCAGTTTTTTCACGGGTATTTCCTGGTATTTTTCTTCGGATGGGTGGTGGGGTGACTGGTCTGATAACCGGACACAATGCCGCGCCGGTGCCAGTCCTGGATCAGGGCAATACCTGCCTGTTGCAAGGCCTGCGGCTCTTGGTGGCCGATGTGTTGGCCAATGGCCGCCAATGTGTGCGCCAGTGGTTGATCCGGCTTGTCCTTGAGTGAGGCAAACAGCAAGGCCGAAACGGCGTTGAGGGACAGAAAGTGAACCTCCTCGTGCTCGTCAGGCTGTTGCTGGCGATAGACCAGAAAAAAGTGGCCGGTTTCGTCCGGGGTTTTTGGCTCATGGCCGGGTTTGATTTGATGCACAGGAAAGTGATAACTGCCCAGGCGAACCCACGGCGATAAACGGGGTGCCCCGGCCAGCAGGGCTTCGGGGTTCTCCGGCAGGGGTTGCCATTCTGGTGATGGACTTTTGTCAATTTGCACCGCCAGCTCCAGCCATTCGTAGTGCGCCAGTTCTGGCAAATAGGGTTTGTTGGCAAAGGGATTGGTGCTTTCGGTCAGCCAGCGCACGAAATCGCGGGGAATTTCCGGAAAGTAGGGCGTGTGCGCCTGTCCGCTGCGATAAAAGGCCCGCACCAGTTGCTGCCACTGCTCTTCGGTGAGGATTTCATGGATGACAGGGAAGGTGCCGGCCAGCAGGGACGAGATGCTGTTGAAAAACAGTTCGGTATAAATGGCCATGCGCCGGGCTTCGATGCCTTCGGGGGCCGGGTTGTGCTGTGGGTCGCGAATGTGGGCGGCAAAGCGGGTTTGGGTGTGAGCCAGCTTTTCCGGCACATCCGGGCTGAGGCGTTTGTCAGGCATTCAGGGCCAGTTTTCCGCTGTGTTTTTGCTGGAGCTGGTCAATGCGCGCCACCTCGCCCAGCAGTTCCGTCAGTGGTGGGAAGTTAAAATCGCGTTCCAGCAGGGTGGGAAAAACGCCAAAAGTGGCGTAAGCGGCATCCAGGATGTCCCAGACGTTGTCGATGACTTCGGCCCCGTGTGTGTCCACGATCAGGTCGGCCGCTTCGTTATGGTGACCGGCAATATGCCCATAGGCAATGCGTTCACCGGGTAAGGCGTGCAGGAACTGCAAGGCGTCGTAACGGTGGTTGATGCTGTTGACGTAGATATTGTTGACATCCAGCAGCAGCAGGCAGTCGGCCTTTTCCAGCACGGCGTTGAGAAAATCGATTTCACTCATTTCTGCCCCAGGGGCGGCGTAATAGGAAACATTTTCAATGGCGATGCGTTCGCCCATGATGTCTTGCACGCGACTGATCCGGTTAGCCACGTAGATGACCGCTTCGGGGGTGAAGGGAATCGGCATCAGGTCGTACAGGTGCGCACCGTCGGTGCAGTAGCTCAGGTGTTCGGAATACAGCGGGCTGTTGATTTCTTTCTTGAATGCCTTGACGTTGTGAATAAAGGCTTCGTCCAGTGGGTCCGGGCCGCCAATGGATAATGACAGGCCATGCAGAACCATGGGATACCGGGCCGCGAAGTCACGCAGCAACCGGCCTTCCTGGCCGCCGATGGGGATCCAGTTTTCCGGGGCAATTTCCATGAATTGCACGGGCGACAGGTCGCCATGAGCCTGAAACGGACCCAACAGGGCCCGTCTCAGTCCCAGGCCGGAACCGGTGAAAGGGGGAGTGTTCACGGGTGGCTCCAGGCTTCAGGAGTACTTAGGGAAGCACCGATCGAATCGTGACACGGCATTTTGCAGCGTAACATCGTCCATTTCTGCGTTGCAAACCTTCACAATAGCCTTGCTATTGCGTGCGGCTTGCGCCTTGAACTGAACGATTTTACACGACAATCTGCTCGCGCCAGATTCAATCAGAGCTTCCTTAGCGAGTGCCGCCACAGGAACCTTCGGCTTTCTTGCCGCCGCACTTGCCTTCAGCGTGTTTGACTGCGCATTTTCCATCGCATTTGCCTTTGGCGTGTTTGCCGCCGCACTTGCCTTCACCGCATTTGCCCTCGGCTTTCTTGCCGCCGCACTTGCCTTCCCCGCATTTGCCTTCGGCTTTCTTGCCGCCGCACTTGCCTTCACCGCATTTGCCTTCGGCGTGTTTGCCGCCACATTTGCCTTCCCCGCATTTGCCTTCGGCGTGTTTGCCGCCACACTTGCCTTCACCGCATTTGCCTTCGGCTTTCTTGTTACCACATTTGCCTTCGCCGCATTTACCTTCAGCATTTTTCGTGGCGCCTTGTTTGTAGCCGGAATCCATCTCGTTCTGGCTGAAGGGGTTGCTGGAACAGCTGGCCACGGTCGTGAAACCAACGGTGGCGACCAGCGCGCCAATGGCGGCGGTCAGGGGTTTGATGGTTGTTTTATTGTTTGACATGTTGTGCGTCCTCCGCGGAGTGTTTTGTTTTTGGTTCAATCTGACATGTTAGTATGCCATTGCAATGGGTAAGGAAAACTCTCGGTTGTGTTCCCCTTGGCCTTCCAGACCCGGGTGCCGGTTTCATTATTGCAAAAAAAAAGCCCGCATCAGCGAGCTTTTTTATTAACCTGGCATCACCTATATTGATGCCAGGTTAATAATCATGAGGCATAGCCTTATTCTGGCAAGGACAAATCCTTCAGGACAGCGGCCAGAAAACGGGAGGCTTCGCCACCGGTGGCTGCGCGGTGGTCAAAAGTCAGCGAGATGGGAATAATGCGGTGGGCTTCAAACCCGCCCATAACCGGAATGGCGTCGTAACGCAACTTGCCCGCACCAACTATGCACACGCACGGCGGTGTCACCACAGGCGTGGCGTAACGTCCGGCAAACACGCCGAAATTGGAAAGCATAATGGTGAAGTCCTTCATTTCCTCCGGCGGAATGCTGCGATTGCGCACCTGTTCCTTGATCCGGTTCATGGCCGCGCGCACTTCTTTGGGCCCCAGTTGATCGGCGTTGCGCAAAGTGGGAACAAACAAGCCGTCAGGCGTGTCCACGGCGATGCCCACGTCCACGTGCGGGATATGGCGAATGGCCAGTTTTTTACCGTCAAACCAGGCGTTCATCACCGGTTCGGCGCGGCTGCCGGCCACCAGGGCGCGGATCAGCCGGTAGGTGATGTCCTGGCCGGGTTTCCAGTCATTGATGTCGGCATCATCCATCAGCGTGGTGGGTACCACTTCGGCATGGGCTTGTGCCATGGCGCGAGCCATGCTCCGGCGCGGCCCCTTGACTTGCTGCCACTCACCTGAAGCTTCACTGGTCGTTGCCGGTGTGGTTGGCGCTTTGGCCACTGGCGCCGATGGC
>JALWKC010000071.1 GCA_026996795.1 Lysobacterales bacterium | reverse complement strand
CCCAAGGCCTGGCACTGGGCAGAAACCGCCAACCGCCTCCAACGCCGGCAACAAAAACATGATCAGGCGCACTGGCTGGCGCGTCGGCAGGCCCACTGGTCGGCGCAAAAGTCACTCTGGCACGCCCACAGCGCCACAAGCGGTGAAACACACGACAATGCCTCCAGGCCGCTTTTTATTCTCGGCTTGCCACGGGCCGGCAGCAGTTTGCTGGAATCACTCCTGGCCGGGCACAGCCAGATTCATTCCCTGGGCGAACTGCCGGAATTTCCACTGGCGTTGGGCCGTTACCTGCGATCCCAAGCCTCTGCCGACGGCCTGTCCCGCCTGGGAGAGGACTACCTGACCCAGGTCCAGGCCATCCACGATCCGCAAACGCTCTGGTTTATCGACAAGCTGCCGGATAACGCGCAACACCTGGGCTACCTGCTCCAGGCATTGCCACAGGCACAAGTCCTGTGGATAGACAAACACCCCATGGATGCGGCCTGGGGCTTGTACAAACACCTGTTTGGGCCAGGGCACAAGGGCTGGTGCTATCACCTGCCGTGGCTGGGTGAAGCCATCGCAACGCATCACCAGCAGTGTCAATACTGGCATCAGCAGGCACCTGAGCAGGTGATGCGGGTCGAATACGAAACACTGGTTCGCCAACCCGTACAGACCCTGGAGCAGATCCAGCAGTTTTTGCAACTGGGGACAGAAACAAAAAATCTGCTGGCCCAGCAAGGGCAAGCCATCACGGCCACGGCCAGCGCTAGCCAGGTGCGGGAAAAAATCAGCACCCGTGCCATTGGCCGCTGGAAAAATTACGCAGCCGAACTGGAACCTGCGCGTCTTGCCATGCACGCGCACGGGCTGGATTTATGCTAGAGTACGCCACCGTTTTTCCGGCGCGTTTTTTGACAATCAGCCCGGCACACAGCAACCAACCAGACACGGAACACCATGAGCGACCCGCAACAGCAGACTGAAACCCGCAAACGCCGCACCTTTGCCATTATTTCCCACCCCGATGCGGGCAAAACCACCATCACGGAAAAAATCCTGCTGTTTGGTGGTGCCATTCAGGTGGCCGGCTCGGTCAAGTCACGCAAGGCCGCCCGCCATGCCACTTCCGACTGGATGGCCATGGAAAAAGAACGTGGCATTTCAGTCACCTCTTCAGTCATGCAGTTTCCCTACAAGGGCACCATCATGAACCTGCTGGATACGCCCGGACACGCCGACTTTTCTGAAGACACTTACCGCACCTTAACCGCGGTGGACTCGGCCCTGATGGTCATTGACTGCGCCAAGGGCGTGGAAGAGCGCACCATTAAGCTGATGGAAGTTTGCCGGCTGCGCACCACACCCATCTTCACCTTTATCAACAAGCTCGACCGCGAAGGCAAAGACCCGATTGAATTACTGGACGAAGTGGAAGAGGTGCTGAAAATCCGTTGTGCGCCCATTACCTGGCCTATTGGCATGGGCAAACGACTGAAAGGCGTTTACCATTTCCTGCGCGATGAAATCCTGCTGTATGAATCGGGCAAAAACTACGAAACCCAGCAAGCCACCGTTATCAAGGGATTGAACAATCCGGAGCTGGAACAGACTCTGGGCGCTGACAGTGCCGCTGAAATCCGCGACGAAGTGGAGCTGGTGCAAGGCGCCAGCCACGCTTTTGACAAGGACGCGTACCTGAACGGCGAACTGACACCGGTGTTTTTCGGTTCGGCCATCAACAATTTCGGTGTCGAACCGTTACTGGATGCCTTTTCCGAGCACGCGCCGCCACCCCAGCCGCGTGACACCACCACCCGCACAGTCAAGCCGGAAGAGCCGGCCTGTACCGGGTTTGTGTTCAAGATCCAGGCCAATATGGACCCCAAACACCGCGACCGCATCGCCTTCATGCGCATCTGTTCCGGGACATTCCGGCAAGGTATGAAACTGAAAAATACCCGCCTGGGCAAGGAAATAAAAATTCCCGATGCCCTCACCTTTCTGGCCTCACAGCGGGAACACGTGGACACCGCCTACCCGGGTGACATTATCGGTATTCACAACCACGGCACCATCAGTATTGGCGACACGTTCACCGAAGGGGAAGACTTGCGGTTTACCGGCATTCCCAGCTTTGCACCGGAACTTTTTCGCCGTGCCAGACTGAAAGATCCGTTAAAACTCAAGCAGTTACACAAGGGACTGGAGCAACTTTCTGAAGAAGGCGCCACGCAGTTTTTCCGCCCCTTGATGAGCAACGACCTGATTCTCGGTGCCGTGGGCGTGTTGCAGTTCGACGTGGTGGCCCACCGCCTGAAAAGTGAATACGGGGTGGATGCCATTTTTGAAAACATCCCCATTGCCACCGCTCGCTGGGTGGACGCGGAAGACCCTAGGGCACTGGAACAATTCCGCAACAAGGCCATACAGAACCTGGCGCTGGATGCTCATGGCCACCTGGTTTACCTGGCCCCCACCTACGCCAACCTGCGCCTGACCGAAGAACGGTACCCGGACATCCGCTTCCACAAAACCACCGAAACCCTGGCCGTCAACCCGCAAAAACGCAAAGCCTGAGCCGGAACATACGTAATCTGGCAGCGCAGTGAGAAACGGAAACCCGTGGCCAGCGACAGACCATGACTGAGTGAATTGAGAGCCCACTTAACAGCAACCAGACACAAGACAGGGAAACGGCCGTGGCCATTTCCCTGTCTTGTGAGCTGAGAGGGGGAGAGTCCTGTTCCGAAAATACGCTTAAACCAGCCTTGACCGGTTATGGTCTGTTCTTGGAGAACTGTTTTACAAGCCTCCAGGACCACAGTCGTTTTTCAGAAAATCCAGCACTTCCCGGTAAAGGGTTTCGTGATGGCGTGGATACCAGGGCATCTGGTGAGGCATGTCTTTGATAATCTTCAGGCGCGCCGGAACTTTTGTTTTGACTTTCTTGTAAAAATCCTTGGCGTGCCATGCCGGCGTACGCACATCCCGGTCTCCAACAACCAGCAACACAGGAATTCCCGCCTTGTCAGTATTTTTCATGGGGTCCATGCCCTTGACAGTACGTCCCTGAAGTATTCGCTGCAAGCGATTGCTGCTCCAGGCATTCCCGATTTTTGCCAGGTTAGTTACTGGCGCACCTGCAATGGCACATTGATAAGGGCTGTTTGGTCGGACGGTCGCCGCAGCAGCAGCAAACCCCCCATAGGAATAGCCAAAAATGGCCAATCGGTCTTTATCAGCTATGCCTTGTTCCACCAGCCACTGCGCACCATCATCCAAATCATCCTGCATGGCCTTGCCCCATTGTTTGTCTCCCGCTAACCAAAGTTTTCTGCCCAGACCGCTGGACCCCCTGTACTGGGGACGCAAGACCGCGTAGCCGCGGGAAGTCAACAGGGGCACAAAGCCGGAGCCGTCCCAACCCATAAAATCGCGCGCCCAGGGACCGCCATGAGGCAGAACGATGGCCGGGATGGGGCCGTCTTCTTTTTTCCAGCCCGCTGGCAAGTCCAGGATGGCCGGGATTTTCATGCCATCACGCGCGGTATAAGTCACCCAACGTTGCTGCCCCAGGTCCTTGGGATCAATATCTGGCCGCTGACTGCCCAGTTTCTGGACTTCTTTTCTGCTGGACAGCAAGTAATACGTTGGGGAGTGTTGGGCGCTTTCGGTCATAAACAAAACCCGAGACAAATCATCGTTATAACCGGTAATATGAACATTCTTTCCTGCATAGGCCTGCTTCAGGCCTTCATGGATGGACCGCATTTCCGGATCAACATAAATAGTCTCAGCCTTAGGCCCCGCCACTGTGAACCCTAAAAGCCGGTTGAAATTGGAAGGCTGGCTGCCGAATATCAGGCTGGCAATGTCATATTTTGGGTGACCGACCAGGGGTTCCTTGTCAAACTGGCGGGTTTGCGGGTCATACATCCATGCCTTCACGGTGTCCGAAAACTGGTTGCTGAGCACATAGTACTTGCCGGTTTTTTCATCATGGCCCACCACCGAGACGGTGTAGCGATCGCTGAGTTTGGTTGTGAGCTTGTCATGCACATCAAATTTACCGGTTTTTGGATCCCTGATTAAAACCTTTTGTTCAAAGTCACCGCCAGCAACAGGTTCAATGGCCACGCGAGTGAGCACTTTGCCATCACGCGGGTCAAAAAGGCCAGGAGCGGCCTTGCGGTTTTCCTTAATCAAGAAAGTGGATTTACCAGTTTTAAGGTTGTACAGGAAATAATCCGCCGAGCCAGTTATTCCGGTCACTTTACGAATAATGACATGCGCCGGATCCAGTGGCAAATTGCTGACCAGGCTGGCGCTCCCGGCAATCTCTAAACAGTGACGCATTCGCTCGCCCATGCCAGTCTTGTTCACACCCTCGGCAAAGGCTTCAGCAAACTGCTTGTGGTTAGCGTCAGTCAGGTAATTTTTAAAGACAAACGTTTTTGTGGAGCCAATAAAATTTCCTTCGCCACAACCGGCCAACGGCCCGGTCCACTCCTGACGCCCTGTGACCAGCAATTTGCCGGCTTTTAGTGCATTGGCCGCAATAAATTTCATTCGCTTGCCACTTGGAGTAATCACTGGCCCTTTGGACATATTGTCCAGACGCCAGGTGGCCAGGGCGGTTTCCCTGAAATTACTGCCAGGGGCGGCAACCAGCGCGACCAGATGCTTGCCATCGGCACTCATGGAAACCGAGTCGATGACCGGCACATGGGACAGCGACTCAACCGGAATGGGTTTGGCGAGAACCTGCTCCACCAAAAAAAGACAGGACAACAAAAAAACGGAGGGCAAACGGAAAGCAGTCATATCGCATTCTCCAGGGCATTAACGTCCCATTGGCATATAACCCATTGAAAAATAAAAAGCTGGTGTACCTGAGGCACCACCAGCTTTCAACGTGTTTCATGGTTCTGTTTTAGAAACGGTAATTAAAACGCATAAAGTAAGTACGGCCTAACAGGTCATACTGGGTGGCGGCAATGGGGACATTACCGCGACGTGCGGCCACACCACTGGACACAGTGTCCGGCTCGGCATCAAACAAGTTCTTGATCCCAAATAATACGTCCCATTTGCTTTGTTCGTAAAGCACGGAAACATTGTGATAGACCGCTGAATCCATGTAAATATCCCGATAGGCCGGTGAAAAACCGAAATAGCTGGTTTCAGCGTCCACAAAAGGCGAATTATCGGTACTGGAGATGTATTGCCAATAGTAGTTGAACTTCCAGTCAGCACGGCTAAAGCTGGTGCGTAAGTTGGCCACCACCTTTGGACTGCCGATGGTCCCTACATTGTCAACCGTGTCAAAGCCCTGCACCTGATCAGGGTCAAACAGGCGTTGCACATTTTCCAGGTTCCAGGTGGTTTGCAGCTCCGTTTCCAGGCGCCCAACATCCAGGTTGTGGTGCCATAACAGGTTCAGGTCAACCCCACGATACTTTTGCTTGTTAATGTTAATAAACGTATCAGTCACTGTCAGAATCTGATTCGGGAACTGTGGATCATCCCCTGGTGCCCGGGTAAACAGGTCACAGAACGCATTGGGGAAATTTTCTGAGTTGTAACAACCGGCAAGAATCGCTCCGGCTCCCAACTGCGATATCTGATTATTGACTTCGATGTCAATGTAGTCAATCGCCACACTCAGGTCGGTAAACTCCGGCGTCCACACCAAACCGAACGTAAAGGCTTCGGATGTCTCTGGCTCCAGATTGTCGGCACCACCACCGGAAATGACTGTTGCCGATGAGGTTGGGCCAGTGGGATAGTCCGGCGGAATGCCCTCTGCGGCGCAATTCTCGCGAATACGATCATTCGTACTTTCTCCCCAGTTGATACAGGGGTCGATGGACAATTGCCCAACAAAGGAGGTTTCATTACCCAGAAACAGTTCAAACAGAGCCGGCGCACGATACGAAGTTCCAGCAGTTGAACGGAACATGAAAGTTGGAGTGACCCGCCATGACATGCCCGCTTTCCAGACAGTGTCACTGCCACCAACCTTATAGTCAAAGGCTCGCGCAGAAAGGTTCAATGTCAATTCTTCAACTGCTGGCAGACCGGCCAGCAAGGGGATTTCGGCCTCGGCAAAGATTTCAGCGACCTCGTTGGTTCCTTTGGTGACAAGCGCAGAGCTTTCGCCCCAAAGGTCACCACTTCTGGAGGCCTCACTGGGTTGGTCATCAATACTGAAACGGCGATATTCTACCCCGGCTGCCATTGCCAGCGCGCCTGCTGGCAGCTCGGTCACGTCACCGGAAAAAATGGCGTTGACCTGGACCTGATCGTAAACCGTATTGCCTGTGTGATTGATGCCCACGGCATCGATCAGGGCAGCCATGTCTTCGCCACTGAGAATGCCCGGTGAAAAATAATCCACCAACGGTGCGTGAGCCTGCCCGCCTGGAAGTGAAACGTCAGCTGAGCGGGCGGCTGAAATGGAATTGCGCGAATAATTGCCATCGGAATAGGAGTAAGAGCCGGTTACACGCCAGTTC
>JALWKC010000070.1 GCA_026996795.1 Lysobacterales bacterium | reverse complement strand
CCAGCCCAGCCATTGATTGAGGGGTTTCAGTTTTTCCATAATCGATCCAATGCGTCCGTCTGCGGCCAGTCGAGCAAGGCCGCCAGCTGATCGCGTTTCATCATATCAGCAATTTTGCCCTGCCGGGCATGGCCGTCGGGAAAAATCAGCAAGGCATGGCTGGCGTATTGCGGTGTAAGAATCAGGTCATGGCTGGCCATGACCACTGCCTTGTGACGTTGGCGCTGCAAAAAATCCAGCACCCGCAGGCGAAAGGCCAGGTCAAACTGGTTCAGGGGTTCGTCCAGCAATAACAAGGGGGCGTCCTGTATCAGGCTGGTGGCCAGTTCCACCGCCCGGCGCTGACCGCCGGACAAATGCGCCAGCGACCGCTCCAGCAACGGGGCCAGACCCAGGGCGTGAACCACTGCCTGAAAGCGATCTTCATCCACTTGGTCCCAGGCGTAGGCGCCCATGTGCAGGGCTTCATGCACACGGCAATCCGGCGTGGCTTCCTCTTGCTGAGGCAGATAGCTGACCTGTCGGGCACGGGCACGGCTGGCCCAGCTGTCCAGACGCTGGCCAGCCAGAAACAGTTCCCCCCGATAGTCCGGGTGCAACCCGGCGACGGTTTCCAGCAACGTGCTTTTACCACAGCCATTGGCGCCGGCCAGCAGCCAGAACTGACCGTGATCCACGCGCCAGTCCAGCGGCTCGAAAAGAGGCTTTTGCTGTCGCATCGGTTGCAACTGACGCGCTGCCAAGGCCGTCATTGCCAGCCTCCGTGGCGTTGCAAGGCCAGAAAGAAAGCCACCCCCAGCAAGGCGGTGATGGCCCCGGCAGGCAGTTGCACCGGAGCCGCCACGCTGCGGGCCAGGGTGTCGGCCAACAGCAGTAAAATGGCACCGTTAATGGCGGCGGCGGGCAGCAGGTAGCGGTGTGAAAAACCCACCAGGCGGCGGGAAATGTGCGGCACCATCAGCCCCACAAAACCAATTGGCCCGGCCAGGCTGACGGCCGCGGCCACCAGCAGCGCGGCGCTGATCAGCAACATCAGATTGAGCCGCCTCACCGCCACCCCGGTTTTTTCGGCAAACCGGTTGCCCCGGGCCAACACATCCAGCTCGCGCCAGTGCCAGCTGAGACCGGCCAACGCCACCAGCACCAGCAGCACGGGCCAGTACCGCAGCCGGCTGTGGGCCAAATCGCCCATTAGCCAGAACAGCAGCGACTGGGTCAGGGTCTGTCGTGACAGCACCAGAATCACGCTGATCAGGGCCGACAGGCCAAAGGAAAGCATGACGCCGTTGAGCAGCACCCGCTCTATCTGGCGCAGGTGAGGCCAGGACAGTAGCAACAGCAACAGCAAGGCCGCAACGGCGCCACCGAGACTGGCCAGCAGCACCGGCACCGCCAAGCCAAAGGTAGCCGCCAGCAGGTAGCTCAAGGCCGCGCCGGAAGACACGCCCAGCACATACGGATCAGCCAGCGGGTTTTTAAACAGGTTTTGCACCATCACGCCAGCCAGAGCGAGCAAGGCACCGACACTGACGGCCGCCAGCAGGCGCGGCCAGCGCAATTGCCAAATGATGGCCGAAAGGGAGGGATCGATCTGACTGTCCCAGAGTGGGCGCAAGGTCCCGGAAAAACCACCTTCGCCCCACAACAGGGCCAGCGGCAATAGCAGCAACAGCACGGCCAGCATCAGCCCCAGACGCAGTGGGGCGTTGATGGCAACCGGCGGGCGGTTGGCGGACCGAAGCGGTGAGGCGCTCACCGGGTGTTTAACACCTCGACGCTGCGAATTTCCTTGCGCGGCACGTTGAATTCCGCCGTTCCGGTGAGGTAACTCACCCGTATCACGGCAGTGCTGTCGGTGACTTTTTTTACTACGCCCTTGAGCACGCGCCCCTTGGTTGTGCGCAAGCGAACGGAACGACCCACCGCCTGGCTGATGTCATCCACCGGGCGGTAACGAGCCACCTTGCCACCAATCACCCGCTTGGCTGTGCTGCGGCTGGCTTTTTTGCTGGCTTTAACGGCGTCTTGGCGAGCCTGTTGCTGCTGTCGAATTTCCTTGCGATAGGCTTGCACCAGCGTGTCGGCATCCACTTGGTCGTAGGAAATGGGCTGTAACCGCACCGGTTCCGGCTCACTTTCCCCCAAGCCCACGGCCATTTCTGCCTGACCCAGAAACGTGTTTTGCGGCATGGAAAACAGTTCGTCCAGATAAATGGTGCGGGGCAAATGAAATTCCGCAAAAAATTCCGCCTCCGGCAGCAAGGTGCGCTGATACCAGTTAAGCAATTTGTCGCTCAGTTCCTGGCCCGCCAGGGCGCGCACCAGATTCTGCACGGTTTGAGCGCTGTTCTTGCGGTAAGCGGCAAACGAACCCTGATACTTTTCGGCACAGACACGATTGCGACGTTCGTTGAAGCCATTGTCCTGGTGATAATAAAACAGGTCTTTGAGCAGCAAATCCTCAAAGGCGAACTCATCCCGGCCCACGGCGGATTTCATAACCCCTGACCAGGACGTCATCCACAGGTTTTCGGCTTCGGTATCGGCCTGAAAATCAATTTCTCCCTGGCCGTTGTGTTCGTAATAAAAGTTCAGGTGGTAGTCCACCGGTTCCCCGTTCAGCATGGCATCCCTTTGTTCCATGCTGAAGGCCCAAGGGCTTTGGTCGCCACAACCGGGGGCGCCCAGGTGCCCCACCACGGCCGGCCAATAGCTGTGATCCAGCAAGGCCTGTTGAAAGTCTTCAGCACCGTTGTCTTGCAGGCGCACGCCATTCAACTCAATATTCATGTGGTTGGGCAGGTAGTTTCGTAATTGGTGCGGGCTGGCCTTGAACAAAAACAACGGGTCAAGCGTGAGCACGATTTCATCGATATCAATTCCTTGCCGGAAGCCGGTGGGTTGAAAACGCACGTTGCGAATGCTGACCTTACCGTCAGTGTCGCTGCTGATGCCAGACCAGCTCCATTTGCCCGCCGCTGAAGCGGTTTCAGCCAGGTTGTCGACCAGAATTGAGGCGCGCTTGTTGGACTGCCAGAGAGACAGCGAAAAAAGCAAGGCAGCCAGGGCCACCAGGCCCATCAGTATTTTTTTTATCATGGCTTCGGCAGGGGCTCGTGTGGTGTTCAGTTCATTGGCTGGCCAAACAACGGCCGGGCCTGGGTCACATCACCGGTTCGGCAAAACCGGCAAAAGCGCTGATAATTATGGTCTGAATTTGCTTTGATGACAAATCAACCGCTGGAAAATTGCCCACGGCGCGGTAATTTCGGTAAAAATCCGGGTGTCCAGGCTCTACCGCCGGGTAAGGTGACACCAATTCATAGCTGCTGGAATACCGAAAGGGCCACACATCGAACACTGGCAAAGCCCGCGACACGGTCGCCATCAGGCCGCTGATGGCACTCCACACCGGCACTTTCTCCTTGGCCGCCACCACCCAGCTGTTTTCCGGGTCAGTGTCGCGTTTGATGTAGGTTTTCAATGCGTGGGCCACTTCTGGCGACGTGATGATCAAACCGGCTTCGGTATTGAGCGTGTCTGAACGGTGGTCAAAGTTATGCGAACCGATCAGGGAGCGGTGTGAATCAATCACAAACGACTTGGCATGCAAGCCAAAATGGGTGTTTTCATTCACCACCGGCGAGGCGAACATTTCCCGCCAGTAAGCGGGTTTGGGCTTGTATTCGTAGATTAACAGGCCCAGGCGCTTGAGGTAACGGCGCTTATGTTTGAAGGAAATGGCGTAGACGTAAAACGCATCAGTGGAAGCCAGGCTGTTGGTGGACACCAGTAGGCGGATATCCGGGTGTTGCCGGCGCAGTTTCTTCATCGCCCGGTAGGCTTTGCGACTCAAGACCAGATACGGCGTCTGCATGATGACTTCCTGCCGTGCCGAAAGGATCAGGTCGCGAATTTTGACACTCAGGGCCTTGTTGGCCTTCTTGCCACTGTGGTTGCGCGCCACCTTGTCGGGCGAATCGCTGAAGTATTCCACCGACTCGGCCACCAGCGCGCTATCAACAAATTTTTGCCGGATGGTGTCGTAATCAAAGGCCTGCATGACCATCTGCCGCGCCAGCGGCGCCAGCGGCGTAAACCACTCGGACTGGTTGCGCTGGCCGGCCAGAATGCGCTGACTGACATCGTCCAGGTGTTCCAGTGCGACGCTGTAGGGATGCTGCCAGAATTCATCAAAGGACTGGCGCATTTGCCAGGTCGCTTTGCCCACCACCAGGGCATCCCGGTCGCGGTAATTAAAGGCCGGGTCCCAGTCAAAATAGCGGTCCTGATAGTTGCGTCCACCGGTAATACCATAGCGCCCGTCCACCAAAAACACCTTGTTGTGCATGCGCCGGTTGAGGCTCGACAGGCAACAGGCCAGGGCGCTGAAAAAGTCGAATTTGGAGGTGTGCGCCTCACGAAAGATGGGGTTGAAGAGCTTGATGTGCAGGTTCTTGTGCAAGGTCGCCAGTTCCGATAGAAACCAGGTGTTGTCCATGGAAAACAGCTGATCGATGATGATGTTCACCTTCACCCCGCGTTTGGCCGCGGCCAGCAGCTCCTGCAACACCAAATGGCCCGACTCGTCATCCACCCAGATAAACGTCTGGATGTCGATGCGTTTTTGCGCCGCCTTGATCAGGTGCAAACGCAGCAACAGGGCTTCGCTGCCTTTTTCCAGCAATACCACCCGGGGGCGGCCATCGGCCTGGTAGGCACGCCACAGATTTTCCAACGGCGTGTCCAGCGCGCAATGACGTGCGTCATCGCCTTCGCAAGTGTTTTCACTGCCCTTTTGCACCTGCAGGGCCTGATCCACGCGTTTGAGAAACTCCGGTGAGCGATGGCAGGCGGTTACAACCAGCGCCAGCAACAGGGCCAGCACCCGCCCGGCCGGTCTGATGCCCACAGCCACGCTCCAGGGGCAAACAGGTGGATTGATTTCTGCCGTGTTCAGGTTCATGCGCTTGTCATTTCCATGTCCAACGTTGGTAGGTGTTCTGGCCGGAACTGGTCGAGGTATTGCTGTCATCGCAGTTAGCGTGGGCAGAGTCATCGTCGATGCTGACGGCCTCGATGGGGCGATCAGCCCACAGGCAAAACAGCCTGTGGCGATCACTGTCAGGGCATGTGCTGACGATCCACAGTGGCCGGGAATCAAGTGCGTGCCGCCCTGTCCGGGTTTCGGGGTCCAGAACCGCTTGGCGAATGCTGTGCCACAAGCGGCCGCCATCACGTTTGACGCGCGCTTCCCTGGCCGTCCACAAGGCATAAAAAGCCGCCTGCCTGTCCAGACCGTCTTTCTCCTGCAATGCCGTTTGCTCATGCTGAGAAAAATAGCGCCTGGCCAGTTTCTCGTGATTTTCCCCAGCCCGGTATTGTTCCACATCCAGCCCAATGGCCCCATCACCGGCCATGGCCGCCATCGCCACCAGGTGCTGGCTGTTGGCGTAGGAAAAGGCCCAGTTCAGGCCCTTTACAAACGGTTTGCCATTGGCCGAATAGCCAATGTTTTCCACGGCCACCACCTGACCTGCCAGGTCAGACAGCCTGTCGGCCAGCCACTGGCGACCCGCGACCCGTTGTTGCTGGCGCGAAAGTCCCTCAGGCAATCGTGAAACAAACAAGTGCGCTGTTTGTGGCTGCACCCGGTGACGGTGCGAGCAGCCCGCTTCTGACAATGCGGGGTTTTCCACCCCCTGCAAGCGGGTGGCCGGCCTCGCCCAGATTCGCTCGAAGCTTCCCAAGGGCAATCCACCGGTTTTTTTCTGCTTCAAGTCACCCATCACATATTCAGGCTGCGGCCGCCATCCACGGCCAGAATCTGGCCGGTAATATACGGGGCATTGGCGAGAAAACACACCGCCTCGGCGATGTCCTGCGGGCTGCCGGTGCGCCCCAGGGCAATGCGATCCAGAATCTGCTCCCGGGTTTGACGGGTTTCTTCGTTTTTGACGGCGTCCGCTTCCCCTTCGGGCCATAAAATGCAGCCCGGGGACACGCCATTAACCCGCACCTGCGGAGCCAGCTCTTTGGCCAGGGCTTTGACCAGCATGGCATTGGCGGCCTTGGCCATGGAATACACCGGGTGGTTTTTCAACGGCTTGTCGGCATGAATGTCCACCAGATTGACGATGCTGCCGCCGGTTTTTTTTAGCGGCCCAGCGGCGGCCTGAGACAAAAACAGCGGTCCGGCCACGTTGCTGTCAAACAAGCGGTCATAATCGTCGCGATTTATCTGTCCCACCGGGGTGGGAAAAAACTCCGAGGCATTGTTCACCAGCAGATCCAGCCGGCCCGTGTTGCCGATGATTTCAGTCATCAACGCATCACAGTCCAGTTCCGGCCCCAGGCGAGCCTGCAACAGTGTCGCGCTACTAGGACGGCTGGCGTTGAGGGCCTTGGTCAGGGCTTGCGTTTGCGCTTTTGATTCCCGATAATGCAGCACCACGTCATACCCCTGTTGGTGCAGGTGTTGCGCAATGGCCGCGCCCAGGCGCCGCGCC
>JALWKC010000069.1 GCA_026996795.1 Lysobacterales bacterium | reverse complement strand
GTTGGAAGAATTTCCACAGTGCCACCAGCAGGCCAATGGCGCCCAGGGAAAGGATCACGTAGCCTACGATGCCACCTTCCTTGACCTTCTCCCACAGACTGGGTGTTTGCACAACCAGCTGCAGGATAGTGCCGCGGGTGTAGTCCACAGGCACGTCGGTGATTTGGTTCGGTGGGGTCTGCACAAATTTGCGAGACAGGGACAACCAGCGAGCATCCGGTTGCCGCTTGAGACGGTGCAGAATGGGTTTGCTAAGGCCGCCTTCTTCATCGGGTGATTTCAGGATCAGGAAATTGCCATCCTTGTCGAAAGCGTCAAACACGCCCAGGCGAGCGGCTTCCTGGTTCTTTTCCACAATGCCTTCGGCATTCAGGATGTCCGTCTTGAACTTGACAATTTTGCCGGATTCGGTGATTTCGCGCTGCATTTCGTACCACAGGCGGCGAATGTCATCAATGGTGGGCAATTCTTTCTTGGCTGCCAGTTCCGCCAGGAATTCAATCCGGTCGGAATACTGGGCACTGGTGATGGAGTGCTCCAGTTGGGAACGCAGGTCACCGGCGAGGATCTTGATGGTGCCTTGCATCTCGCCCAGGTTACCTGAACGCTCGTGAAGAACCGTTTCCAGTTCGGCCAGTTCCTTTTCATTGGCGTCATATTCGGCCTTCAGGCGTTCGCTGCGCTGCTCCTGAGCGCGCAGGGCGGCCTTGGCTTCATTCAGTAGGCGTTGCTGCTGATCACGTTTTTGCTTGAACTCGGCAATGCGGCGCTTGTTTTCTGCCGAACTTTCACGGGCTGCCTTGTAAACTTTCTGCAGCAATTCGTCCATGCTTTTCGTGTTGGCTTGCTGGGCACTGGCGGTACCGATCAGCAAGAAGGCACTGAGTGCGATAATTATCTTTTTCATTGCTTATTTACCTCCAGCTTGTTTCGGTCCGGGGGCTGGCAATCTGACCAGATCCGGTGCGGCCTGCTTGGCAGCCATGCGGATGCCCTGCTTGATGGTGTCATTGTATTCCTTGCCCAAATGCTCAAATTTGCGCGTCAAGGGGTTCCACCAGCCGGATTGCTTTTCATCCAGAGTCTGATACAACAGCAGGGTGCGACCGATACGCAAGAACTTCACTTTGCGGTTTTCGCTCGGCAGGGTATCTTCATAGGTTTCAACAGAACGACCGTAATCGAGTTCAATGCCATAGGCTTCGGTCACTTTACGGAATTTTTCGGAGGTGGTGATATCGGACTTGTCCAACAGGTCTTCAAGCACAGCAACCCGGGCCATGCGCTCGGCCAGCTTGAACGGCACATCGGCCTGCACCAGCTCACCCAGCATTTCAACCATTTCGATAATCAATGGCACAATGCCGCGGTTGGTGGCTTCCAACTGATCCATCTGTTTGAGGATAGACGCTTTCTGGTCGCGCTGATCCTGAACCACGCGTTCCAACTGGTCGTTGTAGATTTTCAGGCTCTCGGTTTCGTTCAGGACCGTGCGATATTTGATCGTCAAGTTATCTGCCTGATCTGCCAGCCGGTCTACCGTCTTTTGGGCTTTGGCCGCATCCTTGTTGATATTTACATCTGTCTGGATGGCGGTTTTCAGCGCCTGGGCATTAACCCCGGCGGTGAAGGCCAAAGCCAGCGCAATCACAACAAGTCGAATTGCTCGATTTGCATTCTGTGCTCTATACATACCGTGTTACCACTCATGTTAATTAAGAAAAACCAGGCAATCCACCCGCCCAAAAACAAGAAAAACCACTGCTTTTGGTGGTATGAAGGCCTGCGCCGCATAAGGTTAGGGCCTAGAATACCGTTTCACCTGCAAAAAGAAAAGACCTATTTTTAGCATTTTTGAGTGTACTTTCCGCAAAAAAACGGGTAGAGAATTGTGTCACAATGTTACACTATGCAACCTGCAAGGCTAAGCAGTGGCATGTTTACCTATCATCTTAATGGTTTTGCAAAAAAGCCATGAAGCAGCCTGAGTTGACGTGGTAACACGATCAACCAGGGTAAGGCACACAAAGAAGAAAGCAACGCCGGTTTACAACTGAGTTCACTAGAGGCATCGTGGTTTTAATCACTAAAAAGGGCTCCTTACATTGCCAAAACCGAACTGACTGGCGTATTCGCGCTGGCGCACGGCTTCAAACAGGCACACGCCGGTGGCCACGGCCACGTTCAGGCTTTGCACGCTGCCACGCATGGGGATGTGTACCAGAAAATCGCAGTGCTGCCGCACCAAAGGCCGCAATCCCTTGCCTTCGTTACCCATGACCAGTGCCGTGGCGCCCTGCAGGTTGGCGCGGTAAATCACCTGTGACTCCTCGCCACAATCGGAACCGGCAATCCAGATGCCTGCGTTTTTCAGAATTTCCAGCGCCCGCACCAGGTTGGTGACCTGATAAATACG
Organism: Lysobacterales bacterium; assembly: GCA_026996795.1. Taxonomy (GTDB): domain Bacteria; phylum Pseudomonadota; class Gammaproteobacteria; order Xanthomonadales; family Marinicellaceae; genus S144-45. The sequence goes on along the minus strand of JALWKC010000069.1, from coordinate 4,096 downwards.
GAGTGAATCGGCAGCCCCCGCTGCGGTTTTGCGCGTCACGGCAGTGATCTGAGCGGATTTATGGCGTGGCAGAATCACCGCGTCCACACCGGCGGCGTCCGCGCTGCGCAAACAGGCACCCAGGTTGCGCGGGTCTTCGATGGAATCCAGCACCAGCACCAGCGGTTTGTCCCAGCCCGGGGCGTCCTGGACCAGGTCACTTTCGTCAGGGAATCGCTGCGGCTTGACCGCAGCCAGCACGCCCTGATGCCGCTGCCCGCATTTTTTATCAAGACTGGCTGCCGGTTTCTGTTCGCGGGTGATGCCCAGGCTGGCAGCCAGCCGATCCAGTTCCTGCACGCGGGGATTGCTGCTGTCAGCGGCCAGCCACAGGCTTTCCACGGCTTCAGGGCGATTTTCGAGCACGCTGTGCACCGCATGCAAACCAAACACCCAGTCCCGCGTGCTGTCGTGGCTGCCCTGCCCGGCCGGTTTCGCCTTGGCCGCCGCGCCCCAGCTTTTGGGCGGACGGTTACCGGCCCTGGCCTCGGCGGGACTTTTGTCACCCCGCCGCCGCAGCTGGCCGCCTTTCCGGGTGCCACTGGGCGAGCGGGGGGCGGAACCGGGTTTCTTTTTGCCGGCCATCAGTGGCTCAGCTTTTCCACAAACTCAAAGTCGATCTTGCGGGCATCCACGTCCACGCGCGCCACCCGCACCTTGAGGCGATCGGCCATCTGGAACTGCAATCCAGTGCGCTCGCCCACCAGCTTGTGCTGGATGGGGTCGTGCTTGTAGTAGTCGTTGGGCAGGGAGGTGACGTGCACCAAACCGTCCACCAGGGTTTTGTCCAGAGAAACAAACAGGCCAAAATGCGTCACGCCAGTGACCCGGCCGGTAAACTCTTCGCCCACGTATTTTTCCATGTACATGCACTTGAGGCGGCTTTCCACATCGCGCGATGCCTTTTCCGCCCGTCGCTCGGTCATGGAACAATGCTCGCACATTTCTTCCATTTTCTCCGGCGAGTACAGGTACGGCCCTTTCTTGCCCCGAATGATGTAAGACAGGGCGCGATGCACCAACAAGTCGGGGTAGCGGCGAATGGGCGAGGTGTAATGGGTGTAATCGTCCAGCGCAAGGCCAAAATGACCACGGTTTTCCGGCTCATAAGCCGCCAGCGACTGGGAACGCAGGATCACGGTTTCAATCAGCGGCTTGTCCGGTCGATCCTGCACCTGTTCCAGCAGGCGCTCGAAATCCTTGGGTGTGGGCGGGCTGTGGAGTTCCGGTTTGATGCCAATGCCCTGCAGGAAGCTGACCAGGTCACCGAGTTTGGTTTCCGGCGGCGGCTCGTGCACGCGATAAGGCGAAGGCACCTTGTTTTTCTCGATAAAGGCCGCCGCGCTGCGGTTGGCCGCGATCATGAAGTTTTCGATCAGCTTGTGCGCGTCATTGCGTTCATAAGGCACGATTTCGGCCACTTCACCGTTTTCATCAATGATGAAGTAAATGTCGGTGGAGGAGAATTCCAGCGCGCCCCGGCGGCGTTTTTCCTCTTCCATGGCGCGATAGACTTTTTCCATCACCTGAACGGACTGAACCACTTCATCGGACCATTCCGCCGGGCGCTTGCCTTCGCTCAAGAACTCCCAGCAGGAATCGTAGGTCATGCGGGCGTGCGAATGCATGACGCCCTGATAGAATGTGGTGCCCTTGATGTTGCCACCGGCATCCACTTCCATCTCGCACACCATGCAGCGGCGATCCACGCCCGGATTCAGCGAACAGATGCCATTGGACAGTTCCAGCGGCAGCATGGGAATGACCTTGTTGGGGAAATACACCGAGGTGCCGCGGTTATAGGCTTCTTCATCCAGCGCGCTACCGGGCTTGACGTAATGCGACACATCGGCGATGGCCACCAGCAGTTTCCAGTTGCCATTGGGCAGTACTTCGGCGTAAACCGCATCATCAAAATCGCGCGCATCGGCCCCGTCAATGGTCACCAGCGGCAGCTGGCGAATGTCCACAACGCCGTCTTCGAAATCTTCTTCCGTGACGCTTTGGGGGATTTGCCCGGCTTCTTCGAGAACGGCTTCAGGCCATTCCGATGGCAGGTTCTCAGTCGCCTGGGCCAATTCCATGGCGGTTTCGTGGTTCATTTTCTTGCCCAATACCGCCACCACATCACCAATGGCCATGCGGTGACCGTCGGGATAAGTCTTGATCAGAACAGTGACAAAATCGCCCTGTTTGGCGTTGCCCACGCCCTCGGGTCGGATCAGGATGTCCTGCAGGCGCACGTTGTCAGGCGTAACGTAGCTGATGCCGTCTTCGGTTTTGAAGCGACCGGCCACGGTGCTGTGCGCGCGTTCAATCACTTCGACCACGTGCGCTTCCAGCCGGCCACGGCGCTGGCCAGGTTGCACGGAAGCCAGCACGGTATCACCGTCCATGACTTTTTTCATGCTGCGCGGCAGAATAAAGGCGTCGTCCTCAATTTCCGGTGACACCAGAAAGCCGTAGCCATCGGCATGGGCTTCCACCCGGCCACGAATCAGGTCAACTTGTTTGCGCACGCCATAACCGCGCTTGCGGTTGATGACGAGCTGACCGGCATTGACCATGGCCTTCAGGCGGCGGCGTAGGGCTTCGAACTCTTCTTCAGTACGCACGCCGATTTTTTCGGCGATTTCTTTCAAGTTCAACCATTGCTTGTGTTGTGCCAGAAAATCCAGTAGCGCCCGGCGACTGGGAACGGGGTTTTCGTACTTGGCCGCTTCCAGGTGAAAGTCGGGATCGGGAATGTTGTAAGGGTTTTTCACCGGGGCCTGTTTGCCCTGGGTTTTCTTTTGACTGGAGTGCTTGTGTTTGGGGTTCTGGCTTTTAGAATTTCGCTTGGAGCCATCCTGGCCTTTCTTGTCGTTTTTACTCATGGCTATGCCTTGTATTTGGTTGGGTTCATTCTAGCACGCCACTCTTTACCAGCCGGTGGCCAATGCAGCAAAAAGCAGTGTCTGTGTTTGGTTGGGTATGAAGCAAATATGGCGTCAGCGCGGAAGTTTATCAAGCCTAAAATCATGCAAACCAAGTCCGGGCCATGGCCGGGGTTTCGGCGTTTAACAAAACGGTCTGCCATTGCCTGCTGACCATGTCATGTAATGCATCCAGTTTATCGCGCCATGGCTTGAGAATTCTGGTTAACAGGTGGCCCAGAAAAAATTGCCCGAATCGATTTTTTAGGCGTTGTTTTTGATCGATGCTTTGGGTAGAATACGCGTCCTGCACTGCCGAGGTGGCGGAATTGGTAGACGCGCTAGCTTCAGGTGCTAGTGGGGGAAACCCCGTGGAGGTTCAAGTCCTCTCCTCGGCACCATGTTTGTTTTTCTTATCCGGCGAATCCCGCCAGACAAACACGGTCCAATCCGGTCAATGCAGCAACACCCTTTGAAAACTGGCCGGCATTCCTTGTCCACCTTACATTCCATTGACTTCGCTACTTGAGTAAACACTAATTTAACAGTGGTTCTGTTAAATTGGGTACAGTTTCTCCCCTAACCTCTTGAATTTAACACATTTTTAACGCTCCATGAAAAAGACAACACTCACCAAAAACTTCGCTTTGGCCATGCGCTGTTGCCTTGTTACCGTGCTGGCCGCTGTCAGCAGCCCATCCCTGGCAGGCATTGTCCTGACCCTAGACGGCAATGACTACACCGACATGAGCAGCAGTTTTGTTGCCCCCAGTGATCGCACCGTGCACGTACTCAGCGTGCCCAATCAACTGCCACTCATCTGCGCACCAGCTGGCCCGCCACAAGGCAACGCGGAAACCAGCCTCACCCTGCGGCTGGATTATGTGGATATTCCCCTGTCGTCCAATGTGCAAATTAGTCACCTGAACGGCAACACCTTAATTACCGCCACCAGCGTTGATGGCAACCTGGTGTGCAACCCAAACACCAATGACGCGATTTACGGCAACAGCTTCGAATAATAGCCATTTACTTTCAGCACCTAACGCCGGTTTTTCCGGCGTTTTTTATGACTCTTTTACTCTGCCACTCATTTAAGGAACCTCTGATCGAATCATGAACTCGCTTCTCACACCTGAAAT
>JALWKC010000068.1 GCA_026996795.1 Lysobacterales bacterium | reverse complement strand
GGATGATGTGAGGGCGTACATTGCGTACTATAACTCAGACCGTCTGCATACCACGTTGGGCGATTTGACGCCCATCGAATTTGAGCAAAGTGCTTAGCACAGTGTCCGGTTTGACTTGACCACAACATTCCTGAAACCCTATCAACTAGAAAATCTTGAAGAACTTGGGCTGCGGGCTGAAAAAATATTGCAAGCTCAGGGGGATGCTGTTGTGCAAAAAAGCTGGTATTTTTACAGTGACTCAGTCGCCGAAAACAGGCGCCTGTCCCCACGACCACAATACAATTGCAAAACAAAAGCGGCGACACAATCATCCTGTTTCAAGGACGATGCGTATTATGACCAACTTGTTAATCGACTGGTTGTCCTTAACCCTGCTTTAAACGGCAACATTGGCAACCATCCCTGCCTGAACAGCAATGGAAAAAGACACTTTGGCGATGTCCGTAATGGTGTTTATGTGAAACGGACGAGAGAAGAGAAGGGGGAGGCAAAGCTATCGGAGAAGGCGCTTAAGAAGCAGCCCAAGATTCAAAAAAGTTCGCAGGAAAAAATTACATTTCCTCGGCCAAAGGCAGCAAAAAACAAAGCTGGAAAATAAAAGCCCTGGGGAACGTTTGTGATACCTCCATTCGCGGCATTGCTTGGTGCCCGTAACGTGGTGGTGTGTTTGGCTTCGTTCATCCGGGTAAAATCAAAGTGATCGGCCCTGGACATTTATCATCAGGTTAAACGAATGTTAATTTGTGATGACAGAATAGCCACAAGTCGCAGATCAGGGTAAAAAAGGCTTGCGATGTGAGGGGATTTTGGTTAATTTTACCTGGATGAATCCTTTTTTTTTCAACAACATATTGAGTCGTGGTCTTTGGCTTTATGTCGTGTTGGTTACTGTTAGCTCTCTGACTAACGCCGCACGGCCAACTGGCGGTCCGTCTTCTTCCGTCTCTGCCATTACCAAACAAAACCGCATCATTTCCAGCAAGGCGCCGCTGGTGCAGGTCACCAATCACTATGGGGACGTGCGCTTGCGATTCGGGGGCTACAGCAGCGACATGGAATTGCTGATTATCACGCAGAATCTCGATGGCGCATTGACAGTGAAAGCCGATAGCGACGGCGACCAAGATCACATTGAAGTGGTGCCTGCCAGCGATCAAACTGCCCCCCAAAAAAGCCGTGTGGATCTGGTGCTGATGGTGCCGCAGGGCAAAGACGTGGCCGTGACCACCGGCAGTGGTCTGGTGGAAGCCAAGGGGCTACATGGGACGGTATCGGTCACAACCGATTCCGGTCACGTGCGTTTCAACAAGAACAAGGCGGCTGTCAGTGCCACCACTCAAAGTGGTGATATCGCTGCCGTCCTGACGAAGGATGCCACAGAAACCGAGCAGCGCTTTATTTCCACCACCGGTCGGGTCGAGGTGTGGGTGGCTGAAGATGACGCCACCACGGCGTTGCTGGAAACTTCCGCAGACCTGATTACCCATTTTTCCCTGACCGTGGAGCGGAAACCCCATCAGGAACCGGACAAAAAAGCCACCGCCATCATCAATGGCGGAGGGAACCGACTGGTGGTGAAAAGCCGGCGTGGCCATGTGGCTGTGCGGGCATACCCTGCCAGCCAGTAAATCTGGTGGCCAGCCACAAACAATCGCTGGCCACCACCCTGGTCTGAAGTGCATTCAGGCCGTGACAATGAGAAAGAGAGAGGAAAAAAAATGAAATCACGAAAACCCCAATGGCGACAGCAGCTGGCTATCAGCGCCTTGTTCGCCCTGAGTACGGCCGCCAGTGCCGACAGCGGCAAACCGGCCAGTTCTCCGCCTGATCCCTTGTCTTCGGTCACGGTGGAAGCCATCGGCGGCCCGGTGACGCCCGTGGTTCGCAATGTGAACCTGAAAGACCTGCCTAAGGCACAGGCCTGGAAGCCCGGGGACCCGGTCAAGGAAATCCCGCGCCGTTTCTACCCGTCCACCCCACCCGAAAGGGCGGTCAGAGGCATGAGTCATGATCCATTGGTCGATTTACAAAAAGCCACCCAAACCAAAGCCAACCGCGCTTTTACCACGCCCAGCCTCAATCAGGATGGTCAGGGATTTTCCGGGGTCAACCCGCCGGACCCAGTAGGGGATGTGGGGCCAAATTATTTTATCCAATCCATCAATAACAGTGGTGGTGCCACCGTTGTGGTATATAACAAAGCTGATGGCAGTGTGGCCGCTGGTCCCTTTACCATGGAGTCCCTGGCCGACACTGGCCATCAGTGTGCCAGTGGTACCGGAGATCCCATTATCCTTTACGATCAGGGCGCAGGCCGCTGGTTTATGCAGGAATTCAGCAGCTCCGGCAACTATATGTGCATTTACATTTCACAAACCGCTGATCCGATAACAGGCGGTTGGTACTTCTATGGCTTCCAAGCGCCGGCATTCCCGGATTACCCGCACTTTGGCGTCTGGCCAGACGCCTATTACGGCACTGCCAATGAAAGCCGGGCCTTGTATGCTTTTGATCGCACCAACATGCTCAACGGGGCCACTGCGCGTCCCATGCAGCGTTTCCAACTGTCGGATTTGCCCGGATACGGCTTCGAAGCTGCTACCCCGGCGGACTGGGATGGCCTGCTGGCCCCGCCGACTGGTGCACCTGGCTTGGTGATGCGCCACATCGACGAGGAAGCCCACAGCAGCTACACTAATAACCCGACCACGGACTTGCTGGAAATCTACGCGTTTCATGTGGACTTCGACACACCGGCCAACTCTTCCGTGACCCAGTTGCCGGATATTGTTATTACCGATTTCAACTCCTGGTTTGTTGACTATTCCACGTTTTTTTCCGTGCCACAGCCTGGCACTTCAAGCCGGTTGGATCCCATCCGCGAAGTGATACTGAACCGTTTGCAGTACCGCAATTTTGGTTCCTACCAGTCCCTCACCGGGGTGTTCCCGACTAACGTCGATCCAGCCACCAGTGGTTCCAACGTGAATGCCGGCTTGCGCTGGTTTGAATTGCGCAACACCGGTGGTAATTGGGTGCTGCATCAGGAAGGCACCTACGCCCCGGGCATCAGCACTGAAAATCGTTTTGTGGCTTCACTGGCTCAGGACAGCTCGGGCAATCTGGCCATGGGCTACAGTTACACCAATACCGACCCGGGAAATCCGGTTTTTCCCAGTCTGAAATATACCGGCCGCCTGGGGGCTGATCCATTAGGTGTCATGACGCAGGTTGAAACCGACATTGTGCTTGGTACCGCCGCTGGCAGTGGGCGTTGGGGAGACTACGCCGCCATGGCGGTGGACCCGGTAGACGACTGCACCTTCTGGTTTACGGCAGAATACCAGCTGGCCAACTGGAATACCCGTATTGCCTCGTTCCGTTTTGATGCTTGTGGTGATCCGGGCTTTTTCCTGTCGTCGGACACCACTGCGGCTGAAGTTTGCACCATGGTCAATCCGGCCCAGTTTGTCACCGACGTGAATGTGCTTTCCATCAACGGCTTTACCGATCCGGTGACCCTGGCCTTCAACCCCGCCTTGCCAGCTGGTTTCACCGGCACTTTTGGCACCAACCCGGTCACGCCCACTGGCGTTTCAACCACCACCATCGGCATCGACCAGACCGTGGCGCCCGGTGCGCACAGCCTGACGGTGGAAGGCACGGCTGCCGGCGCTACCACCCGGCAGTTGAATCTGGACATTACCGTGTTTAACTCACATCCAGTTGCCCCAACTCTGCTGGCGCCGGCCGATGCCGCCACCGGAATCAGTACCGCCGGTACCCTGTTTGATTGGAGCCCCAGCCCCGAAGCCACGGGTTACAACTTCCAACTGGCCACTGACGCGGCCTTTACCAACGTTGTGGAATCGGCTTCCGTTGTTACTGACAGCTATTTAAGTTCCGCAACTTTAAGCCCCAACACCACCTATTACTGGCGCGTGACACCCAACAATGTGTGTGGTGCCGGGACGGCCAGCAGCACCTATTCCTTCACCACCGCCAATGAAATCTGCTTTGTGGGTAATGTGCCCATTCCGGATAATTCCGCCGCCGGCGTGGACAGTATCCTCAGTGTGACTGATTCAGGCACCATTAATTCAGTCAGCGTTCAGCTTGAAATCACTCACACGTGGCCGGGTGACCTGACTGCCACAATCACGCACGCGGGCACCACCGTGAATCTGGCCACGCGAATGGGTGGAAGCGGTTGCAGTGTCGATGACGTGAGTGCGGTGTTCCAGGACGGCGGTGCGGCCATTAGCTGTCAGGCTACCTCGCCAGGCATTACCGGCATTCTGGCACCTGAGCAGCCATTATCGGCTTTCAACGGCCAGAACCTGACAGGTGACTGGACCTTGAATGTTTCGGACAATGCCGGCATCGATACCGGCGCCATCACCAAATGGTGCATTGTGCCCGATGTCACGCCTTTGCCCGATCTGATCTTCAAGAACGGATTTGAGGTCCCTGTTGTGCGTTAAAGCGCCTTGCCATTCCTAAATGGCCAGTGATTTCGCTGGCCATTCATCCAGACCAAACCCCGGCTTTTGCCGGGGTTTGTTTTTTGCTGACTTTCGGCCTGTTGAAAGTCCAGTCTTTCACACCCGGAAGTCCGTCATGGCTTGGTTTTGGTGCGTGTCTGTGCTAGAATTCGCGCTCTTTTCCTTGCCACACCGTGTTTTTGGCCAGCTGGGTCAGGGACAGCGGGTGGCTTAACAGCCATAAGGAGTCAATATGAGACATTATGAAATCATGTTCATGGTGCACCCGGATCAGTCCGATCAGGTGCCTGCCATGGTCGAGCGTTATCGCAGCATCATTGAAAATGGCAAGGGCACGGTGCACCGTGCCGAAGACCTTGGCCGCCGTCAGCTGGCCTATCCGATTCAACGCTTGCACAAAGCGCATTATTACCTGATGAACATTGAGTCGACTCAGGATATTCTCAACGAAATTCTCGAAGCTTTCCGCTTCAATGACGCGGTTTTGCGCCACTTGGTGATCAAGCGCGATGGCCCGGTGACGGAAGAATCCATGCTGGCCAAGAAAGACGAAAAGGACAGCAAGCCCGTTCGCAGCGACAGCTGCTCTGTCAAGAGCGACGACAAGAAAGAAGAAAAAGTCGAAGCCAAGACCGAAGCTGCTGAAGAAAAATCCGCTGAAACCGCCACCGAAGAATAAGGAGAGCCACCATGTCACGTTTTAATCGACGCAGACGTTTCTGCAAATTCACCGCCGAAGGCGTCACAGAAATTGATTACAAGGATCTGGACACCCTGAAGCAATACATCAGTGAAACCGGCAAGATCATCCCCAGCCGCATCACTGGCACCAAGGCCAAGTACCAGCGTCAGCTGGCCACGGCCATCAAGCGCGCGCGCTATATGGCGCTGCTGCCGTATTGCGATCAACATTTCAATTAAGGAGCCCGGATCATGCAAATTATTCTGCTGCAAAAAGTTCAGAACCTGGGTGACTTGGGCGAAATCGTCAATGTTAAGCCCGGTTTTGCCCGTAACTACCTGATTCCCCAGGGCAAGGCGGCCATGGCCACCGAAGACAACGTCAAGGCTTTTGAAGCGCGTAAGGCGGAGCTGGAAGCCCAGGCCAAAGAAGCCCTGGCTGCGGCTCAGGCACGTGCCGAATCGCTGGCCGGCCTCGAGATCACACTGGTGGGCAACGCGTCGCCGGAAGGCAAGTTGTACGGTTCCATTGGCCCGCGTGAAATCGCTGAAAAACTCACTGAAAGCGGGTTTCCCGTGGACAAGAGCGAAGTCATCATGAGCGAAGGTCCATTGCGCGAAGTGGGCGAGTACGAGCTGGTTCTCAACCTGCATCCAGACGTTGACTCTATTGTCAAAGTCAAGGTGGAAGGCGAAGAATAAGCCATTTGTTGTTTGACAGACCCTAAAAGGCCCGGGTTTTCTCCGGGCTTTTTTTGCGCCTGAAATTTTTTCACCAAGCCTGTTGGTGTCTTGTGTTCAGCACCTGAAGGCGCTGGGTCGATTGCCTGCCGGTGGTGTACAATGAATGCGCTGGTTACCACTAGGGAGCCTCTGATCGGATCGTGACACGGCATCTTGCGGCGAAAAATCGTCCATCTCTGCGTTGCAACCCTTCACAATAGCTTGCTATTGCGTGCGGTTTGCGCCTTGAGCTGAACAATTTTATACTCCAATCTGTTCGCGCCAGATTCAATCAGAGGCTCCCTAGCGGAAAGTGATATTAACCTGGCATCAATATAGGTGATGCTCAGGGCTTCAAGCCTGCCTCGGAACAAGGCATCGCTTGCAGCCAATGGTTGTTCCATTGTCAAAAGCGATAACGCCGGGCCGGGGCAGGCTTGAAGCCCCAACTCATTGATATAAAAAGGCAGGCCGCGATGCGCTGTCCGCCAGACTGCGTTATCAACTCTTGCTGTAGAATGACTACAGCGGCGAGTTGATGCCTTGCTGGCAAACAGCGCATCACGGCTGAGCACCGCCTATATTGATACCAGGTTAGTAGTTTAAGGAATCTAATGAGCCAACAAACACCCCGATTACCACCGCATTCCCTGGAAGCCGAACGCTCCGTGCTGGGTGGACTGCTGCTGGTG
>JALWKC010000067.1 GCA_026996795.1 Lysobacterales bacterium | reverse complement strand
AATCCAGCCGGCCGCCAAGGCCCACTTCCAGGATGGCTACGTCCACGGCAGCCTGCTTGAACAGCCACAACGCCGCCAGGGTGGAAAATTCAAAATAGGACAGGCTGATCTCGCCACGGGCCTTTTCGATGGCGTCAAAGGCCTCCAGAATGGCTTCGTCAGTCACCGGCTGGCCGTCCACGCTAAAGCGTTCGTTGTAACGAATCAGGTGCGGTGAAGTGAAACAGCCGCTGTGGTAACCGGCCTGCCGACAGATGGCATCGAGCATGGCCACGGTGGAACCCTTGCCGTTGGTGCCGGCCACGGTGATCACCACAGGTGCCACCGGTGCCAACTGCAAACGCTGGTAAACCCACCCTACCCGCTCCAGGCCCAGGTCAATCTTTCCGCCATGCGCTTTTTCCAGCCGTTGCAGCCACTCGTCCAGCGTCGCGGCCATTGCCATGATGCACTAAGGAAGCTCTAACCGAATCATGAACTCGCTTCTCATGCCTGAAATGCCCGATAACTGCGTTGAAGTCCTGGTCAATAGCTCGCTATTGGCCGCGAACTTCGCCTTGTTCTCGAACATTTCAGACATAACCTGCTTCGTCCAGATTCAATCAGAGCTTCCTTAATCCGCTGCAGAACTGATAACCGCATCGGGTTGCCGGGGCGGGTTTTTCGCGTCCCCCATGAGGCGCAGCAGCGTGGCCAGCCGGTCGCGCAGCTCGCGGCGATCGACGATCATGTCGATGGCGCCGTGTTCCAGCAGAAATTCGCTGCGCTGAAAGCCTTCGGGCAGTTTTTCACGCACGGTTTGTTCGATCACCCGTGGCCCGGCAAAGCAAATCAGTGCGTCGGGTTCGGCCACATTCACGTCCCCCAGTAAGGCCAGGGAGGCCGACACACCCCCGGTGGTGGGGTTGGTGAGCACCGAAATGTAGGGAATGCCGGCTTTTTTGAGCTTTTTCAAGGCCGCGGCGGTCTTGGCCATTTGCATCAGGGAAAACAGGGATTCCTGCATGCGCGCGCCACCGGAGCTGGCAAAATTGATCAGCGGCGAGCCGGTTTCCAGCGCCTTGTGCGCGGCCCGCACAAATTTTTCGCCCACCACTGAACCCATGGAGCCGCCCATGAAATCGAAATGAAAGGCGCACGCGACCACATCGCGGCCTTTCAACTGGCCCTGCATGGTAACCAGGGCTTCTTTTTCACCGGTTTTTTTCTGCGCCTGATGCACCCGGTCGCGGTATTTCTTGGAGTCCTTGAACTTTAACGGGTCTTCCGGCTCCAGGCCGGCGTCCAACTCCACCGCCGTGCCTTCGTCGAGAAAACTCAGCAGTCGCGCACGCCCGGTGAGGCGATCATGATGGCCGCATTTGGGACACACGCGCAGGGATTTCTCCAGCTCCGGCTGATACAGGATGGCCTCGCAACGTGCGCATTTGCTCCACAAGCCCTCAGGCACGTTGCGTTTTTTGTTGCCACCTTCGGTGCGGATGCGGGAAGACATGATTTTTTGAAACCAACTCATGGGTTATACCTCACAATTCGGGGAGCGTGTTGTGACCGGATGACCCCGGTACAACACCGTGCATTCTCTGGCGTTGCGTTCTTGCCGGACAGGCTTGTTGTGCGCGCCGGTCACTGGCCTGAGGGCTCATCCAGAGCCACTCTAACAGGTGTCAGAAAGCTGTCAATGGCTTCAAGCAAGCCGCCCCTGTCCCGACACTGGCCCATGACCCGCACCAGCGCACTGCCGATCACCACGGCATCGGCATGCCGGGCCACGGCCTGGGCACTTTTGGCATCGGAAACGCCAAAACCCACCGCCACAGGCAAGTCGGTCCCTGCACGAATGGCTGCGATTTTTTCGGCCAGTTCATGGGTATCCAGGCTGGCCGCACCGGTCACGCCCTTGAGCGAAACGTAATAGACAAAGCCTGAAGCGGCCTGCAGTATTCGTGGCAGGCGCTGGCCACTGGTGGTAGGCGCCACCAGAAAAATCTGGTCAAGCCGGTGCTGCCGCAACAGATCCAACAACCCGGCGGACTCCTCCACCGGGGAATCCACCAGCAACACGCCATCCACGCCAGCGGTGGCTGCGTCATTGACGAAGTCGTCGTAGCCGTAGCGTTCCAGCGGATTCAGATAGCCCATCAGCACAATGGGCGTTTCTTTGTCCTGCTGGCGAAACTCGTTCACCATACCCAGCACGTCACCCAGACACACGCCCTGAGCGATGGCCTGCTCCGAGGCCTGCTGGATCACCGGGCCATCGGCCATGGGGTCGGAAAACGGCACGCCCAGCTCGATAATGTCAGCGCCACTGGCCACCAGGCAGTGCATGGCGTCCACAGTCCATTCCGGCTTGGGAAAGCCGGCGGTGATAAACGGAATCAGGGCCTTGCGACCGGCCTGACGCGTGTCCTGCAGGCGTTTTTGCAAACGGCTCATAGCGCGATGCCCTCCAGAGCGGCAATGGTGTGGACGTCCTTGTCACCGCGACCGGAAAGATTGACGATGATGTGTTGCTCCGGGCGCATGGCCTGGGCCAGTTTCAGGCCAAAAGCCACGGCGTGAGAACTTTCCAGTGCCGGCAATATGCCCTCGGTGCGGGTCAGGGTATGAAAAGCCTGCAAGGCCTCGTCATCGGTGATGCCCACGTATTTGGCCCGGCCGGTTTTGTTCAGCCAGGCGTGCTCTGGCCCCACGCCGGGGTAGTCCAGGCCCGCGGAAATGGAATGGGTTTCGGTAATCTGGCCACAGTCATCGTCCATCACAAAAGTCCGGTTGCCGTGCAAAACGCCCACACGACCGGCCTGTATGGAGGCCGCGTGTTCACCCGTGTGCAAGCCCTTGCCGGCGGCTTCCACGCCAAACAGGCGCACGCTGCTGTCATTCAGGAAGGCATGAAACAGGCCCATGGCATTGGAGCCGCCACCCACGCAGGCCACCAGCGCATCCGGCAGCCCACCAACCATGACCGCGAACTGCATGCGCGCCTCACGCCCGATGACGGCATTGAAATCGCGCACCATTTCCGGGTAAGGCGCCGGCCCGGCCACGGTGCCGATAATGTAAAAGGTGTCGTCCACGTTGGTGACCCAATCGCGCATGGCTTCGTTCAAAGCATCTTTGAGTGTGCGCGAACCGGAGCTGACCGGGCGGACTTCCGCGCCCAGCAGTTTCATGCGATAGACGTTAATGGCCTGACGTTCAATATCCACCTCGCCCATGTAAACCACGCATTCCAACCCCAGCCGGGCGGCCACGGTGGCCGTGGCCACGCCGTGCTGGCCGGCGCCGGTTTCGGCAATCACGCGCTTCTTGCCCATGGCCTTGGCCAGCAGTATCTGGCCAACGGTGTTGTTTATTTTGTGGGCGCCGGTGTGGTTGAGGTCTTCGCGCTTGAGCCAGATGTGGGCGCCGCCGTTTTCCTCACTCAGGCGCTTGGCGTAGTACAGCGGCGAGGGCCGGCCCACGTAATGCGCCAGGTCCTGATCGAACTCGTGCTGAAAACCGGCGTCTTTTTTCAGCCAGGCATAGGCCTCGCGCAATTCACCCAGGCAGTGCATCAATGTTTCTGAGGCGAAAATGCCGCCAAATTCTTCAAAATGGCCGCTATCGTCAGGAAACTGGTAATAGTTAATGGGCTTATCGGTGATTTTCATAAAGGCCTGATTTGTTGCATGAACTGGTGCATCTTGCGCGGGCATTTAATGCCCGGGGCGGATTCTATGCCACTGCTGGCATCAAGATTACGGGCCCCGGTGGCATCGATGGCCTGGCGCACGTTGTCGGGATTCAGGCCGCCGGCCAGAATCCAGCGGGGGTCATTATCAGCCGGAAAAAGTGACCAGTCAAACGATTTGCCACTGCCGCCGGTCTGTTTTTTGCCGTAGCAATCCAACAGCCAGCCACTGGCCTGCGGGTACTGTCTGGCATAGGCCAGGGCATCGGTTTGTTCCAGCATGGGCACGGCCTTGATCCAGGGAGTGTGCCAGCGGGCACAGAAGGCCGCGCTTTCATTGCCATGAAATTGGAGGCTGTGCAGTGGCACCGCATCAATGACCTGGCGGATGTGTTCGGCCTCGTCATCGGCAAACAGGCCAACCACGTTCACCCACGGAGAAACCGCTTCACAGATTTGTTGCGCTTGCTGCGGGTTCACGTACCGTGGCGATCGGCGCACAAACACCAGGCCAATGGCATCACAGCCAGCCTCACAAGCGGCCTGCGCGTCCGCCGCTGAGGTGATGCCGCAAAATTTGACCCGTGGCCGGGTCTGGGTGACGGAGTCAGTCATGAGTGTCTGGCCTGTCTGATTGTAACGAACCCATGGCAGAAGAGCCCGTGGTATTTGCCCCTGAGCCGCACGGCTCCAAGTCCTGCGGGCAGGCATCGCCACGCAACAGTTCACCGGCATCGTGCTCAAAGTCCGGCGTTTCTTTGGGCAAGCCGAAGTGTGCCGGGTAATCCACCGCCTCGAACACCAGGCCGTTAGGTGGTGCGGTGATGCCAGAAACGCGCCGATCGCGCCCTTCCAGCAAGGCTCTCAGCCACACCACGGGTTTTTCACCAGTGCCAATGGGAATCAGCGTGCCGGCGATGTTGCGTATCATGTGATGCAAAAAGGCATTGGCGCTGATGTCGATGTGAACCCGGTTGCCTTCGCGACTGACACTGGCATGTGTCACTTCCCGCACTGGTGTTCGCGATTGGCAGCCGGCGGCGCGAAAGGCACTGAAGTCGTGTTCACCGATCAGGGCCTGAACAGCGGCGTGCATGCGTTTCTCATCCAGTGGCTTCTTGACCCAGGTCAGATTGGCCCGGCCAAGGGCCGGACGCACCCAGCGATTGATGATGCTGTAGCGGTAACGTCGGCCAGTGGCGGAAAATCGCGCGTGAAAATCCACCGGCACCGCCCGTGCCCACAGCACGGCAATGCCTGCTGGCAAGGCGGTATTGGCACCCAGCACCCAGGAGCGCGCAGAACGCAAGGCGCTGGTTTCAAAGTGGATCACCTGACCGCGCGCACTGACACCCGTGTCGGTGCGACCGGCACAGACGATTTCAACCGCTTCGTTGGCCACTGTGGAAAAGGCTTTTTCCAGACAGGCCTGAATAGTGGGTTCCTGCCGTTGGGTCTGGAAACCATAGAAACCCTGGCCGTCATATTCGATGCCGCAGGCGATTTTGACGGGTGTGCTCATGCGTGTTTAACCGTGTTTAACCTGGCCGGTTGAGGTAGGCGGGAAGAAAAATGGCTGCCGATGGCAGCCATTTTCAGGTCGGTGTTGAACCATAGCAAAAAGTATCAGGACCCGTCAATTTCATCGCGCAATTTGCGCGCTTCGGCCTGTTGCTCGGCGTTGCCTTCTTCCAACACTTCGTCCAGCATAATGCGTGCGCCTTCGATGTCACCCATTTCGTAATAAGCGCGGGCCAGATCGAGCTTGGTGGCCACCGCGTCGCCTTCCGGCACAATGTCATCCAGGTTGAAACCCAGGTCCACGGCTTCCTCGTCCAGGTTCTCATCCTGGTTATCTTCGCCTGTGGACCCGGCCGTATCAGCGCTTTCAGTGGTTTCTTCACTGACTGGCTGGTTTTCTTCGCCAAAATCAAAATCCATCAGTTCCTCGCTGTTTTCACTGTCCAGATCCAGGTCAGCCGTCAGGTCGACCACTGGTATGTCTTCTTCGTTCAGGCCGGTGTCGTCGAGATCCACCGCGTTCAGTTCGTTTTCCAGTTCGTCCAGCGACAGATCAAGTTCGGCCTCGTCCGACAAACTGGATTCAAAATCATCCGCCAGTTCATCGGCGGCATCTTCTGCCGCGGCGAGTGGTTCTTCCAGCGTGTCCTCAAGGGATTCGGCAACTGTGTCTTCAAGGGTGTCCACCTGGTCGCTCACCTCATCCAGCTCATCAGAAAGTGCATCAGACAGATCAGCATCAGAGTCCTCAGTCACGGTACCGGTATCCGGCTCATCCTTTTCGCTATCGCTGGCCGTAGGAATAAACTCATCCAGATCAAAGCTGAAGTCGTTTTCTTCGCTATCACCAGCTGTTGCCTCAGCCCCGTCAACGCTCTCTTCAGCCGTCTCATCCGGCGCCTGCCATTGATCCGGCTCTTCTGCCAAAGTTTGCGCCTGGTCAGAAGCCTTTTCGGATTCAGTCAGTGGCTCTTCGAAAGCCTCGTGATCGTCCGTCAGCGAGCCCACACCAAACAGGGCGTTCTCCGGGGCAATCTTTTGGCCCAGGGAGGCAATTTCCTGCCATTTGGGGTGGTTGGGATCAGCCAAACGGCCATAAAGCTCTTCGGCCATATTCTCGAAGTTTTGCTGGTCGTCTTCACCGTAATAGTACAACGCGGCTTCATACAGCAAATCCACGTTGTCCGGCTCCTGTTCGATGCGCTCCAGCAGCTCGTCAATATCGGCCTCGGCAGACTCGGCAACCTCAGAAACCGCAGGATCGTCTCTGACAGAACCGATGCTATCCAGAAAACTACCCGTTCCGCTTTCTGCCAGTTCGTCGTCTTCCTTACGCAGAATACGCGGCAACAGACCAAGCAGTAGCACCAACAGGGCCGCGCCAGCGGCATAAAGCGGATTGGCCGTGATCCAGTCCAGGGCCTTTTGCCACCAGGCGGTGCCTTCGCTTGAGGTCGTGCTGGTGACAGGCGTGTCGGTGGTTCCGGTCGGATTCTCTGTGATCAGCACGGGTTCTTCCACCGTTGCGGGAACGGTGACATTCTCCTCATCCGCCCCGGTAGCATTGCCGGCTTCATTGGCCTCAGGATTTTCTGTGCCGTCTACCGCTTCGGCCAGTTCATTTTCCTGATCCCAGACATCATGGACTTCTGGCTCTTCAGCCGTTTCAGCCGCCTCGTTCATGGCCAAGGCTTGTTCGTCAGTCACGTCCTGATCATCGCCTTGAGCAAGCCCGGTTTCGGACTCAGCGATGGTTTCAGTGCCTGTTTCTGGTGGCGTTTCCGGCGTGGCTTCGGCAGCCGTTCCGCTCATGTCACGAATATTATTCTGAACGTCCTTGACGCTGCCTTCCAGTTGTTGGCGTTTTTCGTTCAACTCAGCCAACTGTTGTTGCAGCTTGGCCATGTCCGCGTCTTTCATTTGCAACACGGTTTGCTGGTCGTTGACGATGCTTTCCAGTTCCTGAATGCGGGAAGCCAGCTCCTGCTTTTCCTGTTCCAGGGTGGCGAGGTCTTCTCGCGCCAGCGCCAGTTCCGCGTAATCGGGATTTTCCGTGGCCGTTGTGGCACCGGTGTCCGTGCCGCTGGTATCCACATCGCTTTCACCGCGGGGCGGCACCAGGTCCAGCTTGTAATCATTACTGGCCACCGTTTCCGGGGCCGGTTCTTCTTCGCTGGCCTGGGTCTGATAGGCCACAGGCACCATGTCACGGGCCTTGCCCTGATAACGCACCCATTGTTGCGACTGTGAAGCCACTTCCGCCAGTGCTTCGGCCTTCGAAACATCGCTCGCCTCATCAGCCGATGGAATGCGCAAGACGCTGCCTTTTTTCAACAGGTTCATGTTCCCGTCAAGAAAGGCGTCGGGATTGGCGCGCAAAATTGCCACCATCATCTGTTGCACGCTGACACCGGGACGGCGATTCTCCGACGCGATGGACCACAAGGTGCTGCCAGCGGCAACTTCCACTTCATCGGCGGCAGGCGTGGGTGGTTCAACCGGAAACTCACGAGTAAGGGGTTCCTGCTCTGCCACTGGCTCCGTTGCCGGTTCAGGTTCTGCCACTGTTTCGGGCGCCGGCTGGGGTGGCGGAGGCGATGGTTCTGCAACCACCGGTTCCGGCTCAGGCTCTTCCTGCACGATCTGGTCAAAGCTTTCCGGCTGGCTCAGGCGAGCTGGCGCCACAGAAGCCACTGGCGCGTAGCTGGGCGGATCCAGCAACAAGGTGTATTCACGCAGCAAACGGCCCTTGGGCCAGTCGGCTTCCAGCAGCAGGCTGACGATGGGCTCGTTAATGGGTTGGCTGGAGGTGATTTCAATGTAGGGGCCTTGCGGGCCCTGGCGCACGGCCAGTTTGATCGTGGGCGGAACCAGCGTTGGGTCCAGGCCGACGCGCTCGTAATCTTCGGACGCGGCCAGCTTGACCTGCACCTTGTCGAGGGATTCACCCGCATTGAGAATCAGCCGGATTTGCCCCTTGAGTCGCTGTTCCAGTGCCGATTCAACCTTGAGTTCTCCCAGGCCCAGAGCCTGCGCAGCCTGGCCGGCCAGCAACAGGGGAATGGGCAGAATCAGCCCACGAATTCGTTTGTTCATACCACGCTCCACTTTTTTTGGTTGGCAATGCCTTGCCGGCTCCCTTTGGGCCGCGCCTGTTGGCACTGGCCATTGCTGCTGATATTAACCAAAAGCTAATAAAATTTCCAAGAATATGTCTCAAAAAACGGTTATAAGCCATTAAAAAGGCTAATAATTTTGCTTCCTATTGGTTTTTCCCCGGTTTACCCCCTGTTTTCCGGCCCATGGCGCTGCAATCGGGCTGGCCTATTCCCCGGTTGACCCGATCAGCAGTTCGGCAATCTGCACGCTGTTCAGCGCCGCACCCTTGCGAATATTGTCAGCCACCACCCACAGGTCCAGACCGTTTTGAACCCCCAGGTTTTCCCGGATACGACCCACGTAGACAGGATCTTTACCCGCTGCGGCCACCGGCGTGGGGTATTTTTTGCGTTTCGGGCTGTCGATGACTTCAACGCCGGGGGCCTTTTTCAGTAATTGGCGGGCCTTGGTGGCTGTGATTTTCTTATCGGTTTCAATGTGCACCGCTTCGGAGTGGCCATAAAAAACCGGCACCCGCACACAGGTGGGATTAACCTGGATGTCGTCGCGCTCGAATATCTTGCGGGTTTCCCACACCATCTTCATTTCTTCGCGGGTAAAGCCGTTGTCCTGGAATTCATCAATGTGCGGAATCACATTAAAGGCGATTTGTTCACTGAACACTTCGGCCTTGGGGTCCTTGAAATTCAACAAGGCCGCTGTTTGCTGCGCCAACTCCTCAATGCCTTTTTTGCCCGCTCCGGAAACCGACTGGTAGGTGGCCACGTCAATGCGGCGGATGCCCACCGCTTTTTCAATCGGGTTCAACGCCACCAGCATCTGGATGGTGGAGCAATTGGGGTTGGCAATGATGTTATGCCTCTCGTAGCCGGCCAATGCCTGCGGGTTGACTTCCGGCACAATCAGGGGGATTTCCGGGTCGTTACGAAAATGCGACGTGTTGTCGATGACAACGCAGCCACTGGCGGCTGCTTTCGGGGCGAATTCGGCGGACACCGCCGCTCCAGCAGTAAAAAAAGCGATGTCCGCTTGAGTGAAGTCGAAATCGGCCAGTGAGTCCACCGTGACGGTCTGGCGGCCAAAGTACACCTCGCTGCCGGCGGAGTTTTCACTGGCCAGTGGATACAGGTTTTCGATGGGGAAGTCGCGTTGCTTGAGGATTTCAAGGATGGTCTCACCAACCAGTCCGGTGGCGCCCACCACGGCCACGTTGTATTTGCGTTTTGTGCTCATGCGTTTCAGGTTCCGTTATTGTGTGTCTTTTGTGTGTCTGGTTTATTTGTTCCCTACTTGCCCCGGTATGCGGTTCCACTGACACCCACCCGATACCGGGAACTAACCAATGTGCAGCGGATGCAAGGGCTGCTCACCGCACTGGCCCCGGTGGCGCAGGGCGTGATCCATCAATGTCAGGGCCAGCATGGCCTCCACGATGGGCACGGCGCGTATGCCCACGCAGGGGTCGTGACGACCAGTGGTGACCACTTCCACCGCGTTCCCGAACTGGTCCACACTGGGGGCTGGCAAGCGCAGGCTGGAAGTGGGTTTGAAGGCCACACTGGCCGTGATGTCCTGGCCGCTGGAAATACCACCCAGAATCCCGCCGGCGTGATTGCTCTGGAAGGCCCCGTTCTCAATCACGTCCCGGTGTTGTGTGCCTTTTTGCGCCACACTGGCGAAGCCGGCCCCGATTTCCACCCCTTTGGTGGCGTTGATGCTCATCATGGCCGCAGCAATCTCGGCATCCAGCTTGCCATAAACCGGTTCACCCCAGCCGGCGGGCACGCCGGAGGCGCGCACGTTCACCCGCGCGCCCACCGAATCGCCACTTTTACGCAAGGCATCGAGGTAGCGTTCCAGTTCGGCCAGGCGGTCTTCACCGGGCAAAAACAGGGCGTTATTGTTCACTTCGCCAGAGAATGCCTGATCAAAAACCAGCTCGCCCACCTGAGCCAGCCAGCCAGTAATGCGGATATCGAAATTGGCCGCCAACCAGGCTTTGGCCAAAGCGCCGGCGGCCACGCGCATGGTGGTTTCCCGGGCCGATGAACGACCGCCACCGCGGTAATCGCGCAGGCCGTATTTTTTCCAGTACGTGTAATCGGCGTGGCCCGGACGCACCTGATCCTTGATTTTGGCGTAGTCGCGTGAGCGGGCATCGGTGTTTTCAATCAGCAAGGCAATGGGCGTGCCGGTGGTTTTGCCCTCAAAAACCCCTGAAACAATCCGCACTTCGTCGGCTTCACGGCGTTGTGAGGTGTGGCGCGATCGGCCCGTGGCGCGCCGGTGCAATTCGGCCGCAATGGCCTCCCTGTCCACGGGGAATCCGGGCGGAAATCCGTCGATGACGCAGCCAATTTCCGGCCCGTGGCTCTCACCAAAGGTGGTCACCGTCAGCAGTTTTCCAAAGCGGTTATGACTCATGCCGGGGGTCCGTCAGACGCGGTTAAATTCATGCCGGTAGTTTAGCAGTTCTTCACGCGAAAACACACAGACACCCGAACCGCCATGTTCAAAAAGCACCCAGGTTAACGGCACGGCGGGCAAAGCCGCTTCCAGCGCCTGATCGCTATGGCCTACTTCAAGAAATAACAGGCCGCCTTCAGACAAATAATCGGCCGCTTGGGCCAGAATGGTCAAGGGAATCTGCAAACCCTGACCATCGCTAACTAGCCCAAGACCGGGTTCGTGCCGGTATTCCGCCGGCAACTGCTGATACTCGTCTTTGCTCACGTAAGGCGGGTTGCTGACAATCAGGTCATAACGACCGGTCACTGCGTCAAAAAGATCTGACTGAATCAGCATCAGGCGATCAGACAGGTCATGTTTGTCCCGGTTGATTTCGGCCAGTGACAAGGCCTCGGGCGACAGGTCCACTGCATCTACCCGGGCCGCGGGAAACGCTTTGGCCATGGCAATGGCAATGCAGCCACCGCCCGTGCATAAATCCAGCACGCGTTCGGGCCGGTCATTCCCCAACCAGGGCTGAAAGCCCTTGCCGATCAGTTCAGCAAAAGGGGAACGCGGCACCAGTGCGCGCTCATCAGCCACAAACTCCAGGCCGGCAAACCAGGCAGTCCCGGTCACATAACTCATGGGCACGCGCTGATCAAGCCGACGCTGCAGCAAGGCCCGAATACGCTGAGCCTGCTCGGCGTCCACGGGTGTTTGGGGATTGCGGTTGATCCAGTCCGGATTGCGTGTCAACACGTGCGAGAGCAACAGCAAGGCTTCTTCCTCGGCACTGGCCACGCCATGGCCAAAAAACACAGCGGAGTTCTTCAACTCAGAAACAATTTGAGCAAACAGGGTTTCTGCCTGCATGGATCGCTTGTTGTCAGGGTCCATTAAAGTCAAAATTTTACCCACACCGGTCAAAAGTCGCATTGGATTCACAGGTATAACGGCCAAAGCAGTTAAAGGGTCCGTAAATCACAACACGCGCTCCACTGCGCACATGGCACTCCAGATCTCTGTGTCAATTGCTCTGCGCAAGACCAAGGGCATGATGTGCAGAGTATTGGCGGTATAAACGATATCCGCATCTATGCCAGAAAGGCATCCCGTCCTGTTTTATAAGGGACCGGCGGGCAAACGTTGCTCACATCCGTTTCATTGGTCCTGGCGTTGATACCCGCATGATTCTGCTTGCAATCCGATGTATGCCATTGCACATGAGGGCACTTGGAAGCCAAAAAAGCCGCGTGTTGGCCAGTGCCCGAGCCAACCTCCAGCAGACGCCGATCAAGGGGGGTTATAATGCCCTGCAAGGATTCGCCGACAGGGTGCTTGTTGCACTCACAAGCCGGTGAAAACGGTTTTTCGATGTTCACTTGTAATGGATTTCCAGTGAGCGTTAAGGTGTTGGCCAAACTGCTGCTGCGGTTCAGGGCACGTCCAGTCAAGATTCCGATGATACGCAAAGGAAAGAGGAAAAGAAAGTCATGAAAGCAAGGTGTTACCATGGTTTCTTGGTACAAACAACAAAATCCCGACGGGCCACCTTGGTATTTCCCTCTGTTGGCTTTCACTGTATACTTTCGAGCGTCTCCCCAAGGCTGTATCCTTTTTAAAGAGATGAACCGGTAATGGCGTCAAACACTACGTCTGAAGATAAACAAACCCAACAGGTACCACCGCATGGCCGCAGGTAGCCTTCTAACCTTACTGGATGATATCGCCACCCTGCTTGACGACGTCTCTGTGATGTCCAAGATTGCCTTGAAAAAAACTGCAGGTGTACTCGGAGACGATCTTGCCTTAAATGCCGAACAGGTTACCGGCGTTAACCCCGACAGAGAACTACCTGTTGTATGGGCAGTCGCGAAAGGCTCCTTTCTCAACAAGCTCATTCTTGTGCCCGTGGCACTGGGCATCAGTGCATTGGCGCCGTGGCTGATTCAACCCCTATTGATGCTTGGCGGCCTCTATCTTGTTTATGAAGGGGCCGAAAAGGTTTTGCACAAGCTGCTCCACACAACCGAGGAAAAAGAACATAAGGAAGACCTGCATCATGCTCTGCTCGACCCCGAAATTAACCTTGTCGAATTGGAAAAAAAGAAAATCAAGGGCGCCATACTCACAGACTTTGTGCTTTCAGCAGAAATTATTGTCATTGCCCTGGGTGTGGTCAAGGACTCACCACTTCAAATTCAGACACTGGTTGTCAGCGCCATTGCCGTTTTAATCACCATTTTTATTTACGGGGTGGTCGCGGCCATTGTGAAACTGGATGACTTGGGCCTGGCCCTGATTCGCGGACCACTACAAACAACGCCGCAGCGTATTCGGGCGGCTATAGGCCGGGCACTTCTCTGGTTTGCTCCGGCACTAATGAAAACCCTGGCTTTTATTGGCACACTCGCCATGTTTCTTGTCGGTGGCGGCATTCTCCTGCATGGTATTGCCGGAAGCCACTCAGTCACCCACGCCATTGAAGAGTTTGCTGGGCAGGTACCACAAATCGGCGGCGCATTAAAATACATTACTTTTCCAACCATTTCACTGCTGTTTGGTTTTACCGTTGGCCTGACCGCAGTTGGCATTGGTCACTTATTTAGTAAAGCACGCAAACTTTTTGGAAAGAAGAAACCAGGCCCAGTGAATAAAGACGCTTCATACTAGCAGAGAGCAAACAAGGTTTAGTCTTTCCTTATCCAAATTTCTGGAACCTTTGGTTGCGGTTCAGTGTCACTGGCCAAAGCTGATAGAATAAACTGCCATTTTCTGTTTTGGGAACCCATGCCTGAATACTCGCCACAATACCAGTCACAAGATAAGCCACAAAGGCATCCCGCCCTCATTAAGCAACATGCTGGAAAAGTTTCCGCAAGTCTGATAGTGGTGTTGATATTGGCCATTGTGTCAGGGTTTTATCTGTCGTGGCTGTTCTTTTCCAAGCAAAATGCAGCGTCAACCCAGCCAGCATTCAAGGCGCTTAAGGTATATCCACAGCCCAAGGCGCTGAAGAACATTCAACTGGTGGATAAAAACGGCCAGCCACTGACCGAACAAAGCCTGGTTGGGAGCTGGACCCTGGTCTTTTTTGGCTACACACATTGCCCCGATGTGTGCCCCACCACCCTGGCAGACATGCAGGCATTGGACAAGAAAGTACGCGACTCAGACGTGAAACCGCCAAAAGTGCTGTTCGTGTCGGTGGACCCTGAACGCGATCAGCCGCAACAGCTCAAACGGTGGATCGATTTTTTCAACCCCGAATTTCAGGCCGCCACCGGCACACCCGAGGCCATCGAAAACTTCGCCCAACAAGTGGGCGTGGCCTACTTTATTGGCAAACACGCGCCTGGGGACACCAACTATCCGGTTGACCACACCGCCGCCATTTTTCTGCTCGACCCGCAAGGTCGGCTTTATGGCCTGTTCACCAGCCCGCACCGCCTGCCGGACATGGCCGAAGACCTCATCGCACTGGCCAAAAAAAAACCATTGGGCACCCCCACCGGCAGCAACGGCTCATGACATTGAAACGCGCCCTGGCCACCGGCCTGCAATACCTGCTTCCGCACAAAACCCTCAGCCACATTGCCTACAAGGTAGCACGCATCCGCTACCGACCGGTCAAAAACTGGATGGTTGTGAAGTTCGTGCAGGCGTTCAAGGTCAACCTGGATGAGGCCATCAGCCCCAACCCGGACGATTACGAACATTTCAACGCCTTCTTTACCCGCGCCCTGAAACCGGGCGTGCGACCGATCAGCCCCGGTGTCCATGATCTGGTGTCACCGGTGGATGGCCGCGTCAGTCAGGTAGGCCCCATCCGGGACGGTCGCATTATTCAGGCCAAAGGCTTTGACTTCACAGTGGCCGAATTGCTGGCCAGTGACAGCCAGACGGCCAGGGATTATGACGGCGGTCAATTCATCACCATTTACCTGTCACCGCGCGATTACCACCGCATTCACATGCCCCTGGATGGCCAACCGGCACACTCGGTGCACGTACCTGGTCGCCTGTTCAGCGTCGCCGGCTGGACCGCCCAGAGCATTCCGCGCCTGTTTGCCCGCAACGAACGGCTGGTGTGCTACTTTGACACACCACTGGGCCAGATGCCCTTGGTGATGGTGGGTGCCATGCTGGTTTCCAGCATGGAAACAGTCTTCCACGGCGAAGTCACTCCACCCTATGCCAAAACCGTCACCACCCTCACCCCGGAACCGGCCACCGTGTTGCGCAAAGGGGAAGAAATGGGCCGCTTCAATTACGGTTCCACGGTCATCCTGCTGTTCCCCAAGGACAGCGTGCACTTCCTGCCCGATCTGCACGCCGGCATGGCCGTCAAAATGGGTCAGAAAATCGGCCAGTGGCAGGAGCCATTGGCGTCTCAGGCAGATCAAAAGCGAAAATAACGGGCGTAACCCCTTGAAAATCGCGGTCATAATCCTTATCAAAACAATGGCGCAAGTGATTGATGTTTTTGAGTTTTCAGGAGCCGCCCATGTCCCTTAAGTCCCCTTTGTTCACCCTGATGGCTCTAGTGACCAGCCTGATTGTCTCCGTAACCAGTTTGGCGCAGGTGGCGGATCCGGCCTTTGCCACTCCCAAAGAAAAAACCGTCACTCCGCCCCCGGAATTCCATTCCTTTGCCGAAGCCGCCCGCTGGGCCGATGTGGTGGCCATCGCCCAGGTTGAGGACATTGACTACAAAAAAATCCGTAACCTCAATGCCAGTGGCACGGCCTGGCTCAAGATACTGGTGCCTTATAAGGGTGAGGTCAACAAAGACGACTACATTGAGGTCAGGGCCGAAGGCCTGGAAGACTGGGCCTGTTATTACCCTGACCGGATCAACGAAGGCGAACGCTTTCTGGTGTTTCTGAAAAAAGACAAGAACAGCCAATACAGTGGCTTCAAGCCCTGGTGTCAGCTCCAGGTGTTGCTGGATGATCAAGGCCGCTATGTCCTCCGTTATCCGCTGGATGCCGAAGTCCCCGTACCGGAAGCATTCATCCGGGACATCAATTACAACGACCCGCATGCCCGCATTGACGCCACCGAGTGGAGCAGCTTGCGACGCGAAACCTGGGCTAAAGAGCACTTCACGCGCGAAATCATAACCGAGAAGGCAGCCACCAAACACTACGAAATGAAATACACCAAAGGCATCCCGGTGGAATATTTTCGGAAACTAATGCAACTGGAAGTGAAACCGCGCATCACTTCCAAGGAAATCTAGGGAGAATTCGAGAGAAGCCACAGGCAGGAACCAACCTCAGTGCCGACCCGATTCATGTGGGTCACACGGGGCAGGTTCAGGCCGCCTGCCAGTGGCTGCAGCAGCACAACAAGCCCCATCACGGGTGATTGTGCTGCCGGTGGCAGAAAAAACAACCACAACGGCTTCTTTTCCACAGCGCCTCCAGCCAAGCAGGCACAATGCTGGTCACGGGATAGACCGCTCCTGTGGCCATCGCCTGCCATTTCATCCAGCCAGCTACGCCAATGGCTGGCCACAGGCACAACGGGGGACATAAAAAAAGCGGAGCCATTTCTGCCTGAAACGGTCTCCGCTTTTATTCAATCATCGGGCCTTTACACTAGGGAGCCTCTGATCGAATCGTGAACTCGCTTCTCACGCCTGAAATGTCCGATAACTGCGTTGAAGTTCTCGCCAATAGCCTGGCTATTTGCTGCGAACTTCGCCTTGTTCTCTAACATTTCCGGCATAACCTGCTTCGTCCAGATTCAATCAGAGCCTCCCTAGCAACCCGGAGTGAACTGCCTGCATTCCGGCCCGGTCGTCAGTCCAGTGACAAGGCGCTCTTGGTCTTGGCCCGGCGACGTTTTTCCTTGGCGCGGTATTCGCGCTGGCAACCGTCCTGATCCACCATGACACAGGCCAGGTAATCACTGGCTTCAATCAAGGCCGCGCGAATGGCTTTGCCAGCCGGCGTTTTCTTGCCGCCGCCGACGCTGGCGCCCACGCCGCCACGATGAATGCCCACGCGCATGCCGCCGCTTTTGCTGGTGCCTTCCACCGTGCGTGAATGCACGATTTCGCCGGTATTGGCATCAATCACCCGCAGGTCAATGGCAATATAGGATTTTTTCCGCTTGCCGCCCAGGGAAATGCCCTTAAAGCTGATGCCACCACCGGAGCTGCTACCGGTTTCGGTGTAGTCCGACACCTTGCCGGTGATCAGGTACTGCGCCCCGGTGAGCTTGCCAATTCTGGCCGCACTGCGGGAGGAAACCCGGCCAGAGGCGCCCAGATCCTGCTCTTGCAGCACTTTGTCCAGCTTATTGCGTTCCACTACACGGAAAGCGCCCGTATTGGCCAGTTCATTGGCCAACATGTCAGCCATGTCGGCACCAGCGCGGCCGGTAAACCAGTAGGCCGGGTTGCCACTTCCACCCCCATGGCCGGTGTCATTCATAAAATCCAGCACCGCCACCACCGGCCGACTGCCGGCGCTGGCCGCAGCTGAAATCAATAAAGCCGCACACAACAAAAGTTTTCTCATGAAAATTCCCCCTTATGGAAAATTGAAACGGGCCATGGCCCAAAAAATCGGGTTGACCTTTGCAACCCTTTCCCTATGATGTTCCAGACGCATTCCCCACAGCTTACAGGTCATCATCCGTGAACAATTCCAAAATTGAACAGCTGCGTGAAAAGCTGGATCAAATTGATGAACAGATTATCCAACTACTGGCTGAACGTCAAATGAATGTGGATGCCATCGGTCGCGAGAAGCTGGTCACAAAAAAAGCCACGCGCGATTTCGAGCGGGAAAAGCAGTTGCTCACCCGCGCGCGTGCGCTGGCAGAAAAACACGGCCTTGAGCCGGAACTGATCAACGAACTGTTCAGCCTGATTATCCGCGCTTCCCTGCAGAAACAGGAAAACCAGAAGGTGGCCAGTTCGGCCCTGGGCAGCAACAAAACTGCATTGGTTATAGGCGGCAATGGCGCCATGGGCCGCTGGTTTGTGCGTTTTCTGCAATCCCAGGGCTTTGCGGTACAGATTTCCGACCCGGACACTCACCACAATGCGGCGGAAAACATTGGCGACTTCCATCAGTCCCCGCTGGAGCATGACTTTATCGTGGTGGCCGCACCGCTGGCTGCCAGTGCGCGTATTCTCAGCGACCTGACACAACTCAAACCCGTTGGCATCGTCATGGACGTGGGCTCCATCAAAAGCCCGCTTAAGCTGCCCTTGCGCCAACTGGCCGATGCCGGTTGCCGGGTGGTCTCCATCCACCCCATGTTCGGGCCGGACGCGCGCCTGCTGTCGGGCAAACACGTGATCTTCATTGACATCGACGGGCGCGATTCACTGGCTCAGGCGCAAGCCCTTTTTCAACCCACCATGGCCAAACAAATCACCATGAAGCTGGAAGACCATGACCGGCTTATCGCCTACGTCCTGGGCTTGTCGCACGCACTCAACCTGGCTTTTCTGACCGTGCTGGCCGAATCGGGAGAAGCCGCCGACACCCTGGCACAACTGTCCAGCACCACCTTCGACGCGCAACTGGGCATCGCCCGTAAAGTGGCGCAGGAAAACCCCAGCCTCTATTTTGAAATCCAGAAACTCAACCACTACAACCTCAGCACCCTGCACGCCCTCAATGATACCGTCACCCGGCTGGTGGACCTGGTGCAAAACAACCAGGCCGAAGCCTTTGCCGAACTCATGCACCAGGCGCGTGACTGGGCCAGCAGCCAGCAGCAGGCCAGCAGTGGCGCGGGATCTTCGCAATAAACGCGCTTTTTTGCGTGAAACTCCCCGTTGTGAACAAAGATGGGTTAGAATGGCCCCGCTGGTAAGGAATACAGCGGCAAAATTTACCTCTGCAACATCGGCTTAACCGCCACGTCTTGTAAGATTCGTAAGTTCTTTCTGCTCTTCTTTCCACACTTTGAGATTTGGCCCAGACAATCAGTGGTTTTCCACGGTGTCCTCCGGCCAAAAGCAACAACATTATATTTTGGAGATACACTATGGCTACTACTGGCCGCGTAAAATGGTTTGACGAGAAAAAAGGTTTTGGTTTTATTGAGCGCGAAGGCGGCAACGACGTGTTCGTTCACTTCCGCGCCATTCAAGGCGACGGATTCAAAACACTGGCCGAAGGTCAGGAAGTTGAGTTCGACGTTGAAGACGGACAAAAAGGCCCACAGGCCGTGAATGTCAACATCCTCTAAGGAAGCTCTGATTGAATCTGGACGAAGAAGCAGCTTATGCCGGAAATGGTCGAGAACAAGGCGAAATTCGCCGCCAATAGCGGGCTATTGGCAAGGACTTCAACGCAGTTATCGGACATTTCAGGCGTGAGTAGCGAGTTCATGATTCGATCAAAGCTTCCCTGAAGTCACCGACTTTCGAGGCTGGCATTCAGCCCGTTTTCAGGCTTCGGCCTGAACCAGAAAACGCATCCACACTTACTGGATGCGTTTTTTATGCCTGCAGTTTCGTGGTTTCAAAAACCGGAGTTATAACCAAATCTGGTGTTTGAAGAGTTGAAAAGAAGTGGCGTATCTGGTTGATTTGTAGTTACAAAACAAACAACCTGAGGAGATACGCCACTATGAATCACTTGGGGATTTGACACCGCTGGAATTCCGGCAGCAAAAAGAACCGGAAACCTCTAATGAAGCGCAGCCGTGGAACCACTGGACTTGTGGGCTGAGCGGATTCAGGAAGCCACACAGTGAAACGCCAAACACATGCTATAAATTTTCCTATAGCCATCCAGAGCCTATAAGCATCCAGAATCTGATAGCAGGGCCTTAAACCAGCTCCAGCACCTGGCTGATCTGGTCTACACCGATGGTTTTCATGTTCAGGGATTTGGACCACGGACCCAGGTTGGCTTTGGGCACAATGGCCTGTTTGAAGCCGTGCTGGGCGGCTTCCTTGAGGCGGTCTTCACCATTGGGCACCGGGCGGATTTCGCCGGTCAGGCCCACTTCACCAAACACGATGGTGTCGCGCGGCAGGGGCCGATTACGGAAACTGGACAGAATAGCGAGGATGACGGCCAGATCCGCCGCGGTTTCGCTAATTTTGATGCCACCCACCACGTTGAGAAAGATATCGTGGTCGTGGATGGGCACCTGACACATGCGATGCAACACCGCCAGCAACATGGCCAGGCGATTGTGATCCAGGCCCACGGTCAGGCGGCGCGGGTTGCCCAGCGGGCTTTGGTCGGCCAGTGCCTGCACTTCCACCAGCAAGGGGCGCGTGCCTTCGCGCGTGACCATCACCACGCTGCCGGGTTTGTCCGGGCGGTGTTCAGTGAGAAAAATGGCGGATGGGTTGCCCACTTCCTTGACACCCTTTTCGGTCATGGCAAACACGCCGATTTCGTTGATGGCGCCAAAGCGGTTTTTGAGCGCGCGCAGCACCCGGTAACGGCTGTTGCCGTCGCTTTCAAAATACAGCACCGTGTCCACCATGTGTTCCAGCACGCGCGGGCCGGCGATGCCGCCTTCCTTGGTGACGTGGCCCACCAGCACCACGGAAACGCCATGCTGTTTGGCAAAACGCACCAGCTGCGCGGCGCATTCGCGCACCTGGGACACGGAGCCGGGAATGGAGGTCAGGTTTTCGGTGTACAGGGTTTGTATGGAGTCCACCACTATCAGGTCAGGCTTGGCCGCCAGGGCCGCGCCCATGATGTTTTCCACGCCGGTTTCGCTCAGGCAGTCAAGGCCGGAAGCGTCCAGCCCCAGGCGTTCGGCGCGCATGGCGATTTGCGCCAGGGATTCCTCACCGGTGACGTAAAGCGGTTTGAGTCCACCACCAAGACTGGCCATGACCTGTAACAGCAAGGTGGATTTGCCAATGCCCGGATCGCCGCCAATGAGCACCACCGAGCCTTCCACCAGGCCGCCACCCAGCACACGGTCCAGTTCCTTCATGCCGGTGCTTGCGCGGCGGTAATTCTCGCTTTTGACCGAACCCAGCTTGCTGATGTTGCGATCGGACACTTCTCCGGCGTAACCGCTGAAGCGGGTTGAGGATTTGGCCGCGCCGGAACGCGCCACGGCAATTTCTTCCAGGCAGTTCCATTGCCCGCAGGCGCCACACTGCCCGGCCCATTTGGTGAAGGTGGCATCGCACAAGGTGCAGCGGTAGGCTTTTTTGTCCTTGGCCATGCTCAGAGCACCCGTTGCATGAAGACGTGGCATTTGTGATGTCCGGAATCCCCAATGCGCTGGTCGATGTAGGTAAAGCCGTGTTTGCGGTACAACTTCTGCGCCGCCTGCATTTCCGGAATGGTTTCCAGGTACATACTGTGATAACCGGCTTCGCGCGCTTTCTCCAGGCACAGGGTGATCAGCTCATCGGCCAGGCCCTGGCCCCGCAACTCGGGCATGAAGTACATTTTCCGCAATTCGGCAATGCCCGGGTCATCGCAGTTGTCCACCGGCGCAAATCCCGCGCCACCGAGCACCTGGCCGTCCTTTTCCACCACCCAGTAGGCGCGGCCGGGCCGGTCGTAGGCTTCAAACATGCGGCGGGTTTCCGGGTCGGCAATGGCATAGCCTTCGCCGGTTTTGCCAAATTCCAGCAACACCGTTTCGATGACCGTGAACAGGGCCGGGTTGTCCTGGGGCTTGATGGGGCGGATGGTGATGCTCATGCGTCGCCAGGCTCACTTGAAGTGGTTGTTTCAACGGCCTGGGCGCGGGGCTTTTCAGTCTGACGCTGGCCAAAAAGATAGGTGATTTGCTGCCGTTCGTCCAGGGTCTGCTGAATCAATTCATCGTAGTCGGGGAAAAACCGTTCTTCCACCGCTTGCAGGCGGTCGTGATAGGTGCGAGTTTTGGGGTTGTTGCTGATCAACGCGCAACAGTCCTTGTAGGGTTCCTTGCACACCTCGAACAAGTCCAGTTTTTGCGACAGGGCAATAATCTCGTCCTTGTCGTAGGTCAATAATGGCCGCAGGATGGGGTATTCGATGGACTTGGTCATGGAAACGATGTTTTCCAGCGTTTGTGAGGCCACCTGCCCCAGGTTGTCGCCGGTCACCAGCGCCTGCGCGTGCAGTTCGTCGGCCACGCGGCTGGCCACCTTGGCCATGAAGCGGCGAAACAGCATCAGATCGTAGTCCAGCCCCTTGTCCATCAGGGCCAGGTCAAAATGGGTGTAGGGCACCGTAATCAGGCGCACCTTGCCGGCGATTTCACTCAAGCGTTTGGCAATGCGGCTGACCTTGTAGGATTCCAGGTCATTGGCGCGCACGTGATTGGCGGTAAAGTGGATCAGGTCTATGTTGCAACCGCGCTTGGCCATCAGCCAAGCCGCCACCGGCGAGTCAAAGCCGCCGGACAACAGGGTCAGTACGCGACCGGTGGAAGACACCGGCAGGCCACCGGCTCCCTTGATGCGGTTGGTAAACACCGCCATGCCGCGGGAAGAGATTTCCACGTAAAAAAACTGGTCGGCGTGCTTCAGGTTGACCTTTTTCCACGGCGTGTTTTTTAGCAATACGGTTGCCAGACGTTGTTCCAGCGCCTTGGAGCCGATGGCGAATCGCTTGTCGGCACGTTTGACCCGCACGGCAAAACTGGCCCCGTCCCGATAGCTTTCCTGGCCTAGTTTTTCAATCAGTTGATCCAGAAAGTCCAGCTCTGGCCGGGGCGAAAAAATGTTGTATTCTTTGACTGAAAACCAGTGCACATGAGTCAGCCAGGCAATGCCGGGGATCTCGGCAATGACCCGCAGCACTTGCTCGATATCGTCGCTGTGCTCGGCCGGAACCTCCACAAACATGCGGTCATGAATGGCCACCACGTCCCAGCCATTGTCCGGCCCGTAGCCCATGGCCTGTAATTTGCGGCGCACGTTCTGACGCAGTTTTTTGACAAACTCGCGGCGATTCTGGCCCTTCAGAGTCAGCTCGCCAAAGTGAATGATAATCCGGTGACGCATGAGGTCTTCTGCAGGTAATGAAACAGTCCGTTATTGTAGGGCAGCCGCAGGTGGATTAAAACCAAAAGGACGGCTAATGGCGCCGCCGTGACCAAATCGCACGAATGGTCTTCAGAAAAAACAAGCAGACAAACTTTTACCGATCAAAGCAAAACAAAACCCGCCACAGGGACGGGTTTTTTGCCTGGGTTGACGGACACCCGCTGGTTCAGGCAGGGGCGTTGTGAATTATAGCCGTGTGGCCGGATCGCCAAGGATGTTCCAGCCAAGAATCACATCCAGGTCTTCGGGGTGTTGTGTGGCCCATTCCTGCTTGGCCTGCAACACCGCCTGCCCCAGGTTCATGCCGCCGCTGGTCAGGTTCCGCAACACCAGTTTGGCCAGACCGCGTTCGGCATCGGCCTGCGTCAGCGTGCTGGCGCCCAGCACGGCCGCAGCGCCGCCATTGGCGTTGAGCATGAATGCGTGCGCCATGGTGTCTTCCTGCGGGGACACGAAATAGGTGTTCCAGCAACCCCATTGGGTCACCAGGGTCGGTTTGCCGTCGTTGTTCAAGGCCAACGCATCAGCGGCTTTGAACAGGCCGCTGTAGGTCCAGTCCCTGGGTCCGGAATGGCCCACAAAACTGGTCAGCGCCACGCCATTCTCGATGGCCTGGGTGATTTTGGCCCTGGCCTGGGCAACGCCGTCGTCATCCACAAAGGCTTTCTGGTTGGGGCCAATGCCATTTTGCCAATCGGCAGGCAAGGTGGCAATCAGGTCCAGGGCATCCTGCTTGAAGGAATAGCCTTGTCCGGCGTCGTACTGGTCAGCAGCGAACACCGCGCTGTTGCCATAGGTTTTGTTCTCATAGGCCAGGATTTTGTTGACCACGGCCTGCAATTCGTCTTCACTGCGCACCAGCAGCCGCCCCAGGGCCACATCCGGCACGTTGTCGTTGTCCACGTCGGCCAGCTTGGCATCGACCGGGGCGTAACGAATCAGGTCATCGGTCTGGGCATAGAGGGTTGGCACAAAGCTGATAGCGCCCAGGCCCAGTTTATTCTGGTAGTCATAGCTGTCGCCACCCACCAGCAACACCTGGGTGGTGCCCATGTTGGCCACGGCAAAGGCGATGTAGTCGGCGATGGCCTGCGCGTCCACGTTGTAATGGTTGAACCACGCATAAATCTGACGGACATCCACCACCTTGACAGTGCCCTGTTGCCGGTGATGATCCACCAAGGGTTGCAAAGCCGGGCCAATGAAATCCGGATGAGCGATGATGAGGTAATCGGCCTTGCCCGAGACAATGTCTTCGGGCATGGGCGGCAGTTCCGGCACGGGCTGGTAAATGGCATCCAGGGACTGG
>JALWKC010000066.1 GCA_026996795.1 Lysobacterales bacterium | reverse complement strand
GCCATCTACCGCCTGACTTCGACCGGTGGGATCTGGCCGACAATATTGGCTATACAGTGGCGCACAAGGCTGCTGCCGGCGGCCACCTGCCGCCTGGCTTCGACCAATGGGAACTGGCAGACAAGAATGGCCGGACAGTGGCGCATGAGGCGGCTTACTATGGGCGCCTGCCGCCTGACTTTAACCAATGGGATCTGGCCGACAATATTGGCTATACAGTGGCGCACAAGGCTGCTGCCGGCGGCCACCTGCCGCCTGGCTTCGACCGGTGGGATCTGGCCGACAAGAGTGGCGACACAGTGGCTCATGTGGCGGCTTACAGCGGCCACCTGCCGCCTGGCTTTGACCGGTGGGAACTGGCAGACAAGAATGGCCGGACAGTGGCGCATGTGGCGGCTTGCGTCGGCCACCTGCCGCCTGGCTTTGACCAATGGGAACTGGCAGACAAGAATGGCCGGACAGTGGCGCATGAGGCGGCTTACAGCGGCCACCTGCCGCCTGGCTTTGACCGGTGGGAACTGGCAGACAAGTATGGCGACACAGTGGCTCATGTGGCGCTTCGCTACGGCCGTCTACCTGAAGGAATTGACCTGAAAGATCTAATTCCTGCCCATGCCAGCCCTTCTGGAAAAATTCAGGAAGCCAGCAAAAAACTCAACGCAGCCTACTCTGCCGGTGCCAATACCCCGGACAGGGGCGTTGATCAGAACCCGGATGAGCCGGGAATGTAAGCAATCAATATCCAGGAGGTATTTCAATGGAGATTAAAACATGGGACGAATTTTGGGTGGGGGATGACACTTATGGCCCGCGGCCCGCAAGCCCGCGCTGAATTTCTGAAGGCGCAGGGGTGGGTTGCGGTTCAAGCAAATATCAACAGGCTCCTTTCTGAGGATAGCGGACCCGACCAGAAGGCGGCATTGATAATATCCTTCGGGGGAAACCTGAGCGAGGAGCAGATTCAGGCTTTGGTGGAGGACAAGGGTTGGCGGGTACGCAAGGCAGTTGCGAAACACCTTGGCCCCTGGCTCAACCCCGAGCAAATTCAGACCCTGGTGGAGGATGAGATCCCGGAGGTGCTCGTGGCAGTTGCGAAACACCTTGGCCCATATCTCAACCCGGCACAAATTCAGGCCTTGGTGGAGGATGAGAATGAGTATGTTCGTGCGGCGGCAGCGAATCACCTTTGGTCATATCTTAATCTGGAACAGATTGAAGCGTTAATGAAGGATGAGAGTGAGTATGTGCGTTCTGTAGTAGCGCTGCATTTAAGCCAAAATCGCAACCGGGAGAAAGTCCGGGATTCACACGATGCCGCCAAGCCATCATGCGGAGTAACCCATAAATGAATATGCCTGCTATTATTGGAATTTCCGCCGGCGTGGTGGATCAAAATGGAAATTTATTGGGTGTGCGTGGGGCCGGCGAAAGCCTGATTGCCGAGCGGATCGTTGGTCTTGCTGGATTAAGCCCAGGGGATTTCCGGATTGTTGATCTTTCACAAATGCACATTGTGCTTTACAGTCGGCAGTTACTGGGTGGAAATCACCAGGCTGGGGCTAGTCTTTTGGCCTCCCCAGATGCCTTGGTTGATCTTGGATTGCGTGTAGATGAGGTATTTTGCGAGAAGCACCTTGGTGACACAAGTGCAGATGTTGAGCAATCCCTAATCGACATATTGGCTGATGAGGCGCTACGTTTTGGAGCTAGTGGCGGTAAACTGGTGGTGGTCACCGGAATACGATCTGAATATACAGCTGACCGAATCCGAAACCTCTCTGATATGTCTCTGATGGTTCATGCGCACCGGCAGGTGATGGCTGATGATTTTAGCCTGCTTGAGCGACCAGACCAGTGGCCGGTGGAAATGATGCCGGATAATGGCTATGTTGCACCCCAAAGGGAGTTTGTTCCACTGGTCAGCGAGTGTGTCCTGGGGCTGGAAGAGCAAGAATCCCTCGTGCCTATAGAGGTGGCTTCTGGTGATTTGATCGGCCAGGTGCGCGGGGACGACTTTGATTGCCCATCAATCTATGCGCCTGACAGTCGTGGCGTGTTTGGCATCACCGACTCTCTGTGGCCTGAAAAGCCGGCTAGACCGAAAATCGCACCCCGGCAACAGTGGTGCTCCCTTCCTGTTTCCCCTGAACGCTATACTGTGTTGTGCGCCGCCTTCCCTGACTATGGGGACGCCATTGTTGTAGATGACTTGGGGCAGGCTTCAGTCATTACAGAAACCCTGAACCTTTACTCCCAACGACACCTTCTGCATAGCCCTGCAAATGTGACCGCAATTCTCGCCATGGCTGCTGAAATACCCCGAAATAATCCAGGCGTCACCTTGAAAGCCCGTTTGTATCGTGATGCTGCAGAAGTGAAAGCTAAAATATCCCCAGATTACGGAGTTGAATATGACTGATTCCCCTTATGTTATTGGAATTGCCGGTGCCGTTTTTGATATTGACGGTCATTTTGTGTGCTCCTCCAATGCTGGAAAAGATACCGTTGGTGACCAATTTATGGCCGGTATGTCTCCGAATTTGAATGTTGAGAGAACGTCTTTTGCTTCGATTTTGATTGACGTGGTTATCGAGTCCTACCCCGATTTATCGGTTACCGACTTCACCTGCCAGTCGGCTAAAAATACCCCGCGTGCAGAGTTGGGTGGAAAAACACCGCGTGACTTGCTTATTGAAACAAGTGCTCGCAAAAGAGAAGAAATTGGTCCTGATTGGTTGTCAGTAACCATGCGTCAACGCCTGGCAGAGTCAAAAGCCGATGCGGTTATTATTTCAGACGTTCGTCGCCCGGCAGAGGCTGGACTGTGCCGTGATCTGGGCTCTGTGGTGCATGTTCATCGGCGGGTCAATCAGTCAGGATCAGAGTTTTTGCGTTCCATTGGGCTTGCGCATATTGACCCTGCCACCGAAATTCCGCTTTCGATTATTGCAGGCAAGGATAAACTGGTGGATAATTCGTTTGAAATGACAGGCTGGGTTAGCCGGCCAGGACAAGTGATGGCGGCCAACAAATTTGGGGTCTTCGTTTATGGGCCTGATCATGTTGCCGAGGCCCCAATGGAGTGGATTTCAGTTCGTCTGGATGACAAAAATTATGCCGTGATGAATAGCCGGTATCCTGGCTATTTCCCTGATGCTATTGTCCGCACACATGATGCGGCTGCCACCGTGTCTGATTGTTTGAATGTACGCAGCCAGGCGCGTTCTGTAGATTCTGCTCATGATGCGCGGATGATCCTCGCCATGACCCCGAGTATTACTGAGTCCATGTTTAATACCCCTTGTCGCATCAGATCTGTTGATAAAAATAATGCACTAAATGCCGACTTCTCGCAGCGGTATAATGACGAGTCCGAACTAGCGGTGTGCCCATGAAAAAAACTCTCATTCTCGTTGCGCTTATGCCGTATGTGGCTTTTGCCAATCCCTATACGCTGCACCTGATTGGCCAATCAGGCGGCACACGCGATATTGCCCTCACCGACCCATCCAGCGTGGATGGATTCAACTGCAGAATGTCCTTCTGGGGGGACCTGGACCAGGACGGTCAACTGGAGGATTTCGAGATAGCCGCGCCGGGTAACTGCCCAACCATGAATGTCAGCTTTGCACTGGATGGGTTCGAGTATCCCCTCCCCCCGGTGAGCACCACAAACATGGATGTTTATGACGGTTTTATCTATATGCCAGGCTTGACTCTGACTAATTGCCATCGCCAATCAGGGGGCGCTGTTTCCACCGTGGAACCATCTATCTGGTTTGCCGATTCAAGCAATATCTCAATCAATTCCACACCCATACAGGTAATTCCCAATACGTTTGACTGGTATATCGTAGCCGAGTCCCTGGATGGGGATGTTGTTTGCGATGGGGCTATCCCATTCACCCCGCCTGTAATTGATTTGATTTTCCGTCATGGCTTTGAATGAGCCGCTATTGGCTTTTGCTGTTTCTGTTGTGCGCGAGCGTCAGAGCAGAGTCTGATATGGACTGCCTGGCGTCTGTACTTCAATTTGAGTCTGCATCTAATGAACCCCTGGTATCCCGTGTCGGGATCGCACAGGTAATCCTGAACAGGGTGGCTTCCCAGTGGTATCCCAACACGGTTTGTGGGGTTGTGGCCGTGGGAAAGGGAAAGTCCGGCTGTCATTTCTCGTGGCTGTGCGATGGACGGGAGAATTTCAGCTCTGATACCGTAGGCGCTGCCATCTCCCGATCCATCGCTAAACGCATGTTGTCTGACAGTCCTGTTTTTATCCCGTCACTGGAGCATGCCACCCTTTTTTATTCAGGGGAAAAACCCCCATGGTGGGCGCTTTCTCCGCGTGTGCACTGTTCAACCCGACTTGGCTCTTTCACCTTCTGCAGCGAGTCGCGCTAGAATCAAGCCTCTCTATCATCCAGTCAAGCAAAATCGGGAAAACTCATGCTTGACATTATCAGAGGTATTCGCCTCTCCTCAGAGCAGATGGTCGGCGTGGATGCGGCCATCAACCCGGATAACCGGGTGGTAAAGATCGAATCACCCGCCGGAAGTGGCAAAACCCTGCTGACTGAGGCCATTATCTGGAATTTCCACAATATGGGAATGAAGGGTAAAGGTTTGGCTTTCAATTATGGTGCTGCCAAGAGCTTACGGAAGCGCGGACTGCCATCTAGCTGCGCCTTTACCACCTATCACGGACTGGCCCGTTCCCGGTTAAGCCCGAATAACGCCAAACGTATTGGGCACCTATCTCCGTGGCAGGTAATCAAGGTGTTGGGCTTGACCTACTTTGCTGGCGGAACACCTCTTTCACAGGCATATCTGATACTGGAGTCTCTGGATCGGTGGGGTAATTCCTCTGACCGCCTTCTGGAGCCTGTTCATGTTACAGGTGAATCTCTGGGTGTGATGCGAGAACGTGGGGGTGCGAATGCAGACTTTATTGCCCATATTGTCAGAAAGGCACGTGAATTATGGAATCACGTGTGGAGTCCCGGTTCCATACTGAATATCCCCCATACGTTTTATCTCAAACAATGGGCCCGAAAAAGCGGAAATATGGGGCTTGACTATGTGATTGTGGATGAGGCCCAGGACCTTAACCCGGTTGTGCTTGGCTGGTTGCGCAAACAGCGGTCAAAGATTGTCTTGATCGGAGACTCTAACCAACAGATTTATGCTTGGCGCGGGGCTATTGATGCCCTTCAAGCGATGGATTTCGACGAGGAAATATGGCTGTCCCGTTCTTATCGTTTCGGCCAGCCGGTGGCCGATGTGGCCACTGACATCATCTCCGGTGGTCTGGGTTCTGATCGAGAGATTATCGGCAACCCAGATGTTGAGTCGGAGGTCATTGTTGGTCGAGATGATGTTTATGACACTTTCATTGCCCGGTATAACTCCAGTTTGTTCACCAAGTTGGCCGAGGAGGATTGCCGTGTTCGTGTCTTGGGAAGTGCCGGCACCATGAAGCGAATTCTGGAGGCTGTGATCAAATTACAGCAAGGCAAGCCGTGTGCTCATGAACTACTGTCTCATTTTAGCACCTGGGGCGAGGTTGAGCAGTTTGCCCGAACTAAAGTGGATGGCGAGATTGGGCGGCTGGTTAATGTCGTCAACCGGCATGGCGCAGGTGGCTTACTGGAAGCATTCGAGCGAAAAGTGGTAGAGTCAGGCTACGATTTGACCCTGGCTACCGCTCACGGATCAAAGGGGCTTGAATTTGACTACCTGCGTCTGGCTGATGATTTCCCCGGCCTTAAAGATTCGCGCAATGAAGAGGTCCGCTTGCTGTATGTGGCTGTCACACGCGCAAAGCACAGACTGAGCGTGCCGGCCAATGTGAAATTAAAATCCGTCACTCCCCTGGCTGGCCTTTCTGGGCAATTGACATCCTCCCCCAGCTAAAGCAGGGGGATTCCAGCCACCTCGGAGGAGGTGACGGGTGGTACTCCCTCACGGTTTCCCACAGGTTCCTGCTTTAAAGGGTTTCGCGTAAATCCCTGGAAGCATCAAAACGGGTGGTGGCGAGGATTTCGCTGATTCGCCCATTGAATCGTTCCACCATGCCGTTGGTCTGTGGGTGCCTGGGTTTGATCAGCCGGTGTTCAATGCCTGCTTTGGGGATGGATGACCATGATGTTATGCTTCCTGATGATCGATCGCCCAGATCGCAGTTGAGAAGGTCTTATCGGACTAATTGGAGGACTAAATGACCCACCACCCAATCGTACGTAATTGGCGCGAGTGCTGGCAGTGCGACACTGACAGACTTGTTGCAACTCACGAATCAGGACTCACTGTCCAGTTTACAGAAACCAAGGATCGCCCTGGAGTTTTTGATGGCGCAGTCAAGGGCGACATCCCTGAGTCATTAGACTGGCGTAGCAATCCTAATTTACTAGCCAAGCTAATGAGGCAAGCTGGCAATGTAATGTCTGCTGCCTTGGAGCGAGATGCAAAGCGTTAATGCCCCTCCTTAACCTCCCTGAAATAGTCGTGATCGGCAAGGAAGAGGTTGATTGCGACTATCATTTTGCTTGTTATTGAAAAAAAACGCCTGTTTTCTAAAAACAGGCTATAACTGTACCAAGTAACAGTGTAAAGGTGGTTATTATGGGTGTTATCGTTTGCTGGTATTGCCGCAAGAAAGTTGGTGCCGGTGCTGTTTCCAGGATGTATGCCCAACATCATGTTCACGCCTGTCTGAAGAAGGCTGTTGAGATGACTCGCAAGCGTAAGGCGCAAGTTGGCAAGAAAAAGATTGACCGCATCCTGCGGCCGGAAGACCTGGGCGAAGATATGGATGATTGATGCGTAATGCGTAATGAGAAAGGTACTCCCCCAGTCCTGGGGGAGGAGGAGCTGAATCTGGCCGCTGATGCCGTTGTTCATGACGTGTGCCGCTCACTTGGAATTGACCATGAGTACATGGTCACTGTGGATATGAAAGATGGGCGGTTTGCTGGCGTGTCTGTGTCCTGTGTTTTTGCGGACGAGATGGCTGTTTTCAGAGAAAAGGTTGAACCGATGATGGACGAGATCATCCTTGTCCTGTACCTCTTGTCGGCGCCAGTGGCTGGGGAAAGTTAGGTCGCCTCGGCTATTTACAGATGAAACACCGCCGCATAGCTGGCGGTTTTTTTGTGCCAGAATCACCTTCCCCTAAAATAACCATGTAGAAACAATAATACAAACAGGAGGCAAGTGTGTATCCACTGCTTGAATATTCAGAATCTGATCTTGAAAAGGGCAAGCGTTATTCCAAAGAGGTGCTTTCCCGGTGCCAGGTGGCCTGGGTTGGTTGGGGTTTTTTGATGCAATCCAAGGGTGAACCAAAAGGTGGTGTTGTGGCCGTTATCCAGCACGGAACCCAAAAAGGCAAAACACTTTATCACTTACTGGGAAAGGCTGATGATTCTAATTTTTGGATGGGTCAAACTGTCGATGAGTCATTGTGTCGTGAGATATTGACCACGCCTGCCCCAGATGTGACGGGCGGTGCGGTTTCGTTCAAGGCACTCATGGCCAACATGGCCGACACCGGAATAGACACCCCATCGCGTGCGATTCTTATTGAGGGTCCGATTGCTTCTTTTTTGGATATGAAGGTTGACTGCCCACGTACAGGTCGCTCCATTCCTTTGCGAGACCGGATCATTGACTTGCTGACAGAAGATGTGAAACCGGAGACGGACGCTGCCGATAAGATCAATCCGATGGAGTTGTTCATCCGTCGATACTGGTTCAAAAAGCCCGTGATGCTTGAAGGCGGTAAGGGGCTTGGCAAGACCTATACAGTGGTTCAAGCGGCGATGAAGTCCGGTTATGAACCGATTGTGCTACAAGGCCATGCTGGCATTGAGGCGATTGATATGCTGGGCCATTATGTCCAGGCCCCAGGAGAAGATGGACAGATTCAGTCCGTTTGGGTGGACGGGAAACTGACTGCGGCTTTTCGTATGGCCGCAAACGGAAAAAAGGTGGTGTTATTGATTGATGAGATTCTGAGAATCCCGGCCCGTGAACTGGACCTGCTGACCTCACCTCTTGCCCCGGTAAATGATCACTACACGCTGGTTACCGGTCGCCCATTGGGTACGATTGATGGCGTAGCACAGATTGAAACAATCAGTGCTCCAGTTGAGAATTTGGCTGTTATCGCCACCACAAATATAGGCCACGGTTACAACGTGGAGGAGACCGACAAGGCACTGTCAGACCGGTTTCGCCGTAAGTGGTTTAACACTGATTTATCAACCATGTATCAAGTGCTCCTTTCTAAAGTTCAGGAGTCGGGATTTGATGAGGAAATCGCAGACAATTTGCTGGGCTTCTTTTCCGCCATGCAAAAACTGGCGCTGGCCCATGAAATTGAAGAGCCGGCCAATTTGCGCCACTTGTGTGAGGCTGTTGATTTGGCCGACGATCAGGATGATGTTCGAGATGAACTGATTAACACAATACCCCAATGGGTTGGGCGGACATTTGATGGGGAGCCAGACCCCGCCCAGGTTGAGGCGGTCATGAGTTGCATTGATGTGTACGTGGCGAAGATACCATTTTGAAGTGTAAGTCAATGAACGAAACCCCATCCACCCTACGGGTGGGGTTGATTGATAAATGTCTGGAGGCATGGCAATGAATGATACCTTGACCGTCAATGGCGAGCCTGTTTTTTCAAAGTGGCGTATTTTTCGGATTCCTGACGATGCGGCTGATTTTCAAGGGGGGCAGATTGATAAACCTTCGCTACTGCTAGGTTCGGCAGACTCGGGAATATTTGATTTGGCTGAAAGTGCCCTGCTTTCAAAATGTGAATCATCCTTTGTGCTAACAGGTTCCCTGCTCGTTGGCAGGGACGATCTTTTGGGTGAGTATCACCATAACAACTGGGAAGACGGCTATTTGACGCGATTGTTTCGCCAGGCTGAAAGCGGGGTGAAGGTTGGGCTGCTGATCAAGGACGTTACATCGTTGAGCTATGAGGCCATCGGCACCCTCGCCTCAGCCCTGACCGTCAAGGATGGTTGTTTTGTGCTGGAATTGAATAAATCACGACCAATGAAATCCAATCAGTCTCGAATGCGATATGTTTTTGAGACCATCAAGGCTCCCGTGGAAAACCTGACAGTGATTGCTACTGCCTTGGAGGAGTAGCGTGGTCAATTTACTGCCTTCTATAATCTCGACAGTTGAATAGATGGTGCATGGTATGAGATCAGTTGGTGAGAAATTGGCCCGCAAAGCATGGATCGGATGCCTGCTTAAAGGGCTTGCTCCAGATGGTGAGCGCATCCGGTTTTTTTTCAAACCTAATCACCCCAGTACCTGTTGGGCTTATCACCACAACACCCATCACGTTGTTGTAGGTGACAGGTTCCTCTCTGCATCACTGGATGGTGTGGAGCCACTGCAGATTTTTGACCGGTTGGTGAGGCATGAGTTGTCGCATGCGCGGTACACAGAACGCGATATTACATCCGTGTCAAAGCGCCTTAATGATCTCGGCATCCCATTTTCACTGTTGAACCGATTCGAGGACATCCGCATCGAGGCGCAGGATAGCTCTGATAACGGGGTTCCTTACCGTTGGGATGATTTGGTTGATGAATGCAAGAAGGCAGAAGATACGCTGTCTGAGAAAAAATCACTTGCGCATTGTGCCTTTTCG
Source organism: Lysobacterales bacterium (assembly GCA_026996795.1). Classification (GTDB taxonomy): domain Bacteria; phylum Pseudomonadota; class Gammaproteobacteria; order Xanthomonadales; family Marinicellaceae; genus S144-45. The sequence continues at coordinate 14,453 of JALWKC010000066.1, read as the reverse complement.
CCAATCTCTACGCTGTCCGGCGTTGCCTACCCCGGCTTACCTGATTTGGAAACCGTTTATGCGGAATTGGTGGTGATCCAGAATCGTGACGGACAGACCGCAGGATGCGGTCCTGAGTCGATTAAGTATTATCAACGATTGGTGGCTTGTGAGGATACCTGGGAGGTTGTTCATGTCTGCCGCGATTTTATACAGGAGTACGGCAAGCCGCCGGAGGATGGGGAAGACCATTTGTTCGTCATCCTGGGCGATGATGAAAAAGGCGCCGATGAGAAATTGGCCGAGTTGCTTGAAGGGGCCGTTGAGGTTTCTTCGTCTGCCGCAGATGATGAGCGCAGTGAGCGTATTCTTGGCGGTGACCCCAGACCTGGCGGTGTGGATGAAAAAAGCGTTAAGCGGTTAATGGATGTTCCTGTTTATGTGGACAGGAAAGATGTTGATCGACTCTATCAGGCCATGCGCCATATTTTGCAGGGCAAAATCAACAAGGTCAATAACAACAGCCCGTCGAAGCGATTCAACCAGCGCGCGCTAATTGCCGGTAGATTGGACAATCTTTATCGACATAAAAAGGCCGTTGGAAAAAAAGCACGGGTGAATTTGATCATTGATTGCTCCGGTTCCATGTGTGGTACTCCAGAGCATTATGCCCGCGTGGTGGCTTTAGTCTTCGGCAAGTTGGCTTGCGCAGGTCTGGCCGAAGGAGATTTAATTCTCTCTTATGCAGGCTTTATGCAGAATGAAAACCCCATTTTCAGCTTGAGAGATATGGATTATGTGGCTCCCAGGATTCGTGCGTTTTCATCTGGTGAGGGCGTGGCTGAAATGGTGTCCAAAAACACTCAGCGGCTGGCAGCGGCGGATGTGAATTTTTTCTTTACCGATGGTTATATGGGGGGGGGTGGTGTGGATTCATCCATGCTGTTGCGGATGGGGGTTCGGTTTGTGGGCATGTATGTTGGCGAATCTGCCGGTGCCAATGAAAATCTGAATAAATGGTGTCATGTTGGTATTGCTCGGGATAACCTCGATGATCTCATTGCTGCCGTGTTGCGAATTGGCGGGTTTATGCGGTGATTTCGTTGCCGTCTATCATTGCTTCGAGTAATTGATGACGGATAAATAAAATGACCATAATGCCACTGAAGAAGGATTGGACTCTGTGTGTGATTGAGGCAGGCGAGAGTTCTCCAATGGAGAACCACGGCTTCATGGAATTGGCGGCAGACGATGAGAATAAACGCATTTTTGCGTCTGAGACTCTGGTTCGCGCATACGGCACTCGATCAGTGAAACAAGCCTGCCTGAAGTATGTTGGTTGAAAGGTAAATGTGTGACATGAATCTGTATAGATACGAGCTTAAATTCGAGGAGGATGGACCTGGCGGCGCCATTGTGCTGTATGAGTTTCCGGTTTTGGGAAAAGCAGGGATCCAATCGGTTGTTATTCGTGAGAGGCACGGGAAGCTAAAGCGCGTGAGACTGAATGCAAAACGCCCTTATGCTCACAAGACAAAAGAAGCCGCATTGCAGGATCTGAAGCGCAGAACCGAGAGCCGACGGGTTTATGCTATTGGAACTATTGACCTGTGCGACTGGGGGTTGGGGGAAATCGCTAAAATGGAGGGTCGGAAATGACTTGTTTAATAGATGATATTGCAGAGGTGATTCTGGATTATGAAATCAAAGGTCTGAAGCCATGCACAGTTTATGCGTGGGATTTTGAACCGGCCCAACCGTTGAAGTGGAACCAGCTGGGATTTGACCCCGATTGTACGTGGGTTATTTTTTGCGGTGATGTTGACATCACCAAACTGGTGACGGATGAAGAGGCCAAGGCTATTGTCGTGGCCCTGATGAAGAAGAAGTATCGATGAAAACGGTTTACCTGCTCACAGAATCATATTTATTTGCGGGTCACAAAGCACTGGTCTCGTTGATGCAGCGCCTGGAGTAAGCATAATACCCCCCCCCACCGACCTGCCCCATACCTCAATAAGGAGATAAATTCCGTTTAGCTGACATGATAATTTCGCCACTATCTATCATGGAGGTGTTCTTTAACAATCTGACAAGATGCACGGCCTGGCTCGGTTTGCGGATAGGCGCGGCGATTCGCCTGCTATCTGGATTCACCGTAAGCCAACCTGGTCAAATGAAGCTCTCACTCCCGCTTCTCCTCGCTCATGGCAAGCGCTCGCTCGTCGAAGGGGGAGTGCTCGTCATTTTCGCAGGCTGTGCATCTTGTCAGATTGACAATAACCGAGGGATTTTCTCCATGTTGAAGATAAAACGAAGAAAGGCTGAAGTGCCCCAGGAACTGCAGGGTTCCGCTTTACACCCCGTGCTACAGCGCGTGTACGCGGCTCGCGGTATCAAAAGTCCAGCGGATCTCTCTTTGCGCCTGGCTGAATTGGTTCATCCAGACAGAATGCCAGACATTGATGTTGCCGCAGGTCGTATTGTTGAGGCGGTCAAAAACAATGAGAAGATTGTTATTGTTGGTGATTTCGATGCCGATGGTGCGACTGCCACGGCTGTCATGATCCGATTTCTGCGTGATTGCAAACATCACAATGTGGACTTCCTGGTGCCCAATCGGTTTGATTTTGGCTATGGCCTTACACCCCCGCTTATCCCGATTATCAAGGACATGGGTGGTGAATTGATCATCACTGTTGATAACGGCATCTCTTCACATGATGGGGTTAAAGCAGCCAATGAGTTCGGAATGGAGGTTATTATCACCGACCACCACCTGCCCGGCGATGAACTCCCCCCTGCCCTGGCCGTGGTCAACCCAAACAACCACCACTCCGATTTCCCCTCGGGCAACCTGTCTGGAGTTGGTGTGGCTTGGTATCTGGCCGCACGAGTTCGGGCCAAGCTGATTGAATCCGGTCATTTCAATGATTTCAAGCCGCCGGCGATGACTGGCTATCTTGATTTGGTGGCCCTGGGCACAGTGGCCGATGTGGTGCCCCTGGACAAAAACAACCGGGTGCTTATTGAGTCTGGTATCAATCGGGTTCGATCAGGCCAGTGCTGCACCGGCATCAAAACCTTGCTGGAGGTGGCCGGACGACCACCGGAAAAATGCGAGGCGCAGGATTTCGCCTTTTACGCTGCGCCACGATTGAATGCCGCTGGCAGACTGGAGGATATGAGCGTTGGTATTGAGTTATTGCTGACCAACTCTGCTGATATTGCGCAGGAACTGGCCATGCAGCTGGATGAGATCAACTCCAGGCGCAAGGAAATACAGCACGAAATGCAGCAGCTGGCCGATAGCGTTATCAGGGTGCTCAAAAAACACGACCGGGTGCCTGCCGGCATTGTTTTGCACCACAAAGACTGGCATCAGGGCGTGGTTGGCCTGCTTGCCTCAAAAGTCAAGGAAAGCACCGGCAGGCCCGTTTTTGCTTTTGCCAAGGAATCAGACGGTATGCTCAAAGGTTCCGGGCGCTCGGTCAAAGGGTTCCACATGCGTGACGCTCTAGTGGCGATTGACGCCTCTCATCCTGGCCTGATTACAAAATTTGGTGGTCACGCGATGGCCGCCGGCCTGACACTTCCAGAGGAAAACTTGTCCAAGTTCACCTCTGCTTTTGAGATGTTGGTCAAAGCCCAGGGGCCGCTGGATGACGCCATTGAGACGGATGGCCCGCTGGATGAAATGGACATCACTCTTGATTTGGCAGGCGCCATTGCATCAGGAGGCCCGTGGGGACAGGGTTTTCCCGCTCCGATTTTTGATAACGTGTTTGACATAGTGGAGAAACGCGAGATTGGTCAGGGTCATACGCGACTACGGCTGCGATTGCCCGATGGGTTTCATATCTACAATGCCGTGGCTTTTGGACGCCTTCCCGTAGAATTTCCACCTGAAGGGGGACGTGTCATGGTGGCCTACGAGCTAAACGTGAATGAGTGGCGAGACAGGAAAACTGCGCAAATCATGGTTCGCCACTTTTCAGCACTAAAGCCTAATGAGTGATGTTTCCCCTGCCCTCTATCATCGCACCGCAACTAACAACAGGAGTGATGAAAGTGGTGGACTTTTTAATGGGACTGGTTTTCTCCATGGCGTTAAATGGCGAATCGCCCCAGGCTTGCCTAGCTCTCAATATCTGGCACGAGGCCAGAGGGGAATCGCTGGCCGGTATGTCCGTTGTCGCACAAAACGTGATTTCCCGAGTGGAATCGCCCTATTACTCTGATTCCGTTTGCGGCGTGGTGTTTGAAACCATGCCTGGTGGCGCCCCGGCCTACTCGTGGCTTGGGGACGACCTGCCCGATGTTCCAGTCATCAGAAACTCCATTGATCTTCGCTCTTGGGAAAAAGCCTGGCTGGTTGCCGGTGCCTTTCTTGCCCACGATAACCCGGTGCGGTTTTCCGGCTTGGAATCCGGGGTGTTGTATCACCGGGATACAATATGCCCATCCTTCTGCAGGTCGCCTTATGCCAAAAGGTTGGCGCAGGTGGGTGGCCATGTGATTTACCAGGAATCCCGGACACGGCCCTTTATTCAACCTAAACGATGATTTTCTGCTTCCCTAGAATGAAACCATGTTCAGAAAGAAGAGGCTAGGTTTATGAAAAAACTTCAACACCAATTATCAAACGGCATGTGGGTGTACGTGCCCGAGGATCGCATTGAAGAATTTCTTGATCGGTGTGTAAAGCACTCTGAAGGAATCGAAAACCACGAGCAAGCCCTGGAAGCCATGGAGAGAGGCAAAGAATTACGCAATGCCTCCGAGGATTGGTACAGCGTTTGCCGATTGTTCGATCAGGGGGAGCATGAGCGGAAAATGCAGGCCATTTACAAGGCCGAACAGGAGCGCAATAGAGATCGACTGTATTGCAAAAGGTGCGGTCAGTCGGGGTTTGAGGGAAATTACCCATTCTCTACGGCCCCTGGGACAGGCTATTGTGATGACCGCCTCTGAGCGATGGTGAAACAGTAATTCCGGGCGCATTTTATCCGGGTAAAATTCCGGCTTTCGTTACTACCAACATCCACCCAGGCGGTAAAAAGCGAGGTTAAATATGTTTGTGAACGGCTTCCGAATGAAAAATATAGTCTCTTCCCTGAAGTCAAACGGTCTGTGTTGCGATGTGCGGAATCAGACCATTGTTGTGCTGACCTGAAAGGGCGAGATTACTTTGTCGCCAACTATTATGCGATGGTCGGCTGAGTGGAGTGGCAAAACTGGCTACACAGTCCGCTCAATGATTAGTTATGCAAAGCAGGTTAATGAAGGAAAGGACGGTTGATTCTGGCTGTTGCCTGTTTCCCCCACCACTAAAATCAAGCTATCTGAACAGGAGCGCATTCGTTATGACGGCCACGATTACTGGGTTTGTGACCTGGATGCGTTAAAACGCGGGTTGCAGGAGTTTTACAACACCGAGGCGCGTGCCAATAACGTGTTTGGTGAAGCATATTGTTCTGCAGAAAAGGAAATGCGGGAATTTGCGGTGATGATTGAGTCCGCCTTCGACAAGGCCGGGTTTGGTGACAGCTATTCAGTTAAATTTGAGGATTGCGGTAGCAGCTTATACGTAACCGTGGAAGACATCAGGAATTTGAAAACCATTTTCAAGTGGCGGGTTTCAGATCATGACCAACTGACAAGCGGGATTTTCGGCTGTTATAAGCCAGACCTGTGCCACTCTGTCGCCTCGTTTGCGTCTGATCATGAGTCCGTGCGACACCTGATGGTAATTAGTCGGCCAGATGCCTACTATGGGGAGGTTGGTGACTACGCTGATTTTGACGATCATCGGGATACCTTAACCGCGTTCAAGGAAGCCATTGACCCTGATCTGTGGGCAAAGCTGTTGGCCAGTGGTGAGTTAAGACATCCTTGACCCGGCGGCTTCTCGTTGTTTGCTTGTGCTAATTTCTGCCACCCCTACAATCACGACAGACAAAACAGGAGTGTACCGATGAGGTTTTCATTGCCGAATAAAAAATTCTTCTCCGTGGTTGAGCTTGGCGGTGTCAAGGCAGGATGTACCGAGTTTTCAGCCCCGGTTGTGGTCGAGGTTGATGGGCAGCAGTTCAGGCTGCATTACAAGTTCTTTCCCCGATCCCAGACAGGGCCGGATAGTCAACTTGTTATTCCGGATTCTTTCAAGGGCTACCTGAAGGGATGCGGTTTTTCCGATGGCGACTTGGATGAGTCCGCTTATCGCCTGGCCTCGGCCTTGTCCGATATGGGGGTTTGCTGAGGGTAAAGAAAATGGATGACTTAGCAAGATATGGCCTGCAAAAATCACGCTTAATGGAGGTGCTTGTGAAATACTTTGATTTCTACGCAACAGCTGCCAACGGCCTGGGGAGAATGCTGATTCTTTCCGGAGCGACTGCCGCTCAAATCAAGCGAATGAGGAAGTTGATGCTTGATGGGTATTGGTGTGATTTTGCCAGTTATCCGTCTTCTGCCTACCCGCCGAAAATCCCGAAAGAAACGTGACGAACTCTATTCGGATGGATTCCTGCCCTTCTACCATGTGTCCAGGTAATTGAGGAGTTAGACAGATGATAGAGCATACTGTGATGAAGGTCGGAGGAATGTACTTCCCCGTGTTGTCATGCGCTTTAGGTTTGGGTATGTCTGAAGACCTGGTGCAAGGAATGAAGGTGGTCAGCACAGGTGTTGACGATGGCTCCATTCTTGAGTCAGGCGCTACAATCTGGGTGTTTGCCCCCTTGCGCTCCGAACTGGTAGCAGAGCAAACAGCCTCTGAGATCGCGCAAATGGTTGCGCAGTCTTTGGTGGGTGGCCGATTGGACGCGTAATCCGTCTTGGTGCTCGAAACGGGTGCATCTACAATTCAATCGAACGCCGGTGTCGTGGTGATGCCGGTCCAACAACAGGAGGAGAAAGATGGCAAGAGGAGTCAACAAGGCAATTATTTTGGGCAACCTGGGTCAGGACCCGGATGTACGAAGTACCAACAACGGTGCCAGTGTCGCCAATATTACGGTGGCCACTAGCGAGTCATGGACAGATAAAAACACAGGCCAAAAGGTGGAAAAAACCGAATGGCATCGCGTTGTGTTTTTTGGTCGTTTAGCGGAAATCGTGGGCGAATACCTGCGCAAGGGTAGCCAGGTCTATATCGAGGGTAAACTGCAAACCCGCAAATGGCAGGATAAAAACGGTCTGGATCGCTACACCACCGAAATCGTTGGCAATGAAATGCAAATGTTAGGCAGTAAGTCAGGTGGTGGGCAACGTGGTTATGCTGGCGCTCCAGCGGCTCCACAGACAAACTCACAAGGTGGTCAGATGCCGCCCCAGACAGCACCGGCACCTTCCGCCCCAATGGATGACTTCGATGACGATATTCCATTCTAATGAATGACAATCCCGCAAGAAGGCCCCAACCGGGGCCTTCTTGCTTCAGTCCGGGTCTGCGCATGTGCTTGATTATCTTGTGGGTGGCCGGTCAAAACGGTAACGCCTACCATCACAGTGGTAATGCAAATGGGTAAAAGAATGTCGAATATCAAGAATTTTGGTTCATTCATGTTCGGTGAAAAGGAAGTGGCTAAAAACTGCCGCGTTTTCACCATCTCAAAGCGCAATGGCAAGTTTCGTACGGTCTATGCGCCGGGGGCGAAGTACAAGGCCATTTTGCGCAGCATGCGGTTTGCGCTGACCGATACCGTCATCAAAATGGACAAAAATCGTGTCAATCACGCTTTTTTGCCAGATCGTAATTGTGTCACCAATGCTCTGGCCCATATTGGCCGTGAATGCGTCCTGAGCTTCGATCTGGCCGATTTCTTTGATTATGTTACCTTCAGACCGGCTTGAAGGGCTGATCCCCGCTGAAACGGCTGAAATTTGCCTGCTGGATGGTGTGGCGCGACAAGGACTGCCGACCAGCCCGGCGCTGGCCAATCTGTCCGGGTTGGAAATGGATCGGTTAATCCAGGACGGATTACACCAGGCCGGCATAGATTCGGCTTACACACGCTATGCCGACGATCTTACTGTGAGTTTTGATGATGCATCTCAAAAACATGCCGTTTCCCAGTTCGTGCGAGATGCCGTGAAAAGTTCAGGCTTTATTCTCAATCCGGCCAAGACCCATTTTCAACGACTGAAAAACGGACGGGTTATCATCACGGGTGTGGCCGTGGACAAGAACGGCGTTCATCCAACCCGGAGAACGCGTCGGAATATGTGTGCAGCGATGCACCAGCAAAATTTTGAGTCATACGCGGGACTGAAAGAATGGTGCCGGTGCAAGACCCCAGGAAAATACTCAAAATCCCAGGCCCTGCGGTTGTTCGACCTGGCAAAAAAGTGGCGAATCCCGCTGCGGAAAAAACATGCCTTGCTCATTTCGGAGAAAAAGACAGAAAGATATGGCGATTTGGTTGTTTCCGGCGACCCATTTGTAATGCTCGGACTGGGGAGGTTCGTAAAAAATCCTAAATCAAAATATCCGAGGGAATATGTCTGGCCTGACGCTTTTCACTGGTACAAGAAGTCAAATACATTTTACCTGTTGCTTGAGGGGGCGAGGGTTGCATATCTGGACACAGGTGATACCATGACCATTGATGGCATCACCGCGCCGGTGGTAGATGAATGGTTGCCTGTTTTTGAATTTGAATCAGGCACACTGGTTTACCCCCGCGTTTCATCCCCGAACGAGGAACAGAAACGCTTAATGGGTGCGCTTGACAAATCCGGAATTATCAATTCTGCAAAGTTTTCTCCAACAGCACCCCCTTTTACTACTTTCGTTCGCGGCAAGGTTCCTCACGGTTATCAGAACTATTTGCGTCACTATGACCTCCTGGCGAGTTCAGAACGGAGGGATGGAAAATTGATTTGGCGTGTTTGCAGTAAGTGATGTTTTCATCACTCTCTAAACTAATTGCGTCAACCAAATCAGGAGGTCATTGTGAATTTATATGTTACTCGTGAATCGCTTTTAGATGCGATTTCTCACGTTGTCGGAGCGGTCGAAAAACGATCCACCTTGCCAATTCTGGAAAACTTGAAACTGGAGGTGAAGGACGGGGTGCTATCTGTCACAGGTAGCGATCTTGAGGTGCAAATGACATCAACCCTGGATGTTGAAGGTGAACCAGGTGCTATTACTGTCCCGGCTTACAAGCTGTTCAGTATCTGCAAGGCATTGCCAGATGGCGCCCAGGTTCGATTATCGACTGATGGCTCTTATGTCATCCTTGTTGCAGGTAAAAGTCAGTTCAAACTGGCCAGTCTTCCCGCCGCCGATTATCCGCTGCTCAAGGCTGAAGGATTGGATGGTACGTTTACGGTGGAAACGCAAACAATGGCGGATCTGCTGAGTAGCATTTCATACGCGATGGCAAAGAGTGATGTGCGCTATTATCTCAATGGCGCCTATTTCGAGGTAGCTGATGGCTCAATCAATATCGTGGCCACCGATGGTCACCGACTGGCGGTGAAAAAAGGCAACATCACCAGCGGTGATTTTTCAGGAAACTTCATCGTGCCGCACAAAGGCGTGCTGGAATTGCAGAAAATTCTACGTGACGCACCGGAAATGATTGCCGTGCATTTTGTCAAAAACTACATTCAAGTTGAGGCGGGTAGAACATTCGTGAGTATTAAACTCATTGATGGCACGTTTCCGAATTATCGAGCAATCATTCCATCTGATAGCCAGGATGAAATGGTTGCTGATTCAGGTGAATTGATTAGCGCAGTGCGGCGTGTGGCCTTGCTTTCCACTGATATCATGAAACAGGTTGTTTTCAATCTGGATGGAGACAAGCTGACTCTGGAGTCAAGTAATTCGGATGTAGGCGAGTCATCCGATGTGCTTGATGTTCAGTCTAGCGTGAAGGATGGAAGAATGGCTTATCGGTTCGATCTTTTGCTGGAGGCAATAATTCACCAGGGCGGCGAAAAGGTGCGCTTTTCTTGGGCCGAAAAAAACGGCTCTGCGGTTATCACATCATGTGATGATGATGGCGGTTTGCACCTGGTTGCACCGTTGCGGTTGTAGTTGTGTTTGATCTGGGTGGGGTGGAAACGCCCCGCCCTATCATGTGGCTATAATGTTTTTTGGAAGTGAGGAAAATGGGTTATGCGTTAATTCAGATTGGGTATGCTATTTTTGGCGTTGGCGATACCAAGAGCGAGGCTTTGGAGGATGCAGTAGAGTGGCTGGATGGTGTTTCTTCTGTGGGCGAAATAGAATTTTTAGAACCTGGGGAGAATTGGCGGACGGAACTATCTGTCTTCCCGAGGAGGAAGTGGATTAGTGTTATCGGAGATAATGTGATGGCGTATGCTGAAAAGACAACTGTAAGCACGGAGAAGAGCCGGGCAGAAAAGGCTATATAGGCTATATCCGGTCATTGATCCGGTTATCCAGGCGGGGTCTTTTTTAATTCCTCCGGGGTTGGTTGCCCCCTGAAGCCTCGTTGCCAGTTATGGCAGCGGGGCTTTTTTCGCTTGGAGGTTATCTGGTAAAAGTTGGCCTCTCTATCATCCTATTGCAACCAATAACAGGAGACAAATGATGGAAACAAAACCCTTCCCGCCCTCCAAAGGCCAACCGATTGTTTCCGGTGATATTTTCATAACGCCGGACGGCCACTCAACATTGCCCTTCCCAAAGTTGAGCAAGCGAGGCAACGGCTCCATTGCTCAAAAACAACAAGATGAGTGGCTGTTAAAATCAGCCGCCCGTGTTGCCCAAAAGCGTGGCAATCTCTTTGCCGCCCAAACCTTCCTCATGGACATGGAGTTATCAGGCGAAATACCTGATGGAAGCATTGCCGGTGCGCATGACTACCTGGCCTCCGTTCCCGAGGCCGTTTCTCGCCACCCGCTTGATTCCTGGAGTCTTTGATCATGGACGGATTTGACGGATACCTTGACCGTCTGATTGATCAGCACATGGCGGATGATGGTGATTGTGACGACTATACCCACTATGATCCGGAACCGGAAGATTGGACTGACAACTGGCTGGACCCCTCAGTGGACTCCTATCTCGATGACATGATCGACCGGAAACTGGGAGGGCGCCCATAATAAATTGCCCGCCATTAAATTCATTACCGCCCGCCATAGTGCGGGCTTTTTTTGTGTCGCCCCTACCCTGCCCACTGGGCAAAGACTCGGCCCTGCGCTGTTCGCCCTGGGCCGATTCTCCTTTACCGCCGCCGGTGACTTCGCACCGACAGCGCATATTGGGCAGGTGGCTCTGCGCTTCCCAAATCCCGTATGCCTCGGTGCGTGTTTTCTTCTCGCGCTCAGAGCACCGGCTGGCTACGTTTCCGTCATGTTCCGCTAAAGTCCGCTAATCGCGGGATTTTTTATGGTAATCCTTCCTTGGTTAAGGCCCCCCTCCCTATCATCCAATCACAACCAACAAAGAGGAAATTCAATGAAATCAGTTATGTCTTTTCCCGAGCGCGGAAAGTGGGGTGATTCCAGATGGCGCGGGAACTGTTCTGGCCACGTTATCCGTGAGTTGGTAGAGCACTTTCGCCCCCAGACTTTCGTGGACGCATGCGAAGGTTCCGGCACCAGCGGAGATGTGTGCCGTGAGCTGGGTGTGCAATACGTCGGGCTGGATTTGCACAAAGGGAACGATTTTACGCGGGACTTCGTGCTGGCCGCCTTACCCTGGGAGCAGGGTGCGGATGTGGCATTTAGCCACCCGCCCTATCACAGCATGATTCAATACAGCGGGAACGTCTATCCGGTGGTGGATGGGAATGACACGTCAAAATGCGCCGATATTGACTAGTTTCTCAGTATGAGTCAGGTTATGTTGATGAACCAGCGTGAAGCCACTGTGCCCGATGGTGTGTACTGCACCCTTATTGGTGATATGCGGAAAAGCGGCACTTTTCGCTCATTCCAAAGCGATTTCATCCAGATGATGCCCAAGGATGAGTTAATCAGCGTCACAATCAAGTTGCAACACAACTGCCTGAGCGATTCCAGGCGCTATGGCGGCTCGTTTGTGCCCATCCTGCATGAATACCTGTTAATTTGGAAGAAAACGGCTCAGACGCTGTTTATGGCCTCCCTTGGCATAGCTCAGGAAGCGCAGAAAGCCGTTGCCAGAACCTGGAGGTCAGCCATACGCATGGCTATGATGCAACTTGGGGGGCAGGCCAGTTTGCAAGACATCTATTTGGAGGCTGAGAAGGTGGCCGGTCACCTGATTCAGAAAAACCCACACTGGCAAGCCAAAATCCGGCAGACACTTCAAAAACACTTTCAGCACGTTGAGCGCTGGGTCTGGGCCGTATAGCCCCCGCCTCACTGTTTGTGTGTTGGATTATCCGGTTTCTATACTCTGAGAGTAATCAACAGGAGTCGAGAAAATGCTTAACATTAAACCTGGCGCCGTTTTTGAAAATAAGGATGGATTCCAGTCGCTGCCGTACCCGCTTATCCACATGCTTAATGACCCGATGAACTGGAACCCACTCAAAGCTGGTCGCAAATACCTGGTGTGGCTGTTCTCTTCCGCCGCCAAAATCGCCGCCGAAATGGGCGACGAGCACCAGGTCGACAAATGGAAATCAACAGCCAAACGGGTTCGCAAGGGGAAAATCGAGGTGAATATGAATATGGAGGTGGTTACAAGGGCCGAGGGACTTGTGTTGCCGTGGTAGCCAAATTCATACTCTTGCCGACTGAGCGAAACCTGCCTCACTATCATGTTAAGGCAATCAACATAAATCGGAGGTAACAGGATGAACCAAGGTAAGCGTGAATTGTGTGGCGGTTATATGAGTCCTGACCCCGTGGGGTCAATCAGGGCTGGCATTCTTGAGGCGCTTGATGGCGACAGTCCAGACCAGATTGAAGCCATAGAATATGGCAAGAGATGTCTCCGTGGAGATGAACGGAAAGGGCAGTTTGTTGCCCCTGCAGAATCCGACAGTCAGAATTGGTTCTGGGGTGTTTATGTGCGCGTCAAGGAAGAGTGTGGCGCCTTTTCTCGTCATGTTTTTGACCTGCCAAGCTGTTTCGGCGAGGATGGATTGAACAGACTGTTGACAGGGTTGGGGCGTGAGTTTGATGTGCCTGTCATTGCGGATTAACAATGGCAATTCCCCCTTGGGCGGGTTTCCCTCTTTTTCCCGCCCCTTGCCCCGCCTTTGTGCGGGGCTTTTTTGTTGTCCGGCTTATGGTTTTGGGCTTCTCTATCATCTAGGTGCAACCAATAAACGGAGCTTGACAAATGAAATTCCATGAAGCCATGAAAGATGACGTGATGTTCCTACAGGCCATTCAAAAGGCCGTTTCCTGTATGGAGGAAAAAGGGCGGTATGAATCCGAAACCATCAACAATCCGGATGTTGTAAAAAAACTTCTCCAACTGCGATTGGCTGAAGAAAAGAATGAGGTGTTTGGCTGCCTATTTCTTGACACGAGACACAGGGTGATTGATTGGAAGGTCATGTTTCATGGCACCGTTGATAGTTCTTCTGTTCATGCAAGGCCAATCGTTCAGGATTGCCTGGAGAAAAATGCAGGAGCCGTTGTTTTTTGCCCATAACCATCCGTCAGGCATTCCACAACCTTCCAGGGCAGACCGGATAATCACTGAAAAACTGGTTAACCTGCTTGGTGAGTTGGGTGTGCGGGTGCTTGACCACATTGTGGTTGGTATAGAGGGGGCGGTCAGCCTTTCCGAAAAAGGGCTTATGTAATTGTTGACTGCCGGTGCTTCAGGAATAGCGAAGTATCGGCTTTTCCAGTCGCACACTCGGCAACCATTTTGCTGCAGCTTCCAGGGCTTGCTACAATAAACGTGACAGAACCCCGCCAAGGGGCCAACACCTGGGTGCGCAACAGGTAGGCCCGCAGGCTATGTCCGGTCATCGAGCCGGTTATCCAGGCGGGGTCTTTTTTAATTCCTCCGGGGTTGGTTGCCCCGAGCCCCGTCGCCAGTTGTGGCGACGGGGCTTTTTTTGTGCCCCTGGTTCGTTCCTGCATAAACGGTCGGCCTGACCTACTCGTCCAGGCCGATACTTGCTTACCGCTGCCGGTGACTCTGCACCGGCAGCGGATTTTGGGTGAGCCGGCTTTGTTGTGAGTGGATGCGGCCACCGCATAAAGTCCCTCTCAGGTTAGTAACGTACCACCACGCCCACCGATTAACAGCCTCTTCAGGACACTATGGCGCCACCACGCCCACCCGCCCACACGCTGCGCGTGCGGGGCGATTTTATCCGGGTAAAATTCCATTATGAGTATGCTGGTTTTATCCGGGTAAAACCCACATCATTCCATGCTTAGATGTTTCGCTTGGGGGTGTTGATGCGCCAGTCTTACATAGTCACTGCTCGCTGTCTTTCCGTTCTCTCGTGGTGGTTCCATGCCCCCCTAAAATGAGTGCGGAGTGTGAAGAGGCGGACTTCCTGGAGTGGGGATACCTGCTCGCACTC
>JALWKC010000065.1 GCA_026996795.1 Lysobacterales bacterium | reverse complement strand
CAGGCGCTGGAAAAACTCAGCCCGCTCAAGGTGCTGGAACGCGGCTACAGCATCACGCAGAACGCCCGCACCGGCGCGGTGATTACCGATGCCTCTCAGGTACAGGCCGGGGAACACCTGCTCACGCGGCTGCATGTGGGGCGGCTTGTTTCCCAAGTGAAGGAAACTCACTCTGACGAGGCGCAGGAAACAAATGGCAACAGCCCCTGCCCTGCCGAAAACCCGCAAAACCCGGAAAAACCCCAAAAACCATGAGTGAGCGCAGCAAAAACGAGGCTGCCTGTGATGGCAGAGCAGACGGAAGCACCGAAAGCGCCTCAAGCCAGCCGGCGGAGTTTCCCAAAAAACCCAAAGGACTCTGCCGCCATGAAGAAACCATCAAAAAAAGCGTTTTTATCGCCCTGATCGGGCCGGCGGACACACCGGCGGATGCCCTGGCCTTCATTCAGCAACACAGCGAACCGGCAGCCACCCACAATTGCTGGGCTTACCGCATCGGGCAGTTCTACCGCTTTAACGATGACGGCGAGCCCGGCGGCACCGCCGGCAAGCCCATGCTGGCCGCCATCGATGGACAGGGTTTCGATCACACCGTGGCGCTGGTTATCCGGCACTTCGGTGGCATCAAACTGGGCACCGGCGGCCTCCTGCGTGCCTATGGCGGAGTGGTGGCCAGGGGCCTGGAGCAAGCGCCCTGGGAACCGCTGATACCCCAGGCCGAAATCCGGCTTCATGTGCCGTTTGAACACGCGCAAATCCTGCATCAGCTGGCCAGCCGGCACCAGGCGCGGGTGTTAGAGGAAAACTACAGCGAAACCGGCGTTGATTTTCGCCTGCGCCTGCCGGCTTCGTCGAAAACATTACTGCTGCGGGAAGCCACCAACCTCACTCGTGGACAGGCCCGGGCCATCCCGTGCGGCCACTCAGCCGACCCGGAAGTCTGATCGCTGCTTTTTCCCATGTTCAACCTTAATCTATGCCTTCATGCATGACATGAATCAATCTGAACGGTTTTTTGCACAGTCCCCGCTGGCCATTTGTGGTAATCTTGCCGCCACTTTGAATGCGCTTGACAAACCATTGTAAGTAGCGGCCACATTCAACGCAGGTAAGCCATGGCTGATAACACCGCTGAGCAGCAAAAAACACAGGCCCTGTGGCAGGCCTATCGGGAAACGCTTTATTTTAATGACCATTTGAGCCTAAGAGTGGGTAAAAAGGCGCCGGAAATGGAACCCGCAGACACGGTGGTGCTGTGGTTAACGGCAGAAAACCCCCACTCGCAGGTGTGCAGCAGCAAGGCCAACCAGGCGGCTAATCGTCGCCTGGCAGAACGCATGGGCAAGTACTTGGAAAGTGCGAAACCCCGATCCGGGGCCGATACCAAGGCGGTGCCACGGGTTGAGGAAGCCATTGCCAAACACCCCAACGGGCAATGGCCGGCCGAACAGGGTTTTTTTGTTTACCTGCCAGCGGATCTGTGGCGAGAAGGCCAGGATTTCTGGGAAACCCTGGCCAGTGAGTTTGGTCAGAATGCCATTGTGGTGGCCGAGCCGGGAAAACCGGTTCAATTGTTGGTCACCGATCATGCCTTTCGGCGGCAGTTGGAAGCGGCCAGCGGGCAACACTTGTGACCTACACCCAACTTGATTGAGTAATCTCACCACGAACAACGAACTAAGGAACAGCAGCGAACCTGATGCCATCTTCCACAGATAACAGCCCGTACTCCACAACTGACGCCCCGCCGCTGGCCGATGGCCTGCGTTTGTACGCCGAAGGCCTGACATGCCAGCGTGAAGGCACGCCGCTGTTTCAGCCGGTGTCTTTTGAACTGAATGCCGGTGAATCGTTGTTGCTGGCCGGACCCAATGGCATTGGCAAAACCACCTTGCTGGAGGCCGTGGCCGGCTTGCGGCATTACAGCGATGGTCAGTTGCATTTCAATGACATGAACCTGCGCGACCACCCGACGCCCTGGCGTCAGCGTTTGTGCTACATCGGCCATAAAGATGGCAACAAAAAAGCCCTGACCTGCCTGGAAAACCTGGACTTTACCAGCCGCCTGCATGGCTGCCGGGCCTCACCCCAGGCCATGTTGGACGCGTTGGAGGCCGTCGGGTTGACCGGATACGAACA
This sequence comes from Lysobacterales bacterium, assembly GCA_026996795.1. GTDB lineage: Bacteria > Pseudomonadota > Gammaproteobacteria > Xanthomonadales > Marinicellaceae > S144-45. The sequence continues at coordinate 4,632 of JALWKC010000065.1, read as the reverse complement.
CCACCTGGCGGGCAATTTGTCAGCCGGGCAAAAAAAACGCCTGTCACTGGCCAGACTGCCACTGGTCAAAGCGCCGGTCTGGATACTGGACGAACCCTTTGTCAACCTGGACGTGGCCGGCTGCCACTGGCTGATGGGTTGGATCAGGGCGCATTTGCAAGGCGGCGGCCTGTTGCTGGTCACCGCTCACGACAACCGGGACATGCAGGCTTATGCCACGCATCGGCTGGAACTGCATAGTGCCTGGAGCAACCAGCAACCTGCTAGCGATAGCGATAGCGATAACGGCCACGAGCAGCCGCCGGAAACACCGGAAACCAAGGCGGACACGCCATGAGCCGGCACGTTAACGACCTGATTCCAGTGAAACCCGCCACAGTGCTGTGGGCTTTGATCCGCCGCGATCTGTTATTGGGTTTGCGGCAGAAATCACAAATCTATCAGCCGTTGGTGTTTCAGCTACTGGTGGTGACCATGTTTCCCCTGGGCCTGGGGGCCGGCGCCAAAACCCTGGCTTCCATTGCCCCGGCGGTCATCTGGGTGCTGGCCTTGCTGGCCAGCCTGTTGACACTGGATCACATTTTCAAGGTCGACCACGAGGACGGATCACTGGAAACCTACGCCCTTTCAGCCGTGCCCCTGCCGGCCTCGGTACTGGCCAAAGCCACGGCCCACTGGTTGCTGACCGGCTTACCTTTAACCGTGTTTTCGCCTATAATAGCCGTCCTGATGCACCTGCCGGAATCCGCGTTCGGGGTGATGATGGGGTCGCTGTTGCTGGGCACACCGACCATCAGCCTCATCGGTGCCATGGGTTCGGCGCTGACCATGAGCCTCCGACACGGCGGTTTGTTGTTGACAGTGCTGGTCATGCCCTTGCTGGCCCCGGTGCTTATTTTTGGCGCCAGCGCCATTCTGGAAAGCACGCTGGGCAATCCGGCTTCCGGGCAGTTGCTGGCCCTGACTGCCATTCTGGTCTTTTCCCTGACACTGGTGCCTTTTGCCGCGGCCACCGCCATCCGAATCAATCTGGAATAATTCCGCATGAATCGCCTTGTCAAGCTGTATCACCAACTGGGTTCACCGCCGACGTTTTACCGCATCACTGGCAAATGGTTGCCGTGGCTGTTCTGGGCCGGTGTGTTGCTGATGCTGTGGGGGCTGTACGACGGCCTGTTTGTGGCGCCCATTGACTACCAGCAGCGCGAAAGTTTCAAAATTTCCTATATCCACGTACCAGCCGCCTGGATCTCCATGTTTATCTACCTGGTGATGGGTATATCCGGTTTCATGGCGCTGGTTTGGCGCATGAAAGTGGCCGAAGCCATCCTCATTGCCTCAGCCCCCATTGGCGCCATCTTTACCCTGCTGGCGTTGGTGACCGGCTCCCTCTGGGGCAAACCCATGTGGGGCACCTGGTGGGACTGGGACGCCCGCATGACGTCCGAACTGATCCTGTTGTTTCTCTACATTGGGGTGATGGCCACCTACAATGCCTACGACGACCCGCGCAAGGGCGCGCGGGTGGCCGCGCTGGTGGCGGTGATCGGCCTGGTCAATCTGCCCATCATTCATTTTTCCGTAGAATGGTGGTCCACCATCCATCAGGCCTCCACCGTCAGCCTGTTTGGCAAACAACACATTCCCTGGAGCATGCTGCGTGGCTGGCTGCTCATGGCCATAGGCACCAAACTCTATTACGGCTATTCGGTACTCAAGCGGGCACGACTGTTGCTGCTGGAAACCGAAAAACACACCGCCTGGGTGCAAAAGGTGATTGAACAGGAGTGTCAAAATGCCTGAATTTCTCGATATGGGCAAATACGCTGTTTACGTCTGGAGCTCGGTGGCGCTTTTCTTTGCCCTGATTGGCTGGGACATGATTTCACTGAAACTCCGGCAGAAACAGTTGTGCCGCCAGCTGTTGTCCCTGCAGCGACGCCAGCAACAACGGCAAAAACAGCGGCGGAACCGATCGCAAGCCTGAACGGTCACACCGTTCACCCCATTGAACCAAGCGAGCACACGCAATGACCCCCAAACGCAAGAAACGCCTGATGATTACCCTGCTGATCCTGCTGGGCGTGGCTGCGGCCACGGCCCTTATGATGTCAGCTTTTCGCGAAAACATCCTGTATTACAAAAGCCCGTCGGATATTGCCGAAGGGAATTTTCCCCAACAGCGCAATTTCCGCATTGGCGGCATGGTCAAGGAAGGCACCTTTCAGAAGGCCGGTGACAGCCTGAAAGTAGACTTCGTGATCACCGACTACGCCAAGGAAGTGCCGGTCCATTACGAAGGCATCCTGCCAGACCTGTTCCGTGAAGGCCAGGGCGTTATCGCCATTGGCCGCATGGGGCCGAGTGGCACTTTTATGGCCGAAGAAATTCTGGCCAAACACGACGAAAACTACATGCCTCCGGAAGTGGCCGCCAGCTTGAAGCAAAAGCCGGCCGGCGAAACCACTCCGGCTCCACAAACACCCTGAACGAGGCCTGACGCCATGCTGGCAGAAATCGGACAATTCCTACTCGGTTTGGCTCTGCTCACGGCCTTATGCCTGAGCATCATTCCCCTGCTGGGCTATTTTTTCAAACGGGATGACTGGATGCTGCTGGCGCGTCCCCTGGCCTACCTGCAGTTTGTGCTGGTTTCCGGCGCCTTCCTGAGCCTGGTGTGGCTGTTTGTGGCGCAGGATTTTTCTGTCGCCTACGTCTGGCGAAACTCCAATTCCCTGTTGCCCCTGCGGTACCGCATCTCGGCCGTGTGGGGCGCGCACGAAGGTTCCATGTTGCTGTGGGTCAACACCCAGGCTGCCTGGGTGGCGCTGGTGGCGCGTTTCAGCCATTCCCTCAGTCATGACCGCATTGCCCGTGTGCTGGCGGTGCTGGGCTGGGTGTCGCTGGGTTTTCTGGCCTTCGTGGTGTTTGCCTCCAACCCGTTTGAGCGCCTGTTCCCCATTCCTGCCGAAGGCGTGGACCTGAATCCCCTGTTGCAGGACATTGGCCTGATTATTCACCCACCCATTCTGTATGCCGGTTACGTGGGCCTGTCCGTTCCCTATGCCATTGCCATTGCCGCGCTGCTGGGCAGTGATCTGGACGAAAAGTGGATTCGCTGGTCACGCCCGTGGACCAACACGGCCTGGGCCTTCCTGACCGCAGGTATTGTGCTGGGCAGTTGGTGGGCCTATTACGAACTGGGCTGGGGCGGCTGGTGGTTCTGGGACCCGGTGGAAAACGCCTCCTTTATGCCCTGGCTGGCCGCCACGGCCTTGATCCACGTACAGGCCGTCAGCGAGCGGCGTAACGCGTTTCGTGGCTGGACGGTGCTGCTGTCCATTCTGGCTTTCAGCCTGAGTGTGCTGGGCACGTTTCTGGTGCGATCCGGTATTCTGACCTCGGTGCATGCTTTTGCCAGCGACCCTGAACGCGGCATTTTTGTGCTGGCCCTGCTGGGCTTCTATACGGGCGGTGGCCTGTTGCTGTATGCCCTGCGCGCGCACAAAATCCGCTCAGAACCCGGCTTTGAACTCAGTTCCCGCGAAACCTTGTTGCTGGCCAATTCACTGATTTTTCTGGTGGCCACCTTCACGGTGCTGCTAGGTACCCTGTTTCCTCTGTTGTTTGATGCCTTCGGCAAAAAAATCTCCATTGGCCCGCCCTATTTCGGCCTGATGTTTTTCCTTATTATGGTGCCCATGGTGGTGTTATTGCCTATCGGTGTGATGATGCGCTGGCACCGCGATTCCTTTGCCCGCGTGGTGCGTCAACTGGCGCCTCTGTTCCTGCTCACCACCGTGCTCACCGTCATTGTCTGGTGGTTTCTCAAGCCACTGCCCCTCAAGGCAGTGATTGGTGTCTACGGCGGACTCTGGCTGCTGGTTAACACCTTGTCTGCGCTGCTGACCGAAAAGGGCTGCCTGACCCGGGGCCGCCTGGGCATGCACCTGGCCCATCTGGGCGTGGCCTTTTTCGTCTTTGGGGTGTCCATGACCGAACACACCGATTTCGAAAAAGACTTGTTGATGAACCCCGGCGAAAGCGCCACCTTCAAAGGCTACACTTTTGCCTTTGAGGGTGTAAAACGCAAGCGAGTGGAAAACTACATAGCCGAAGAAGGGACTTTCAAAGTCTTTCAGGGCGACAAGCTGGTGACGGTATTGCACCCCCAGAAACGCGAATACCCGCGCCAACGCAAACCCATGACCGAAGCGGCCATTGACCCCGGATTGACCCGGGACCTCTACATTTCTCTGGGTGAACAGCTTAATGACCAGGGCGGCTGGTCGGTGCGCATTTACATCAAGCCGTTTATCCGCTGGATGTGGGGCGGCGGCCTGCTGATGATGCTCGGTGGCCTGCTGGCGGCCACGGACCGCCGCTACAAGCGCCATGCCGAGGCGGAAAGAAAGCATCTGGCCAGCCGATGGCTGGAAAAAAACAACGGCAGGCCTGACGATAAGGTCACGGAGGTCAACGCATGAAACGTTCCCACTCCGTGCTCATCAAAGCCGTCTTGCCGCTGGTGGTTTTCATCGCGTTTGTGCTTCTGCTGATGAGCGGCATTGGCAAAAATCCTCGACTGATCCCGTCCCCATTGATTGGCAAGCCGGCGCCGGAATTTGCCCT
>JALWKC010000064.1 GCA_026996795.1 Lysobacterales bacterium | reverse complement strand
CTGATATGGTCTTAAGGCACGATATGGCCGACAACACCTGGGAGCTCATCACCCTGAGTATTGAGCCGGAGTCGGTGGGCGCGGAAAATCAGGATGTGGTGTTACGGAAGTATTTTCCTTCAGCCACCGCAGGCACGACCAATTGGTTTGCAGACACCGGCTTTGGCACCAATGGCCGGGTGGTCAAAAACTTTATCCGTCCACTGTCAACAGAAAGCATGAATGACGTTGGCGTGGCCCTTATCAGTGAGTGGAGCGAAAGGGGCGACTTGTACGTCGCCGCCAATTCCTCCTGGCGCGTTAACGGGCTGAAGAAAAGCCTCATCACTGTCATGAAGGTGGATCCGGTGACCGGCGATTTCAAAACCGATTTTGGCTACAAGGACCTCCTCAGCGGAGGGCAAACCGGTTACATCTACCAGACCTTTAACCCGTTTAATGACGAGGTGGCTGATATCGCCTTTAACCCACACCCCAGCAAGAACCACGGCGAAAATGTAATTATTACCGGCTCCAGCCGCAATGATGGCCAAAATGCCACCTACAGCCTCACGGCACACCTGGCCGGAGACCTGATCTTCCAGGACAAGTTCTGATTCGCGGGCCAAGCCGTTGCAGCAAGCAACCCTCGCCCCCTGAATCAGCACTCCGGAAAAAATGCCATCAACGCACGCACAAAGCCCCGAAATCCGGGGCTTTGTGCTTTTCAGTCTCACCACCGTTAGCGGCAGGGCTCGAAGGTGTTTTTGTTAATGATGTCACCCGCTGGCAAGCCGGCGTAATCGGGGTCCAGTTGCAGGTCGGCGTAATGATGAAGATTAAACTGATGCGAGCTGCTGTCGATACCGCCATTGGCGGTGCCTCCGTCATCCGTCATGGTGATAACCAGGCTTGCCACCGAGCTGACGCTGGTGTCCACATCGATGGTGATGTCGCCATTAGTGGTGATGGTCCAACCAGTGACCAGCCCGTCCGGATCGCCTCCGGGAGCAACCCCCATGGTTAGCACGTAGGTCTGACTGGCCTGTTCATCCGGCGGGCCAACCAGTATATTGGACACATAGCCGCTGTAGACCAGTGTCGTGCCGCCGGGGCCGGTCACATCGGTGGCATCCAGTTCACAGCCCACCGTAAAGCTGGGTGGATCATTCACAGACAGCACAGTCACCGTAAAATTCTGATTGACGGTCGCTGTGCCGTCGGTGACCGACAGCACCACCGCATGACTGCCAATGTCATTGGCCGTTGGCGTGCCTGTCAACAAGCCAGTGGCCGGGTCAAAACTCAACCAGCCAGGCAAGGCGCCAACGACGCTGAATGTCAACGGGTCATTATCGGGGTCCGAAGCAATCAGTGTATAACTGTAGAGTGAATCCTCCAACACAGTGGCAGGCGGTGTCGATGTGATCTCCGGTGGCGAGTTCACCGGCGTGCCACCGGCGCCAATAATCACGCGTATCTGGCTCATGGCCAGTATGGTAGCGCCGTCTTTTACTGCCAGATACACATCATAGGTGGCATCGATATTCGGGTCGTAGGCAAACGAGAAAGCCTGAGCATAATCCTGATACTTGTTCGAGTTTTGCACCACATTGTAGGTGTTCAGGTAGTTAATGTAGGTATCATACAGAACCGCTACCACCCCGCCACCATTGACCGTGGAATTGTCTCCAAAGGAGTGATCCGGAGCGAGAAAGCCACCACCATCTACAAGTATAGGATCTCCAAAAGCATAGCTGACCCCTTCACTGGGATCGGTGTCAATGCCGATTTCATAGGATAAACTTCCTGTCACATTACCTGTTTGACCAAGGTAATCGGTATTGACGCTGAACTCAATATTAAACCGGTTCGGCGTACTCGGGTTGTTGTCATGGTCCGTTTCTGCCAAGGTAAAGACATAGGTGCCATCTCCCTGTGAATTAAACGTATTGGTAAAGGGTATCTTGGCTCGCAAACCCACCTCCACACCGGCGGCTGCATTGCGCTCGACGGTAAAAAAACCGTTTGCGTTGCCGGAGCCAAAAATCACATCGGGCGTGACGTTCTGATCGTACTCAAGCACAGCCTGGCTCTGGGCAGCAAAAATCATGCCCATGACCCAGCCGACACATTTTAGTGTGTTTGTTTTCATGTTTCCCATCCCCTGTCAAAATCCAGACACATCAATTCCTGTGCAAGCAGCAACAGAAAAACACCCGGCAGCCATTTGCAGGCGTGAGCGTCTGTCACTAATGATGAGGAATCCACATTCCCGTGTTCTCTTTGCCGTCGGCAAAGCCTGGCAAAAAGAACTTTTGCCTTGTAATTGGAACAGGAAGGAGTAAAAAGTCAAGGAAACAAGGACAGAAAAAACAGTTTTTTGCCGTGTGATCCCGGATTTGGTAGAAACTTAATTAAGAAATGCAGTAGTGACGCATCCTGTCACTGTCTTGAGTGAGCCCGTTTTCAATACCTGTGACCTGACAATTACCGCAAGAAAAACCCGAAGAAAACCCGCTTCAGGATCGGGCTTGTTGGAGCTGTTCCAGCAACCAGTGCCCGTCTTTGACCGGCACCCCGAGTTGTTCGGCCTTGGCCAGTTTAGATCCGGCCTTGTCTCCAGCAATCACCATATCCGTGTTTTTGGACACCGAACCGGTGACCTTGGCGCCTAATGCTTGCAAGGCGGCCTTGGCCTCACTGCGGCTCATGGAAGCCAGGGAGCCGGTCAGCACAATGTTTTTGCCAGCCAGCGGTTTGGGTTGGTCTTCATCGTCGGGGATTTCCGGCCAGTGGATGCCCTGGGCCAACAACTCATCAATCACGCGCTGGTTTTTGGGGTTGCGGAAAAAATGATAAATGTGTTCGGCCACCACCGGCCCCACATCCGGCACCTGTTGCAGCTCTTCAATGCTGGCGTTGCGGATGGCCTCCAGACTTTTGAAATGCCGGGCCAGGTTTTGTGAGGTGGCCTCGCCCACTTCGCGTATGCCCAAGGCATACAAAAAGCGTGGCAAGGTGGTGTGCTTGCTTTTTTCTATGGCCCGAAGCACATTTTCGGCTGATTTTTCACCCATGCGCTCCAGATTGGCCAACTTTTCCCTGTTCAGGCGATAAATATCGGCCGGGTTTTTCAGCAGCCCGGCGTCCACCAGCTGTTCAATCAGTTTCTCGCCCAGGCCTTCAATGTCCATGGCCTTGCGCGAGACAAAGTGCTTGAGGGCTTCCTTGAACTGGGCATCGCAGGACAAGCCGGCCGGGCACCGGGTCACGGCTTCGCCTTCGGGGCGCTCCAGCACGGAGTCGCACACCGGGCAGCGCTGGGGCATGGTAAAGGGTTGAGTGCCTTTGGGGCGTTTTTCCCTAATCACCCGCACCACTTCAGGTATCACGTCGCCGGCGCGGCGCACAATCACCGTGTCGCCCACGCGAATGTCCTTGCGCCGCACTTCATCTTCGTTGTGCAAGGTGGCGTTGGTGACGGTGACACCGCCCACCTTGACCGGCTCCAGTCGCGCCACCGGAGTGATGCTGCCAGTGCGACCCACCTGCACGTCGATGGCCCGCACAATGGTGGTGGCTTCTTCGGCCGGAAATTTATGCGCAATGGCCCAGCGCGGGGACTTGGTGGCATAACCCAGTTTTTCCTGCAAGACCAGGTCGTTGACCTTGAAAACCATGCCGTCAATGTCGTAATCCAGGTCATCGCGGATGGACTGCATCCAGCGGTAATAGCCCAGCATGCCCTGGTAGCCTTTGACCACGCGGTTCAGTGGATTAACCGGAATGCCCAGGGTTTTGAACCATTCCAGTACCTGGCTGTGTGCGCTGAAGTCAGGAACGCCTTCGGCCACGCCCATGGAATAGGCGAAAAATGACAGCGGACGACCGGCCGTTTTGCGCGGGTCCAGTTGCCGCAAACTGCCAGCGGCCGCATTGCGTGGGTTGGCGAATTCCTTCTCGCCGTGTTCCCGCGCCCATTGGTTGTAGGTATCAAAGCCGCTGCGCGGCATGATGACTTCACCACGCACCTCCAGGCGTGCCGGTGGGTTCTCAGTACGCAGGCGCAAGGGAATGGCCTTGATGGTGCGCACGTTGGCAGTAACGTCTTCTCCGATGGTGCCGTCACCGCGCGTGGCAGCCCGCACCAGCTGGCCGTTCTCGTACATCAGGCTGATAGCCAGCCCGTCGAGTTTCGGCTCGGCCGAATACTCCACCTCGTCCAGGCCGGTGAGTTCGCGCACGCGTTTGTCCCAGGCTCGCAACTCATCCTCATCAAACACATTGCCCAAGGACAGCATCGGGATTTCATGCTGAACCTGTTTGAAGCCTTCCAGCGGTTTGTCACCCACACGCTGAGTGGGCGAATCCGGCGTAATCAGCTCAGGGTATTGCTGCTCCAGTTGTTCCAGTTCGCGGTACAGCCGGTCGTATTCGGCATCGGAAATAACCGGCTCGTCCAGCACGTAATAACGGTAAGCGTGCTCATTGAGTTCCTTGCGCAGGACCTCGGCACGCTGTTTGATCCGGGGATCAAGCATGGGAGTTCAGTTCGAATCAGCCAGTGACGGCATGGGTGCGGTCAAACTCACGCATCTGTTCGCGGATAAAGGCGATTTGCTGGCGCGACATGGGATTGTGGTGCTCGTCGGTGAGGGTGCCGCCCAGCAGTTCAGCCAGGCGCTGGCCTACCGGCAGCAGGGTTTCCCAGGAATCCAGCGCCGACACCGGCCCGGGCAGGGTCATGATCAGCACCAGTCCGCGGGTCTGGGTGTCAGGCGTAAAGATTCCGGGCTTGAGCATGTTGGCCACCAGAAACAGCATGTCCTTGCTGCTGCCGTTGTCTCGAAAACGGTAATACAGGTTGTCTTTGCCATATTCCAAGCCCGCCTGTTCCGCGGCGGCCTTGATGGCATGCCAGCCAAAAGTTTTGTCGCCCTGGGCATGGATATACAAAGTGACAATTTTTTCCGGTTGCGGCGGATAAATGGAAACCCCGGACCGATTGCCTTTTTTCACTTGTCGGGGCTGGCCTGAGCCGGGTTCAGTCGCTACCGGGGATGATTTCCGTTGCCCGAACAGGCCACCAACGCGTGGTTCCTTTTTCTGGCCTTCGGCACTGTCATTGGCCACTTCATTGGCAGCTGGCGGTTTCTTGCGTGTGCCAAAGTAATAAATGCCGCCGATCACCAGGGCACCGATCAGCAGCAGAACCAGACGCAGTTCGTTCATGTTGTTGCCACGTGTTTAAAGAAGTTTGTCAACACAATGATACCACAGGGCCAGTGTTTATCCGCAGCTGAGCATCGCCTATATTGATGCCAGGCTAATAGTAGCGAAGGCTTATTTACAAGCCCGTGACTTTTGCTTAACCTATGATTCCATACGCACGATTCCGGCCATGACCAACTGCGGAGCTTTGTATGGACACCATTTCCCTTTCCTTTTCCCTCAATACGTTCTACCTGCTTGTTTCAGGCGCTCTGGTCATGTGGATGGCCGCCGGATTTTCCATGCTGGAAGCCGGCTTGGTGCGCTCGCGAAACACGGTGGAAATCCTGACCAAAAACATCGCCCTGTATGCCGTGGCCTGCCTGATGTTTCTGCTTGCCGGTTATGACATCATGTATGCCCGAACCGGTGGCAATGTGCTGCCAAAACCCGTCTGGCAAGGCCTGCTGGGTAACGCCGGAACGGCCGGGAGCGACTATTCCCGTTATGCGGACTTCTTTTTTCAGGTGGTGTTTGTGGCCACGGCCATGTCGATTGTGTCCGGCGCGGTGGCCGAACGCATGAAGCTGATGGCTTTTCTGGCTTTTGCGGTCATTTTTACCGCCCTGATTTACCCGCTGCAAGGCTACTGGATGTGGGGCGGCGGTTTCCTCAAACGGGCAGGATTTGTGGATTTTGCCGGCTCCGGTGTGGTGCATCTGGCCGGGGCCGCAGCCGCGCTGGCGGCTGTGCTGATGCTGGGCCCGCGCACGGGCAAATACGGCCCCAAAGGTCAGGTGCGCGCCATTCCGGGGCACAATATGCCGCTGGCGGCCCTGGGCACCTTCATTTTGTGGCTGGGCTGGTTCGGGTTCAATGGCGGCTCGGAATTAAGCATCACCGGCATCGAACACGCCAACAACGTGGCCAAAATTTTCGTTAACACCAACATGGCCGCGGCCGCCGGTGTGGTGGCCGCCCTGCTGGTGTCGCTGTGGCGCTTTGGCAAGCCGGACCTGACCATGGCCCTCAATGGCGCCCTGGCGGGGCTGGTGGCCATTACCGCCGATCCGGTCAGCCCGGCTCCCCTGCTGGCAGTATTTATTGGCCTGGCCGCCGGCGTGCTGGTGTTCTTCTCTATTGTCTGGCTGGACAGCAAGGCGCACCTGGATGACCCGGTGGGTGCGCTTTCAGTGCATGGAGTCAACGGCATCTGGGGCCTGCTGGCGGTGTTGCTGAGCAATCCGGCCGCGCAGTGGCTGTCGCAATTGCTGGGCATCGGGGTAATTTTTGCCTTTGTGTTTGCCACCAGTCTGGGCTTGTGGTGGCTGCTGAAACAGCTGGTGGGCATACGCGTCAGCATCGAGGACGAAATCAACGGCCTGGATATCAGCGAATGCGGCCTGGAAGCCTACCCGGATTTTGTCACCAAACACTAAGGAAGCTCGTCGGCTTCTGCTGGCTGCGTGGCCAGCGGGACGCCTGATAAATCGAGGCCGTAAAAAACCTGAGCCGCTCCGTAACTGAGCGTTTAGGAGCCTCTTACATGGACACCGCCCGGTTTTGCAAGTGAATAATCAGCGAAGAAGGATCGATTGCAGTCTTACATCCGGCCTGTTCACGAACCTGAATGGTTCTGGCCTCAATGGTATTCGCCG
>JALWKC010000063.1 GCA_026996795.1 Lysobacterales bacterium | reverse complement strand
GCCGATGGTCGCCTGCAGAACATTCTGCGCCGCGTGTATGCCTTTGGCCTGACCCTGATGCCCCTGGATATCCGCCAGGAAGCGGCCCGGCACACACAGGCCATGGCTGAAATCACCCGGTTTCTGGGCCTGGGCGATTACGCCGCCTGGGACGAAGCCAGGCGCCAGGAATTTCTCCAGCAGGAACTGCAGAACCCGCGCCCGCTGGTGCCAAAAAACTTCACCGGCAGCGATGAAACCCGGGACGTGCTGGATACCTTTGACCTGCTGGCCAGCACGCACCCCGAAGCGCTGGGATCGTATGTGATTTCCATGGCCGAACAGCCCTCGGATGTGCTGCTGGTGGCCCTGCTGCAGAAAGAGGCAGGCATTGCCCGGCCACTGCGCATCTCGCCCCTGTTTGAGCAACTGGACTCCCTGCACAGCGCCGCTGACTGCATGAGTGCCCTGTATGCCATGCCATGGTACCGGCAGCAGCTGCACGGGCAACACGGAGACGAGCAGGAGGTGATGATCGGCTATTCGGATTCAGCCAAGGACGCCGGCCAGCTGACCGCCGCCTGGGCGCTGTACAACGCCCAGGAAAAACTGGTGGAATCCGCCAAACAGCATGGTATCCGCCTGACCTTGTTTCATGGCCGTGGCGGCACGGTGGCCCGTGGTGGCGGGCCGGCTCATTCGGCCATACTGTCACAGCCACCGGGTTCCGTGGATGGCCGCTTCCGGGTGACCGAGCAAGGTGAGGTGATACAGGCCAAATACGGCTTGCCGGGGCTGGCCGAGGAAACCCTGGAGCTTTACCTGAGCGCCGTGCTGCAAGCCACCCTGGAGCCGCCGGCGGCACCCCGGCCCGAGTGGCGGCAACGCATGGACGGGCTGTCAAAAGTGGCCCTGGCGGCTTTTCGCGGCGTGGTGCGCGAGCAGCCGGACTTTGTGGAATACTTCAAACAGGCCACCCCGGAGCCGGAGCTGGGTTCGCTGAAAATCGGTTCGAGACCGGCCCGAAGACGCGCCGGGTCCGGCATCAAATACCTGCGCGCCATTCCCTGGATATTTGCCTGGTCGCAGACGCGGCTGATGCTGCCGGCCTGGCTGGGTGTGGGCGAAGCCCTGCAGGCAGCGGACAAGCAGGGTTCCGTGTCTGAGTTGGAAACCATGCAACAGCAATGGCCGTTTTGGGCCACCTTCCTCAGCCTGATGGAGATGGTGCTGGCCAAGGCGGACCCGCAGGTGGCCAAATGGTATGAAGACCGGCTGGTGGAACCGCGCCTGAGGCCCCTGGGAAAAGACCTGCGAGGGCGGTTTCGCCTCACCCGGGATGAAGTGCTGAAAGTCACCGGCCACCGCCGGTTGCTGGAAAACAGCCCACAGTTACGGCAATCCATCACCGTGCGAAACCCTTACATTGACCCGCTGAATATCTTGCAGGTAGAACTGCTGGCCCGCCATCGCGCCGGTCAGAACGGGCTGATTGACGACGCCTTGATTATCGCCATAAACGGCATTGCCGCCGGACTGCGTAATACCGGTTAAGGAAGCTCTGATTGCAATCAGAGCTTCCTTAAGGGCGGAGTCGGGGTTGGCGACTCACTCCGGTTTTTGGGCCTGATAGGTGTCGCGGTCGTAGTAACTGAGGCTGGCATCGCCCCAGTCGGTGAAAAAGATCACTCGGCGTCCATCGGGACTGACGCCGCCCAGTGAGTTGTTGGAAGGGGTGTTGGCGGTGTGAGTCTGGGCGAAGCGGTTAACCACGTGCAGGCTTTCATTGGCGTAGTTGATGCGCAAGGCAAAGACTTCGCGGTAGCCTTCTTCGTTGGTGCTGAGATAACACCAGCCGGGCCGCTGGTAATTGCGGCAGGTGAGGTGGCCGCCGTTGTACTTGTCCGGCAACAGGCGCATGCGCGCCCCGTCGTTCAGGCGATAGAGCCAGATGCCGCGCTGCGCGGCATTGCCAAATTCAAACTGGACGTAAACCTCGTCGCCGTTTTGTGCCAGCCCCAGGTCACCGTGACCGGCGGTATTGGCCAGCTGACGGACAAAATTCATGCCCATGTCGTACTGGTATATCTTGTCACCCGAGCTGATGAGGATGTGATTGCCTAGGGGTGAAACCGACAGCCAGTCAAAGACCTGGGCCTGGGGCGGTTCTGTCCACAAAATGCCGGGCAGGTCGGTGGCCACGGCGGTGTCCGTGGTGAGGTCGTAAACAATGGCGGTGAGAAAATTGGCGCCGGTTTTGCGGGCGGCAAACACCACGTAGTGGTCATTGAAATCGATATTGCCTTCGTATTTGCCCAGGGTGAACCGGTCATAGCTGCCTCCACCACTGGCGCTGAACTGGTGCAACAGGCCATTGTTGAAGTCAATGCTGTTGGTGTTGCGGTCGATGGTGGCTTGCCAGAATTCCCCCTGGCTATTGCCGTTCAGGTAAACCCCGAAAAACACGTTTGGGTTCAGGTGAGACCATTTCATTTCGCTCAGGGCGCCATTGATGGCATACAGATCCGAGAGACTGTTGGTGCCGCTGGTGATGGGCAGCTCCTGCAGGGTATTGGCGTCGTAGAGCCGGTAATTCATCCGCAGCATGGTCATGTCGCTGTTCCAGGCCTGGGTTTTGGGGTAGGGGTGGTGATTGCCGCGCGGAATCCGGTTGCCATTGCTGTTCTGCGTGGGGGCGTCATTCTGGTCGAGGCGTTTTGTCACGCGGGTGACCAACTGGCCAAATGCCTGATCCAGGCTGCTGCCGGGGAATGGCGGTTGCACGGTGCTGTTGTCAGTGGCCACCGGCGTCAGTTTGGCCGACCACGGGTAGCCTTTGATGTCGCAGTAATCAATGTCGTACTGGGTAAAGTTGTAACCATTGCACGGGTACTGGATCTGCGGGTCATTGCGTGGGAAAACCTGTTGAATGCCCTGACCGTCGGCGTAGGGGTCGTCGCTGCCCAGCTCCAACGCGGCGGCGTGGGCCACGGCGCTGGCGGGGTTGCGAAAGGCCAGCTCCATGAGGGCATCCAGTGGCGCCAGAATAATCGCTTTGCCGGCGTAATTGCTGCCACTGCCGTACGGGTAATTGTGATTGACGGTTTCATCCACCTGGTAATCCTTCTGCGCCTCGGCAATGGATTCCAGCAGGTAAAATTCGGTCAGGGGGATGCGCGTATCGGTGGCGTTCTGGGGGTTGAATCCCCCCGGCCCGTACTGTTGCAGGATAACGTGCGTGTTGGCCGGCAGAGTGCGCATGTCCAGCTGTTGCATGTCGAAGGCAAACCACGGTTCGATGGCAAACAGAAACCGGCCCTGATTTCCCCAGCCGTCCACATCGCTGAGTTTGTCGAGAATATTGAACACGTGGCCGCCGCCTATGGAATGGCCGATGACCCCGATGCGGGAGGTATCCAGCAGCGGCGCCACCGCCGGGTCGGCCAGCATGGCGCGGAAATCATCCAGCATGTTGGCCGAGGTGAACAGGTTTTCATCCGGGGCATAGACCGCCGCATAGCCGTGACTGGCGATAAAACGCAGGATGGTGTCGTAATCAGCGGCATCGGTGGAACTCCAGCCTGGCGCGAAAAACACCACTGGCACCGGCTGGGTGGCACTGGCATCAGCCGGGTAGTACAGCGTGGCGCCTTGGCTGGCTTCCACGTAAGGTGGGGCAATCACATGACTTCCACCCTGGCCGAATGCGTTAGTAGCAAACCGCGCACTCACGGACAGACTGGCCTGAACGTTATTGTCGGTGCGCGGGTTATCCGTGCGGGCATCCGACCAGTCCACAAAATGGAAACCGGCATCGGCCACGGCCGTGATGGCCGCGCCACTTTGTCCCTGTTCCACCAGCTGGCTCTGGGGGCCGGTTAACTGGCCGTTGGCCCCGGCACTGTACTCAAGGCTGAACAGTTGTTCAAAGCCGCCGTGAAAAATGGCCGTCTCAGCGGCAGCCATCGGGGCTGACAGAAACGCCAGAATCAGGAAAAGCATTCGGGTAGCAGGCTGCGACAGCGACATAAAAACCTCAGGCAAGGATAAGGATGACCAGAAAACCGCAAAGGTCTTTTGGCACATTGTGTATGTTTGGTTGGGTAAATGGCATGGAATGCCCGGTTAATGGCGGGGTTTCATCAGAAGCGTGCGTTGCCCGGTGTGCGCGGAAACGGGATGACATCACGCACATTGCCCAGACCCGTCACGTAGGAAACCAGCCGTTCAAAGCCAAGGCCAAAACCGCTGTGCGGCACGGTGCCGTAGCGGCGCAAGTCCACATACCATTGGTAATCTTCGGGGTTCAGGTTGTGTTTCTGCATGCGCTCGAGTAACTTGTCCAGCCGTTCTTCCCGTTGCGAACCACCAATAATCTCCCCGATGCCAGGCACCAGCACATCCATGGCGGCCACGGTTTTGCCATCATCATTCAGGCGCATGTAGAAGGGCTTGATTTCTTCCGGGTAGTTCATGATGACAATGGGCTTTTTGAAGTGCTGTTCGGTCAGAAAGCGTTCGTGTTCGGTCTGTAAGTCCAGGCCCCATTCCACTGGAAACTGGAATTTTTGGCCAGATTTTTTCAGAATCTCTAGCGCATCGGCGTAGTTAACGCGCTCAAACGCGCCCTGATCAAAACTTTCCAGGCGCTGCATGGCCTGTTTGTCCACGTGTTTATTGAAGAATGCCATGTCATCGGCGTTTTCTTCCAGCACCGCCTTGAACACGTATTTCAGGAAATCCTCGGCCAGCTGGGCGTTGTCATTCAGGTCGTTGAAAGCCACTTCCGGCTCAATCATCCAGAATTCCGCCAGGTGCCGGGTGGTGTTGGAATTTTCAGCACGAAAGGTGGGACCAAAGGTGTACACCTTGCTCAAAGCACAGGCGTGGGTTTCCGCGTTCAGCTGCCCGGACACCGTCAGGTAGGTTTCCTTGCCGAAGAAATCTTTGGAAAAATCAACGCGGCCATCATCGGTTTTTGGCGGGTTGACCATGTCCAGCGTGGAAACGCGAAACAGTTCGCCGGCGCCTTCGCAGTCACTGGCCGTGATAATGGGCGTGGCGACCCAGAAAAAGCCGTTCTCGTGAAAATAGCGATGCACGGCCTGGGCCAGGGTGTTGCGCACCCGCGTCATGGCGCTGAATGTGTTGGTGCGTGGGCGCAAGTGCGCCACTTCGCGCAGAAATTCCATGGTGTGGCGCTTGGGCTGCACGGGGTAGGTGTCCGGGTCTTCGACCCAGCCGACCACATCCATGCGATCGGCTTTGACTTCCACCGGCTGCCCCTTGCCAGGGGATTCCACCAGTTTGCCGCTGACTTCCACCGAGCAACCGGTGGTCAGGCGCTTGATTTCGTCTTCGTAATTGGGCAGTTCCTGATCGGCCACCACCTGAATGGGGTCAAAGCAGGAGCCGTCATGCAGGTTGATAAAGGAAAAACCGCCTTTGGAATCCCGGCGGGTGCGGACCCAGCCCTTGAGCGTGATCTCTTCGCCCACAGCCACCTGGCCTGTGAGTGCGTCTTTAACGGAAACGTGTTTCATGGTGATTCTCGTGCTGTGATTATGTGCAGTAAAATTTTTCGTGCTTGCAAAAGCAACAAGCCCGGCAGTGCCAGGCCTGTGTTGGATGCGTTTATTGCGATGAATGATCAGCTGGCCTTGTCCATCTGCAGGCGCGGGCCGTTCTGGATGGCGTGTTCAACGGCATCCACGATCAGGTCCACTTCACTGGAGGTGATGTTGAAATGGGGGGTGAAACGCAGGGAGTTTTCTCCACCATGAATCACGCCCAGGCCGTGCATGCGTAAATATTCTTCAATGCTGCCTTTGCCATAGGCCTTGAATTTGGGATCCAGCTCGCAGGAAAACAGCAGGCCGGTGCCCTGAACGCCGGTAATTTCCCCGTTAAGTTTGTCTTTCAAGCCATTGAGTTTGCTGACAAATTCATCGCCACGGGCGCGAATATTTTCACGCAAGGCCGGGGTGATGCTTTCCAGCACGGTCACCGCCACGTCCATGGCTCGCGGGTTGGTGGTCATGGTGTTGCCATAAACCCCTTTCACGTACAAATCCGCCGTGGGCTTGTTCATGGCCAGCACCGACAGCGGGTATTGGCCGGCATTGAGCGCCTTGGAGTAGGTTTCCATGTCCGGCGCTTCCACGTGTTCAAATCCGGGGTAGTCAACAATGGACAGGCAGCCCTGGGCGCGCAGGCCGGCCTGGATGGAGTCCACCAGAAACAGGCTGCCGTGGGCTTTGGTCAGTTCACGCGCGGCTTGATAAAACTCGGGCGTAATGGCCTCGCCCGGGTTGCCTTCGCCCATCACCGGTTCCATGAAAAAGGACTCGATGAAAATGTTGTTGGCTTCGGCTTCGGCAAAAGCGCGTTTGAGGTCGTCAATGTCATTGATTTCCACCGTGATCAGGTTATCGCGGTCACGAAAGGTGGCGCAATTTTTGCGGTAGTTGCTGATGGAGGAGTCTGAATACTGCGCTGGCCGGTCGGTGCGGCCATGGAATGCGCCCTTGAGACTCATGATCTTGATGGTTTTGCCGTGATGACGCCCGCCCGGATCGGTCATGTTCTTGGAATTGATATCGGAAATCCGTGCCGCCACGGTCACGGCTTCAGAACCGGAATTGAGACACAGGAACTTGTCGAACGGGCAGTCGCCGCGCGTGTGGCCGACTTCCTTTTTGACCGCTTCGGTAAAACGCTTTTGATACACGTTGGGTGTCATCACATTGGCCATTACGTGCGGTCGCGCCATGGCTTCAATGACGGCATCCGGTGCGTGACCCATGCCGAGCATGCCGTAACCGCCATTGTCGTGCAGCACGGCCCCTTTTAGCGTGATCAGCCAAGGGCCCTTGGCGCCCAGTGACACATAGGGG
>JALWKC010000062.1 GCA_026996795.1 Lysobacterales bacterium | reverse complement strand
TCAATCTGCCGGTGGATGTTATTGGCGTTGCGCCGGTACACCCCGCCGGTCAGCCAGGCCCCACCGGTGGCCCGGTACAAATTGCCGTGGAACTCACCCATAACAAAATCAGGTTCCGCCTGATAGGCCTTGAAGCGGATATTGAACAGGTCACTGCGTTCCCGCCAGCGCGTGGCATCGGCCGGGTACTGGTAAGACCCGCCAAAGGTGTACCATTCCGGGTCGCCATTTCGGTTATAGGAATACACCACCCCGAAAATGAAATACCCGGTGGGGGAATTTTCACTTTCGGAGATTTCAAAAAACACCCCTTCGCCTGGCTGATCCGGGTTCCACCACCAGCCCGACGGCGGGATGTCGGTTTCATCCAGGCTTCGGATGGGCACCAGGTAGTTTTCCAGCTGGACCATGCGATAGATTTCATCATCGCACACCCCCCGGTCAACCATGCTTTGAGGGCAGTACTCGTAGTACGGCCCTTCCCAGGTGGCGGCCAGCACCACCGGCGACAGACTCAAGAACAACAACAAAAACAGAACTTTCTTCACTTTCTTCATGTGTACTCCTACAGCTTGTGTTTGTGAGCGGGGGTTATCCGCGGGCAACCACAAACCTCATTGAATAAATCGCCCCTCATGCAGACTGCCTGATACACTTCACCCTGACCGGCCATGACAGGCACGGGCAAACAACGCGCGCATCGCCGTAAACAGGGGAAGTGGCCAATGCGGGCGATTGGCCATGTGGAAGCGTGAGTTTTTGCATGGGGAGCGTTTTGTCTGACTTTCCTGATACTGGTGCGCGCATCACGTCTCGTTAAAGGCTGTGCGTGATTTGGCTGCATTCGCTGTTGTGGGCCACTTCAACCGGGTTGCGGTTTAAAACTCACAAAAGCATTTAACGGCTAATGCGCTTTTTTGCACCTGGTGACAGGATAAAACATGCCCGCTTCCGAGGCAAGCGCCAAGGACAAAAAAGCGGGTATTTGCTGTGTTTTTCCCCGACCACTTTTCCAGACTGGTGCCATCATCGGCAACGGGGCAACGGTCGTGGTGGAAATAGAAACCCCGGCGAGAGGCCGGGGCTTTTTAAGTACTGATGAGTGAACGCGGGTTCAGGACAGGATTTCGCCGGGGTAATCTTCGATGCCGGGGTTGCCCTTGACGCCCTTGAGTTTGGGCACGTTCAGCTTTTTGATTTTGACCTCGCGGTTGTCGCGCAGGTAGGTGGCCACCACGTCCCAGATGGGTTCGCCCGGCGCTTTGGAACCCACCGTGGCCCAGCCGGCCACCTTGTAGGTTTTGCCCGCCTCGATGGGGCTGCCATCATCCAGTGTCATGTGGCTGATGCGTTTGCCCATGTCGGCTTCCGGCTCGCAGACGTAGTCCATGCCGCCCACGCGCACCATGTCGCCGCCTTGCTGGTAATAGGGGTCTTTGTTGAACAGGTTGTCGCAGACGTCTTCCAGTATCAGTTTAATGTCCGAGCCTTTCATTTCGCGCACGTAGGTTTCCGGGTAGGTCATGGCGGTCTGGTCCAGCACCCGTTCCATGGTGATGTCCTGACCGGGCAACAAGGTGGTGCCCCAGCGGAAGCCCGGAGAAAGGGAAATCTGCGCGTCGCCCACCACGCGCTGGGCATCGCAAATTATCTGGTCGAAGGTGCCGTTGAAATTACCCCGGCGGTAGAGCAACTCATCGGAGACGGCCAGTTTTTCGTTCAGGGTTTTCTCATACGGCTTGCGCACGTCGTTAATGAGCGCCTGCATGGAGGCATCGGCTTCCAGCAGGTTGGCGAAAATGGGCATCAGGTGATAGCGGTAGCCATTGACCTTGCCTTTGCCAATGTCCAGATCCAACACGCCCAGGAACTTGCCGTTGGAACCGGCGTTGGTGACCAGTGTCTTGCCGCCGGTGTTCTGCACCAGCACCGGTTTCGGCACGCCATCGTGTGTGTGTCCGCCCAGGATCACGTCAATGCCGCTGACCACGGAGGCCATTTTCAGGTCCACGTCCATGCCATTGTGTGACAGCACAATCACGGCATCGACTTTTTCTTCCGCCCGCACCTTGTTGACGATTTCCTGCATCTCGTTGTCGCGAATGCCAAAGGTCCAGTGCGGAATAAAGCGTTTGGGGTTGGCAATGGGCGTGTAGGGGAAGGCCTGACCAATAATGGCCACACGTCGGCCGTTGAGTGTTTTGATGGTGTAGGGCTTGAACACGTGGCCGGTGTCTTCGTCGTAGACCGGCACGTCATCAAACAGGGCTTCTTCGGTGGCAATGACGTTCTGGGCCACAAACTCGCCTTTGAAATTTTTCACGTTTTCCAGCACCACGTCTTCCGGGTAGGTGAATTCCCAGTGGCCGGTCATGACGTCAACG
Organism: Lysobacterales bacterium; assembly: GCA_026996795.1. Taxonomy (GTDB): domain Bacteria; phylum Pseudomonadota; class Gammaproteobacteria; order Xanthomonadales; family Marinicellaceae; genus S144-45. The sequence continues at coordinate 22,404 of JALWKC010000062.1, read as the reverse complement.
CCCAGCAGGTTACAGGCCTTGACCATGTCTTCGCCTTTGGTCCACAAGGCGGTGCCGGAGCCTTGCCAGGTGTCACCGCCATCCAGCAACAGGGTATTGGCCGGGCCAAACTCGTTGCGGTATTTGTTAACCAGCGTGGCCAGGTGCGCAAAACCGCCGACCTTGCCGTATTTATGGGCCATCTCTTCAAAATCGAGGTAGGTAAAGGCATGTGCCAGCTGCGATCCTTCGGGGATGCCGAAATGCTTGAGGAAATAATGCCCGACCAGATGGGGTGGGCGGCCTTTCATGGGGCCAACACCCAGGTTGACGTTTGGCTCGCGGAAATAGATGGGCAACAACTGGGCGTGGGTGTCAGTGATGTGCAACAGGCGTGCATTACCGAAATTCGGCAAGTCATAGGCTAGGCCGTTTTTGAGGGCCGTCGGCGAGGTGTTGTTGCTGCTGCAGGCACCCAGTAAACCGGCACCGGCACCGGCGGCCAGTAATTCAATAAATTCTCTGCGATTGAGGGCCATGGAAATTCTCCGTTTGCGTTTGATTAGGCGTACATCGGTTCAGGCTTGGGCATAACCCGTGGATCATCCCACAAAAACCGTTAAGGGGCACAAAAAAAGGTGGAAAAACGGCCGTTATCCACCTTTATGGCATGACGCCGGTTGTGTGTTGTTAGGGAAGCGCTGATCGAATCATGAGCTCGCTTCTCACACCTGAAATGTCCAGATTCAATCAGGGTTTCCCTAGGGGTTAACCATGAATTTGCGCCAGTTGTTTTTGGCAAATTCCACCTGTTCCTGCATCAGGCCGACTTCTTTCTCAATGATTGCGGCTTCTTGCAACACGATATCAAATTCGCCACTTTGCAGCGCTTTCTGGGCTTTGGCGATGTGCAGCTCGGTGTCGCGCCAGAGGAAGTCCTGGTGTTTTTTGGCAAAAGCCTGATAGGCGGCAATGGCTTGTTGCAGCTTCTGTTTGGTCGCTTCAGCCGGTGTCAGCTTGACCGTTTCGGTGGTTTTCCCAGCCGCCACCGAAGGGGCTTCGGGCTTCTTGGCCTGTTCGGGCTGTTCGTCTGTGCTGCAGGCACCAAGCCACAGCAGAGGAACCGTCAGCATCAGTGTCAGAACCGTTCTTTTCATGTCAAATTCCTCGTCTTCTCGCCTTATTTGCGGCTGGCCGGGCCGTTAAATTCCAGACCAATGTCCATCTGGTGCATGTAATACTGCAGATTGCGGTATTCTTCGGCCTGGTAAGGCAGGTCCTTGGCGCGCACTTGCTTGTTGCACTCCTTGTAGCGCCGCTGAATATCGCCCAGTTCTTCCCATTTGGAACGGTAGGCTGGCCAATGCGTGGTCTGGCCCAGCAACGGCCCGGGCAGTTCATAACGCAGGCGACTGGCGGCGTGTTGCAGGTGGCAGTTGGCGCAGGTCATGTCCAATTGGCCGCGCTTGGAATAGTAATACTCCCGGCCTTTCTTGTAGGCTTCCAACGCCTTGCCGGTGGGCTCAGGCCCCTCGATGCGTTTGCCACGCGAGGTGTAGGCCATAAATGCCTGAATTTTCAACAGATTGCTTTTTTCGTAGGGCAAGGGTTCCTCACCATTGGCCTGGCGACACAAATTGATGGCCAGCGGCAATGTCACCACTTCTTCGCGCTGCTCGTCCCACAGGGGATACTTTTGGGCGATGCCGATGCCACCGTTTTCAAAACAGTCTGCGTAGGTTTTGCCGTTTTTGAAAGGCAGCTTGAACAGGGCTTCGCCTTCTTCCACGTCAAATTCCCACGGTGGAAATTCTTCAATTTCCTCAAACTGGGCGCGGGCCTTGGGGTCAAAAATGTAGGCGCCGTCCTTGTAGGCATCCAGTGGAATGTCAGGAAACTTGCTCTGAAAAAACTTTCGCAGGGCTTCCCTGTCCTCTGCTGGTGTGCTGTCCTTGGCCTGTGCCCAAGTGCCCAGGGCGCTCAAAAACAGCAGTGAAACAATCGTCAATAACCTGATCATGCCTTACCTCTTCGCTGCGGTACCTGTGTTCTTTATACACCAACTGTGTGGTGAAAAAAACCGGCACCACATGGGTGCCGGCAACTGGCTTACTTGATGACGACTTCTTTTTCGTCAGAATCGCCGGCTGTATCGACCCACTTGAATTTCAGTTTGTCGCCCTGCTTGCGGTTCAACAGGGTGAACGACAGGAACGGATCCTTGGAAACCCCGGTGCCGAACTGGCTTTCGAAACACAACTGATCATTGGCGTGACACGTCAATGTCTGGATGTACTTGGCCGGAATGATCTTGCCACTGTCGTCTTTGCGGCGACCGGTTTCCATCGGGTGACGGATCAGCAGTTTGACTTTGGCTTCGTTGCCAACGAGTTTTACTTTTACTTTCATGCCCATAATAATTCTCCTTTACGTGGCCGGATTAACCGCCGCAGCCACCGATGGTGACCTTGACTTCTTTTTCGGTGTAATACACTTTGCCGTCGGTGGTCTCCACCGCAGCAACAACCTTGGAGGTTTCACCCATGCGAATGCGCAGGGAGAACTCCGGCTTGGCGTCTTTGACCAAATCAAACTTGGTTGTCAAGGGGGACGGGTTTTTGTCAACAAAAATGGCCATGGATTTGACATTGGGCAAATCAGAGGCAATGGTGACCGGCACCACGGCGCCATTTTCGGCGATTTCGGGCGCTTTCAGACGCACTTTGTCGCTTTTTTCCAGTGTGGCGTTGGGCCATAAAATCTTGATGGCCTCATCCAGTTTGGTGGCGTTAAAGGCTTTTTCAGCCCATTTCGCCAGGGCGCTGACAGGCACCAAAAAGATGGCGCTACCGGCTAACAGGCGCTTCAACGCGCCTCTTCTGCTTACTTTCATCGCTTTTCTCCGCAATTAAAAACAGTAAAAATCGGTGGTTAAAGTGAGTGGATGTACTCGGTCACCCAGTCAATTTCTTCTTCGGTCAAAATCATGTGTTTGCCAAACGGCGGCATGGACGTGAGGATATTCCGCTTCGTCGCGTCCCATATCTGCGCTCGCAACCTGGCCTTGTCGGGATAGCGCACACCCATGGCAATCAATGGCGGCCCGAATGTGCCTGGAGCCTCCAGGTCTTCAATCACGTGGCAGGCCACGCAGTTGCCTTTTTTCCGGTCCAGCACCACTTTTTTGCCCAGCGCCCGGATTTTTTCGACGTTCATGTCGTCTTGGGCCAGTGCCGGCGCACTGGCGATGGCCAGTGTGGCTGTCAGCAAGATCAGTGCTTTTTTCTTCATACGCGCTACCTTTAATGTGTTCGGCCCGCCAGGCGAGCCGGCTGAAATAAACTTATTGACTCTGCTCAACTAGGTATTTGACCGCTGCCGCAACTTCTTCGTCGGTGAGCTGGGCCTGGCCGCCTTTGGGTGGCATTACGCCCGCTTCACCCTGGAAGCCCTTAATGGCATTCTCAACCAGCGTGTCCATGCCTTTTTCGGCTCGCTTGCGCCACTCATCGGCATCGCCCAGTTTAGGCGCTCCGCCCAAGCCGCCATCATGGCAGAGCTTGCAAGCAGTCTCATAGATTTTTTTACCCACCTGTGCCGCTGGGTCTTTTTTCTCTTCTCCATTGCCCTTGTCCAAGCAGTCTTCTGCACCAGAGCAATAACCCAGCAGGGCCACCTTGATTTCCATTTTGGACGGATCGCGGCAATCCTTCATGCAGCGCACCTGCGGGGTGTCAGGACGCATATCGGGAATAAAGCCGTCTTCGTTAGGCATGTGGATGTTGCCGAAAGTTTCCTTGCTGAGCACGAAGTCCTCATCGGTGATGATTTCGTTCAGATAAAGCACGTAGGCGGATATGGCCCAGGCTTCATCCCAATTCAGGGAATGGGGGCTGGTAAACGGCATGGCACGATGCACGTAATCCAGCAATGTGGACGCGTAAGGCCAGTAACTGCCCACGGTTCTTTCCGGCTCTCCGGTTTCTATGGTGCCAATGCCACCGGCCAGTTTGGGCCAGGCGCCTTCGCCCTCACCAAAGGTACCGTGGCAACTGGCGCATTTTTCGTCATACAGTTCTTCGCCCTGGGCTGGTGTGCCTGAACCTTCCGGCCAGCCGTGACCGTCCGGGCGCACATCGATATCCCAGCCGGCAATTTCTTCGGCCGTGGCCGGCTTGCCGACATTGATGCCCTTGATGTCCACTTTCAGTGGCAGGTAGGGATCGGCTGAAGCGGCTTGTTGGCTGGCAGACGCTTGCGGTTTTTCGGCTGCGGCCTTGCTGGCTTCGGCCTGTTTGCCGGTTTCCGCCTGACAGGCGCCCAGCAGACCGGCCAGCGCCAGTGCCGTCACGGCGATACCGCCGGTATAAATGCGTTGTTTAGAAAATCTGAACACTGTCCACCTCTCCGCTTTCTTTGACCATCCAGGTGTGAATGGCGTTGTTGTGATAAATGAAGTGTGTGCCGCGTGCGTCCCGCATTTGCTTGTAGGTGGGTTGCACGTAACCGGTTTCATCAATGGCCCGGCTCTGAATCAGTAATTTCTCACCGTTCCAGTTGAACGGAATTGCAAAACGCGTCCAGGCTTTGGGCAGCACCAGGCCCTTGAGCTGGGCGGTTTGCCAGGTGACGCCCCCGTCGAAAGACACGTCCACGGCCTTGATGCGGCCCTTGCCTGACCAGGCCAGGCCTTCAAGGATGTACTTGCCTTTGCCTTTCAGCGGTTTTTCCGGGCAGGGGAAGGTGACCACGGATTTGGCTTCCATTTCCATGGAGAAAATATAGGCTTTGCCCCGGCGGTCCTTGTATTCTTCGCGCCGTGGGTAGAGCAGATCAGTGTATTTGGAGGTTTCTTCACGCTGGTAATATGGCTTGTTGCCCACTTCCAGCCGGCGCAGCCATTTGATCATGGTGTTGCCTTCCCAACCGGGATTGAAGAGGCGAATGGGGAATCCGTTTTCCGGTCGCAGCGGCTCGCCGTTCTGGGCAAATACCACCAGGGAGTCGTCCAAGGCTTTCTCAATGGGAATGGAACGGCTCATGGCCGCACCGTCGGCGCCTTCGGCCAGGATCCATTTGCCTTCCGGCTTGACGCCCACTTCCTCAAGCAGGTAACGCAGCGGTACACCGGTCCATTCGCAACAGCTGTTCATGCCGTGAGTAAACTGCAGACGGCCCATTTGCGGCCCCTTGATTTCCATGCCACCGTTGGCGGGGCATTCCAGGAAGTGAATGCGCGACTCGCTGGGGAAACGCATCAGGTCTTCCATGGTGAAAATAATTGGCCGTTCCACCATGCCATGAATCATCAGGCGGTGTTCGTCCGGGTTGATGGTGGGCACACCGGCGTGGTCGCGCTCGAACACCAGGCCGTTGGGCGTGATAATGCCCTTGATGTCCGCCAGTGGGGAAAAACTGATGGAAGCAATGGAATCTGGCGTCAGCCAGGGCACCCGGCGACGGACAATTTTTTCTGCCACGTAGGGCGAAGGCTGGCCATAAGGGTGGGTGTTTACCGGCAAGCCCAGCTTTTTCATCCATTCCGGCGTATTCGGGGGCAGGTTATTGCTGGCCATGGCCGAACCGGCCACCACGGCACCGGAAAAGGCAGCCGCGTTTTTCATAAACCGGCGTCGATCGACGCCGCTGAGCTTTTCAGACTCCTTGTGTAACAACTGGGCCAAAGCATCTGATTGCGGCAGCACTTTGCCTTTGTTTTTGCCTTTACTCATGGATTGGTCTCCGATCAACTTTTATCCGGCCGTGGGTTTGTTTCAGGTATAGGCGGCCATTTTGAATTAGCAACCACTAATATTACCAGCTTATCCGGCCATAAATCCAGTCCGGGGGAAAATTTTTTAACCGCTGGCATCGAACTTTCCTTTTGTATCACAGCGCGGGATTTGGCGCAAAACGGGGGGCGTGTTTCGGCGTGGTAACACCGCTTATCTGCCGGTTTTCTGGCAGTGGGGGCAGAAATAACTGCTGCGTTGGCCAATCGTCGTGCTGACAATGATTTTGCCACAACGCCCGCAGGCGTCTCCGGCCCGCCCATAAACCGTCAGCGCCTGGGCAAAATAACCCGGCTGGCCGTTGGCGTTGACAAAATCCTGCAAGGTGGTGCCACCGGCGGCGATGGCTTGCAGCAGCGTGTCGCGGATGGCTTTTGCCAGCCGCTGATAGGTGGCCCGTGACAGACGACCGGCGGTGGCTTTTGGCCAGATGCCGGCCGCAAACAGGGCTTCACTGGCATAGATATTGCCCACGCCCACCACAATACGCGAATCCATGATGAAGGTCTTCACAGCCTGGCGTCGACCACGAGATGCCCGGAAAAGGTAACCTCCATGGAACCCTTCGCCCAGGGGTTCCGGGCCCAGGTGGGCAATGAGTGGGTGCTGTGTGGCGTCTTCAGCCAGCAAAACGCAGCCAAAGCGGCGCGGGTCATGAAAGCGCAACACACCATCGGCCAACTGCCATTCCACGTGGTCGTGCTTGCGCCGGGCGCTGCCATCGGTGTCCACCCGCAATGAACCGGACATGCCCAGATGAATCAGCACATCACCGGCGGGCGTGTTCAGAATCAGGTATTTCCCCCGGCGCTGCACCTTTGTGACGGTTTGGCCGCGCAGCGTTTCGGCCAGGTTCTCCGGTACCGGCCAGCGCAGTCCGGCATGATGCACCCTAACCTGCTCGATGTGTTGGTTTTCCAGCCACGGCCGAATGCCGCGGGCGGTGGTTTCCACCTCAGGCAGTTCAGGCACGGCGCAGAAAAGCGTCAATCAGACTATGGGCCACGGTAAATCGAGGCGGGATCGACACCAGACCGCGTTCAATGGCGTTTTTCAGGTCAGAGCGGGAAAACCACTGCACGTCTTCCAGTTCGTCATCCAGGCGGATGTCCTCATTGATGGCCGTGGCGGTAAAGGCCAGCATCAGCGAGGCCGGAAACGGCCACGGCTGGGAGCCCTGATACTGGATGTCGGTGACCTGGATATTGGCTTCTTCCAGCATTTCCCGCTTCACGGCTTCCTCGATGGTTTCGCCCGGCTCGACGAAACCGGCCAGGGTCGAATACACGTTCGGGGGCCAGTTGGCCTTGCGACTGAGGAGGCAGCGATCGCCCTTGCTGATGAGCACAATAATGGCCGGCTCAATGTGCGGAAATTGCTCGTGGCCTTGCTGACACAGCAGGCGGTGACCGGCCGAATGCACCCGGTTGGGCGTGCCACAGCGTGAGCAATAACGGCGGTTGCGCTGCCACAGATCCAGGCCACGGGAGTACATGGCAATGTGTGCTTGCTGCGAGTCCAGGCGCAATGCCGAACGGCGCAGAGAGGTAAAGCGGCTGCCTGTCTGTGCTTCCAGGGCTTTGGCCTGATCGGAATCCAGCGGGCAGGCAAACCACAACTCGTCATCGAGTATGCCCAGAAAGCAGGGCACGCTGCCGGGGACGGGCTCATCCATGACCCACAATTGCTGACCGGGCCGGGTGTACAGGTGGCGACCGGTGTACACCGGCAGGTAATGGGTTTTTTTCTTTTGTGCCAGACGCTTCAGTTGTTCCGGGCACTCGCGCAGGTGGGTGGCCCGGTCTAGGCGGCTTTCGGTAAAAAAGATGGAAGGCAAGACAGCGCTCATGCCTGATAATGGCTTCACTCGATGGAAAATGAACTGCCACAACCACAGGTGGTTTTGGCATTGGGGTTGTGAATGGCAAAACGCGAGCCTTGCAGGTCTTCCAGGTAATCGATGGTAGCGCCGCGCAGGTACGGGTAGCTCATGGGATCAACCACGACTCGGGCGCCATTCTTTTCCACGGGTATGTCACCGGGTTCCTCGCCTTCTTCGAAGGCAAAGCCGTACTGAAAACCGGAGCAACCGCCACCAATAATGTAAACCCGCAGGTTCAGGTCCGGGTTGCCTTCTTCCAACACCAGTTGCTGGATTTTGGCGGCGGCGTTGTCGGTGAGGTTTATTGTTGTCACGTTAAGCTGTTTGTTCTTGTTTTTTCTTGTTGTGGGCCAGGCTGGCGTCTTCCACGGCGCGAATCTGGCCCTCGGACTGGCCTTTGTAGATCAATTGACCGTTGATTTGCGCCCCGGTTTCCATTTCGATGTTCTTGTAGTAAATGTTGCCGTTGATGCGTGCGCGGCTGGCCACTTCGATTTTTCCACTGGCCTCTATGTCCCCTTCCACCTGACCATTGATGACCACGTTGGCCACCTGGATGCGGCCAATGATGTGGCCGTTTTCGCTGATGGTGATGACGTCATCGCTGCCGGTGGCGACCAGGGCACCCTCGACGGTGCCATCCACGTGCAATACACCGGTAAAATGGATGTCCCCCTTGACCTCGGTGCCCTGCCCAATCAATGAATCCAGGTGGGTCTGGGTGCTGGCAACACTTTGCGGTTTGTCTTTGTGATTGAACATGCTGTTATCCTTTGGTTGAGTTGCCGGCTGATACTGCTTCACTCGCAGGCGCAGAATCGGCAGGCAGGGAATGATTGCTTTTGCTTGTAATGTCCTGCCAGCCAAAGCGGCTTTCCACCATTTTGGCCTTTTTGCCCTTGGGCTTCAATCGAAAAATGATTTCTTCCGGCTGTAAACCCAAAGGCACGGTCAGGATGCCGGTGACCGGTAAAAAATATTTAAACTTAAAGCGCTTGAAGGCTTTGTGATCGCCATCCCGGTTTACCATCAAGGTCACCGGCTGGGTCACCTCTTTGCCGTTTTTGCGGCCCTTGAGCAACACGTCCATTTCACCTTCGGTGCTGCGTGCGCGTTCAATCCGCTGCACCAGCACCAGCGACAGACGCCAACGGTTTTCGGCCACCGGGTGGGCTTCGGCCTCAAACACCCGCAAACCCTTGCCGCTGACTGCCGGGCTTAGCAAACGCTGGTAGAATGCCAGGTCCTTTTGCCGGTCGTGGAGCGTTTTGGCCTGCTCGTGCAAGCTGGCCTGCAATTCCTGCAGGGTTTCGTGTTGCACCCGGTTCTCGGTTTGCAACAGTGACAACTGCGCCTGCGCCTGCTGCCACTTGGTTTTTTCCTGTTGGTAATTCGCTTGCAAGCGCTGGTAGCGTTGTTGCCAGTTGTGTTCGTTGCCCGCACCAAATTTGTAACCCAGATAGAACCCGACGGATGCTCCAAGGATCACGCACAGCAGCCAGCGGACGGTCACGGTCAGCCGGGGTTGACTCGGCACCGGTTGAATCACCAGCCTGGGGGATTGGGGAGGGGTAATGGCCACGGTTTGTCCTTTAGCAATTAACGAAAATCTAGGCCTGAGTTTCTTGCTGCAGGCAGGTTGGTCGATTATACCAGTCAGCGTCAGCGCCGGGGCCCATTACCCAAACCATTCGGGTCAGACCCTGGACAACACAATGACAGCGGTCCGACATAAAAGCCGGCTATTAACCTGGCATCACCTATATTGATGCCAAGTTAATAGTGACGACGAATAACACCGACCTGGCAGGTTAGAATAAGGACCACCTGAAATGACAAATGAGGCACACCATGTCCACCGTTACCCTGGCGAAAATCCTGCATGTGTTTTTTGTCATCAGCTGGTTCGCCGGCATTTTTTACCTGCCCCGGCTGTTTGTTAATCATGCTATGGCGAAAGACGACTGCGAAAGGCGCCTGTTAACCGGCATGGAAGCACGACTGATTCGCATGATGAATTTCACCATGGTCTTTGTACTCATCACCGGCACCTGGCTTTTGTACCTGCAATCCGGTGGATTTCGTGGCACCTACTTCACCCAGGGCTGGATCCATGCCAAGATCACCCTGGTGGTGGTGCTGTTGGCGTATCATCACTGGTGCATCCGAATCCACAAGAATTTTGTCAAAGGCCAAGAAAACCACAGCCATGTGTGGTTTCGCTGGTTTAACGAGATGCCCGTGTTCATTCTGCTGGGCATTCTCTGGCTGGTTTTTGCCAAGCCATTCTGAACATTCTGAATTTATACCCTCACGCCGGGCCGGACTCGCCCGGTGCGGGTCTGAAACTCACAACAGGACACACGCTGCATGAAAATAGCCAGTTGGAACGTCAATTCACTCAATGTGCGCCTGCCCCATGTGCTGCAGTGGCTGGACAAGGAAAGCCCCGATGTGCTGGGTTTGCAGGAGTTGAAAATCCCCGATGACCGCTTTCCGTTTGAGGCCTTTGCCGAAAAAGGCTATCACGCCGTGGCCAATGGCCAGCGCACCTATAACGGCGTGGCCATTATCAGCAAGGCCGAACCCACCGATGTGGTGAAGGACATTCCGGGCTTGGACGATGAACAGCGGCGCATCATTGCCGCGACCATTGACGGCGTGCGCGTGATCAACCTGTACGTGGTCAACGGTCAGGAACCGGGCAGCGAAAAATTCGCCTACAAAAAACACTGGTTGGAAAAAGTCACTGAATTCGTGGCCGCCGAACTGAAAAAGCACCCGTATCTGGTGGTGATGGGGGATTTCAATATCGCCCCGGACGACCGCGACGTGTTCGACCCCGAAGAATGCCGGGGCCAGATTCACTGCACTGAAGAGGAACGTGGCTGGTTGAAAAAACTCCTGGACCTGGGGCTGGTGGACACCTTCCGGGCGCTGAATGACGAGCCGGGACATTTCAGCTGGTGGGACTACCGGGCCGCCGCCTTTCGCCGCAAGCGCGGCCTGCGCATTGACCTGATTCTGGCCAGCGAAGCCCTGGCCAAAAAACTCACCGCGGCCTGGATAGACGTGGAACCACGCACCTGGGAGCGACCTTCGGATCACGCGCCGGTGATTGCCGAGTTTGACCTTTAATTCCCGAACCCTTTTCGAAACAGCCCATGCGCATTCACAAACTGCCCGATTTGTTGATTGACCAGATTGCCGCCGGTGAAGTCATTGAGCGACCGGCCTCGGTGGTCAAGGAACTGGTGGAAAACGCACTGGATGCCGGCGCCACCCGCATCCAGATCGACATTGAACAAGGCGGCAAGAAATGCGTCCGGGTCAGTGACAATGGCTGCGGCATGAGTGTGGAAGAAATGCCACTGGCCATTCAGCGCCACGCCACCAGCAAAATCCAGTCGCTGGATGACCTGGAAACCCTGAACTCGTTGGGTTTTCGCGGCGAAGCCCTGCCCAGTATCGTGTCGGTCTCGCGCTTTAGTCTGACCAGCCGCACAGCAGATGCAGAGCATGCGCATGAACTGGTTTGTGATGGGGGGCGTTGCCAGCCGGTGAAGCCGGCAGCGGCACCGGTGGGCACCCGGGTTGAAGTGCGCGATCTGTTTTACAACACACCGGCCCGGCGGCGTTTTCTGAAAACCGATCGCACCGAATTCCTGCGCATTGACGAACTCATTAAAAAAGTTTCCCTGTCCCGTTTTGACGTGGGGTTCACCCTTAGTCACAACGGCAAGGTGGTGCGCAATTCCACCGGCGGTGACAGCGAGCAGATCCGCCGAAACCGCATTGCCCAGCTGCTGGGTGCGGATTTCTTTGACAACGCCATTGCCATCGATGAACAGCGCGGCGCCCTGCGTCTGCACGGCTGGGTGGCCAGGCCGTCCTGGAACCGGGCCCAGCCCGACCGCCAGTTTTTCTACATCAATGGCCGCATGGTGCGCGACAAGCTTATTGGTCATGCCGTGCGTCAGGCCTATCAGGACGTGCTTTTTCATGGCCGCTATCCGGCCTTTGTGCTGTACCTGGAGCTGGACCCGGCACTGGTGGATGTCAACGTTCACCCCACCAAGCACGAGGTGCGTTTTCGCGATGCCCGGCTGGTGCACGATTTTATTTTCGGCTCCCTGCATCACGCCCTGGCCCAGACCCGCCCTGGTAGCGAAATTTACGCCCATACCAACCCCGTGGCCGCAACGCCCCCAGCCGAAACGACAGAGGCGCAAGCACCCCAACCCTGGCAAAGTGGCTTGCGCTTTAACCACCAACAACATTCAGGCAGCCTGCCTCCGGCAGTGGCCGAATCCTCGCTGGCCTATCTGGCCCGCCTGGCCGAGACTGGCGATGCCACCGCTGGCATGGCCGGGGCCGAAGCCGGGACAGAACTCCGTGCTTCCATGACCCCTGGCGAAGAAGAGGCCCACACGCCACCTTTGGGCTACGCCAAGGCGCAGTTGCGCGGCGTGTTTATTCTGGCTGAAAATGCCCGAGGGCTGGTGATCGTGGACATTCACGCCGCCCATGAACGGATCACTTACGAATGGATGAAACTGGCCATGCAAGAGGATGGCATCCGCAGCCAGAACCTGCTGGTGCCCATTGCCATGGCGGTCAGCGAAAAGGAAGTTCAGGCGGTGGAAGAACACCGCGAGTGGTTCGAGAAACTCGGCTTTCGCCTGGCACCAGGCGGCCCGGAATCCATCACCGTGCGCAGCGTGCCGTCTTTGTTGGCCAACACCGATGTAGAGCAATTGATTCGAGACGTGCTGTCGGAAATCGTCACACTGGGTTCATCCACGGCCATTGAAAAAGCCCTGAATGACATCCTTGCCACCATGGCCTGTCACGGATCGGTGCGGGCCAACCGCGCCATGACCATCATGGAAATGAATGCGTTGCTGCGCGACATGGAACGCACTGAACGGGCCGACCAGTGTAACCATGGGCGACCCACCTGGGTGCAGCTGGACATGAAGCAACTGGACAAGCTGTTCCTGCGCGGCCAATGAATAGCCCATCACCGGTTCCAGCGCGCCCCAAAGCCGTGTTCATCATGGGCCCAACCGCGGCGGGCAAAACCGATGCGGTCATCGATTTGTTTCAACGCTTCAACGGGCACATTATTTCGGTGGATTCGGCCCTGGTGTACCGTGGCATGGACATTGGCACGGCCAAGCCCGACAAAGCCACCTTGCAGCAGGCTCCGCACGCCCTGGTGGACATTCGCGATCCCTGGCACAGCTACTCGGCGGCGGACTTTCGCGCCGATGCACAGGCAGAAATCCGCACCGCCCACGCCCAGGGGCGCCTGCCTTTGCTGGCCGGTGGCACCATGCTCTATTACCGCGCCTTGCAACACGGCCTGTCAAACCTGCCTGAAGCCGAGCCCGAAACCCGTGCCCAACTGGCGGCCCGGGCGCAGGAAATTGGCTGGCCGGCCATGCACCGGCAGTTACAGCAAGTAGACCCCGAAAGCGCTGCCCGCATCCACCCCAACGACCCACAACGCATCCAGCGCGCGCTGGAAGTCTGGCAACTGACTGGCAAACCGCTGAGCCACTGGTTCTCGCAACAGCACGACGTGTCCACGCCCTTCGACACGCTTAAAATCGTGCTCGCGCCACCGGATCGAGCTGTGCTGCACCGGCGCATCGAACAGCGTTTCGATCACATGCTGGCTCAGGGTTTTATCGAGGAAGTGCGGGCCTTGATGGCATTGCCGCAGGTGCACGCCGAGCTACCGGCCATGCGCGCAGTGGGCTACCGGCAGGTGTGGCAATACCTGAATGGCGAACTGGATCGCGAGCAGATGCGATACCGTGGCATCGTGGCCACGCGCCAACTGGCCAAGCGCCAGTGGACCTGGCTGCGCAAGGAAAACGATGCCATGTGGCTGGACCCTGGTGTCAAAGGCAGCGCACAAAAAATCCGCCAACTGGTGGCGGATTTTCTTGAGAACCATTAAGACTATGTCGCGTTCAGGCCTCGCCGTTATCATCGAGGGCCAGACTTCAGAATCGCAGAATCTCCAGCAGGCGCTGTTGCACGTCTTCAATGCTGCCTGTGCCGTGAATTTCGCTGAGCACATCGGCCGCGCGATAGTGTTCCACCACCGGCTCGGTTTGTTCGCGATAAATGGACAGGCGATGGCGCACCACCTCTTCAGTGTCATCCGAGCGGCCTTCGGCCGCGGCGCGCTTGGCAATGCGCGAGACAACTTCTTCGGGGTCCACCTTAATCAGAATGGCGTGGTCCACCGGCATGCCGATTTCGGCCAGCAGACGATCCAGCATTTCCGCCTGCACCAGATTGCGCGGAAAACCATCAAGGATAAAGCCGGCCTGGGCGTCTTCGGCTTGCAGCCGTTCTTTCAACATGCCCAGCACAATGTCATCGGAGACCAGCTCGCCGCGTTCCATGACTTCCTTGGCCGCCAGGCCCAGCGGGGTCTCCGCCGCCACCGCAGCACGCAACAGGTCGCCGGTGGAAATGTGTGGCACGTTCAGTTTTTCCGTCAGCAATTTGGCTTGTGTGCCCTTGCCGCTGCCCGGCGCGCCCAGTAATACCACTCTCATTCGATTGCCCCAGTTTTCAAGAGTCAGGCGGCCTGTATATTAGAAACGTCTAACAGACCGCAATAGAGGCGATATTCTGGTGTTTTGCGCCTGCCAAGTCAACAAAAACGCGGTTTTTTTCCGGCGATTTGGCCGGTTTTTTTCGTGTAGAATGACTTTTTTTGTTGACTCATCACAAGGACCTTGCCAACCATGACCAAGAAAAATGCCCTGTATTGTCAGTCGGGCGGCGTCACCGCCGTCATCAATGCCACCGCCTGCGGCGTGATCGAAACGGCACGCCAGCATGCCGATGAAATCGGCACCGTGTATGGCGCCAAAAACGGCATTATCGGCGTCTTGCGAGAAGAACTCATCGACACCGCGCACGAATCCGATGCCGATATCGCGGCCTTGCGGCACACCCCCGGCGGCGTGTTTGGTTCCTGCCGATACAAACTCAAGGACCTCACCGAGCAACGCAAGGAATATGAACGCCTGGTGGAAGTCTTCAAGGCCCATAACATCGGCTATTTTTTCTACAATGGCGGCGGCGACTCCTCCGATACTGCCTACAAGGTGTCGAAGATTGCCGATGAAATGGGTTATCCGGTGGCTTGCATCGGTGTGCCCAAAACCATTGATAATGACTTGCCCATTACCGACACCTGTCCGGGTTTTGGCACCACCGCCAAATACATCGCCGTTTCCATCAAGGAGGCCTCGCTGGATGTGGAATCCATGGCGGAAAGCTCCACCAAGGTCTTTATCATGGAGGTCATGGGCCGCCACGCCGGGTGGATCGCCGCAGCCGGTGGGCTGGCTGGCCAGACCCACGACGACCCGCCGCAGATTATTCTCTTTCCCGAAATTCCGTTTGACGAAACGGCCTTCCTCGACCGGGTCAAGCACTCCGTGGATCAGTATGGCTACTGCTCCGTGGTGGTCTCAGAAGGCGTGCGTTACCCGGATGGCCGGTTTCTGGCCGATGCCGGCACGCGCGACGCCTTTGGCCACGCACAACTGGGTGGTGTGGCGCCAGTGCTGGCCAATCTGGTGCGCGAAAAGCTCGGCTACAAGTACCACTGGGCCGTGTCAGATTACCTGCAACGCTCCGCGCGCCACCTGGGCTCGGCCACGGATGTCCAGCAGGCGTATGCGGTGGGCAAAGCGGCCGTGGACCTGGCCCTGCAGGGGCGAAACTCGGTGATGCCGGTTATCCGGCGGTTGAATGATTCACCCTATGAGTGGGACATTGCCGTGGCTGAACTGAAGGACATGGCCAACGTGGAAAAAATGCTGCCACGTGACTACATCACTGAAGACGGCTTTGGCATCACCGACAAATGCCGCCGCTACCTGCAGCCGCTCATCGAGGGTGAGGACTATCCGCCTTACTCCAGGGGGTTGCCAAAGTACGTGCGGCTGAAGAAGGTCCTGGCGGAGAAAAAATTGCCCAACTTTGACGTTTAGTAAATTTAATTGACTGCTGATAATAACCGGTCTTGTGGCCGGTTTTTTTAACTCGGATTTTATGAAGTTGGTGACTCGTTCACTTTGCTCACAGCTGCTTGGAAATTACCACCAATTTTTTTGCTTTGAGCAAAAAAATGTGATGGCGCTCGCATTTTTTTTGCTTTGCTCTGGTATATTCACCATTCGGTTATTTTTCTGACGCAAATTGCCCAGGCCAATGGATGGTGACTCACCCGGTTTGAGGACGAAAAATACCGAAACTAGTCATTTTATTAAAAAAGCTTAAAGAGGAAGGTTATTCCATGAAAGCAATCCAAAGAAAGGCCCTGACCCGGGCCATCGCGGCAACCGTTGCCTTGGCCAGTACATTCCCGGCGCTGGCAGCAACAACACTGTCCGAAGGCTATTCAGAGCAAGGCATTGACGACAGCATCAGCCACAAACTGCGCAACTTTTCCGCCAGCAACCGGATCAAGGGCCAGTACATCGTGGTGTTTGATGAAAACGCTGTGCAAAAACGCGCCGACTCCCTCAAGTCGCTGAGCATTGACAAGCAAGCCAACCTGGAAACCGCCATTGACGAGTTGGCCATTAACGCCGCCACCAAAGCCGGGGGCGTGGTCAGAAGCACCTATAAACACGCCATTCAGGGCTTTGTGCTCAGTAACGCCACTGAAAAAATGGTGCGCCAACTGGCCAAAGACCCCACCATTAAATTTATTGAAGCCGATCAGTTGATGCACACCACTGCCATCCAGAACAGCCCGACCTGGGGCCTGGATCGCATCGATCAATCCAACCTGCCGCTGGATAACAAATACGTCTATAACTACACCGGCAGTGGCGTCAAGGCTTACATTATCGACACCGGTATTCGCACCACTCACACCCAGTTTGGCGGCCGGGCCTATTCCGGTTACACCGCCATCAATGACGGCAATGGCACCAATGACTGCAATGGTCACGGTACCCACGTAGCCGGTACCGTGGGCAGTTCCACCTACGGCGTGGCCAAAAGTGTCAGCCTGTATGCCGTACGGGTGCTGGACTGCCAGGGTAGCGGAACAAACTCCGGAGTGATCGCCGGCGTGGACTGGGTGACCGCCAATCATGGCTCCCCGGCCGTGGCCAACATGAGCCTGGGCGGCGGCGCTTCCAGCGCTTTGGACGCTGCCATCAACAATCTGGTGAATTCCGGTGTGACCGTGGCAGTGGCCGCAGGCAACGACAACGCCGATGCCTGTAACTACTCACCCGCCCGCGCCGCCAGCGCCATCACGGTGGGTTCCACGGCCAGCAATGATGCACGCAGTTCCTTTTCCAACTATGGCAGTTGCCTGGACATCTATGCACCAGGTTCCAACATTACCTCCACCTGGAAAAACAGTGACACGTCCACCAACACCATCAGTGGCACGTCCATGGCCTCTCCTCATGTGGCCGGTGTTGCCGCCCTGTACCTGCAGGCTAACCCCGGCGCCTCGCCAGCCAGTGTCACCAATGCCATTACCAGTGGTGCCACACCTAATAAAGTCACCGATGCCAAAGCCGGTTCGCCAAATTTACTGCTGAACTCGCTGTTCAATGGCAATAATGGTGGTGGCGGTGGTGGCGGAGGCACTAACGAGCTGCAGAACGGTGTGGCCGAAACCGGCCTGTCGGCTTCCACCGGTGGTGCCTTGAACTACACCATGACCGTTCCGGCCGGCGCCAGCAACCTGAGCTTCGTTATGTCTGGCGGCACCGGTGATGCCGATATCTACGTGAAGTTTGGCAGCGCCCCCACCACCAGCAGTTACGATTGCCGCCCCTACAAGGTAGGCAACAACGAAACCTGCGACTTTGCCAGTCCGCAAACCGGCACCTACTACGTCATGGTGCACGCATACAGCAGTTTTTCTGGCGTGAGCCTGACTGGCAGCTACACTGAGCCGGGCAGTGGTGGCGGTGGTGGAAACAGCATTTCCGATTCCAACGTCTCCGCTTCAACCGGCCAGTGGGTGGATTACACCATCAATGTCCCGGCCGGCACCAGCAAACTGACCGCGGACATTTGGGGTGGAACCGGCGATGCCGACCTGTACGTGCGTTACGGCAGTGCGCCCACAACCAGCAGTTACAATTGTCGCCCCTACAAGGTGGGTAACAACGAAAACTGCACCATCAATAACCCGACTGCCGGAACGTGGTACATCAGTATCCGGGCCTACAGCAGCTTCTCGGGTGTTAACATGGAAACCGTGGCCCAATAAAAAGCCCTTTTCCATCACGTAAAAAGGTCGGCCCTGTGCCGGCCTTTTTTTGTCTTCTTTTTATGAGTCAAATCAAACACAATTTTTTATCCGGGGCGTAAAATAGCCTCTTTTGGTGGAGAGCTGACATGCTAAATCGCGCAACTGGCACACACTCCCTTGATCCTTTTCATCACTTTCACCCAGTTCAAGGCATTGGCCAAACCCACTGGCTGAAGCCCATTGGCGTGGCAGTGTTTATCGGTATATTGGCCTTTGGAATGCTTCTGAAATCCGTGCAGGCAGCAGTGCCGGACGTGCCTATGGGCAAGATCTGGCAATTGGACGACGCCTGGGGCCAGCCCTACGCTTTTCCGGCGCCCAACAAAAAAGTCCATGTGCTGGTTTTCTGGGCCAGTTGGTGCCCCTACTGCCACAAACTGATGCCTGAAGTCGAAGCACTGTATCAGCAGTTGCCCCGGGAAAAAGTGGAATTTCTGGCCATCAACGCCTGGGATTCTGCCGACCCCGAAGCCTTTATGATGGAACACGATTACCAGTTTCCGGTGCTGGTTCACGGAGAAACCATCGCGCCACTGTATGGCATCAAGGCCGTCCCCGAGGTGCTGGTGTTCGACCAGAACATGAACATTGTCTATCGCCGACGCACCGGGCAGTCGGCCCGGGAAGTTGCCAATGCCATGGCAGAAAAAATCAGCGCCTTGCTGCAGCCGAAATCCGGTCAGACGGCGGCCTCTGCCGAAACAGGCGCCAGCCAAAGCAGCGCAACTCTCACTGAGGATAAAAGCGGAGAAGCAGACCAGGAAGCGGTCGCCATGGACGAGGTGCTGTCAGATTTTTACGCTTTTGCCGAGCCACAAGGCAACGCCATTGCCATTCAGCAAATTCCGGTAGAAGATCGGAGCCGTTACTTGTGGCTTGATACCCGGTCGGCAGAAAAGTATCGCCAGGGGCATATTCCAGGTGCTGTACACATGGAGTGGCGGGAAGTGTATGATCGCCGTGGGGAATTACCCCATGACCGTGAAATCATACTCTATTGCAGTGGTGGAGTGGTGGCTGCGCAGGCCATGATGGGGCTGAAACTGGCTGGCTTTGACAACGTGCATACCCTGGCTGGTGGCTACCGCCGCTTTGTCGAATACGAACAACAGCGGCAACAGGAAAAGAAGTAGGAAAAGTCACACTCAGGCCCAAAATAAGAACAAGAGCAACGCATGTTACGAACCCTTGTCCAGGGGGCCGTCAAAGCCTACTTTTTGCCGATACGCCACAAAAGAGTAAATAACCGGCACCAGCGCAGCGATGCCAATGGCTGAAACCAACAACCAACCCTGAACCTGATCCACCGCCGCGGCCCCGATCATCACCAGACCAGTCAGTGTAAAAGTCAGCCGTGCCAGGCGATGGGTTTTTTCCCAAATCTGGTCGTTGGCGAGCGTCCATGGCGTGCGTATGCCGACAAAAAAATTCTTCGGGAACTTGCCAAGCAGATTGCCCACGGCCACAAACAGTCCACCGGTGGCCATAAACAGCCACTTCACCAGAGGCATCTGCGGATTCTGGCTCGCCTGACAAGTAAGCCATTGGACCACCAGCAAATACAGGGAAACCCAAAACAAAACTTTGAAAAGGGCTGTGCGTGAACCATCCAGCCGGAATCCACTGGGCGAAATGGCTGGAAGGACAAACGCCAGCAAGGCGGTCAAGCTGATCAAACCGGGGAAGAGGAAGGCCGCCCAGGACTTGGCGCCCCAGCCATCGGCCTGGCCTGAGAGGTTCCAGTGAATGGGTATACGATCAGGCATTTTCGCATAGCAGACGGCCACTAACACCCAACTGGTGAGAACGACGGCAAACAGCCCGGCTCTGGCAATATTTCTCATGATTTTTTCTCCTCAGGAAGCTCTGATTAAATCTGGCGCGAACAGATTGTCGTGTAAAATTGTTCAGTTCAAGGCGCAAGCCGCACGCAATAGCAAGCTATTGTGAAGGTTTGCAACGCAGAAATGGACGATTTTACGCCGCAAGATGCCGTGTCACGATTCATTCAGAGCTTCCTTCAATAAAGCGAAACACAAAACCCAGCAGGTCTTCGAACAAGGACGTATTCAGGGAATAGATGCGACGTTGCCCGTCCTTGCGCACCCGCACCAGCTCCGCCTGGCGCAACAGGCTCAGGTGGTGAGAAAGGCTGGCGCGGCTGAAATCGAAATGAGCAGCGATGTCCCCCGCTGTCATTTCCCCCTGGCGCAGCAAACGCAGGATTTCCCGACGGCTCGGGTCTGACAGTGCCTGAAACACGGATTGGGTTTGATGTGGGTCATCGACCATATTTAGATGATATGCTAAATATCTAACAAGGTCAACCGACTCTCATCTATAGCGGTTACTGTGCGTCCTTGTCCTGTTCTGTTCCATTGCTTCGCCTTTTGCACAGCCGCCACAGATCCGATAACCACATCAGCGGATAAAAGAACCACGCCTGCCAGGGATGGGTCAGGCCGAAACGCTGCTGCACGTAAGCCCGTGGCTGAAACAGGTAGTCAGTCACCAAGCCAGACCGGGCCTGCCAGGACGGTTGATGCTTCCAGCGTTGCCAGAAGTCCACCAGCTTGCGCCGCCGCCGGTCGCTGTAAGGAAGAAAAACAGCCACGTCCGCGGCGCCTGCCGCTGAGTTTTCAGTCAGGGAAGCAAAATCCTGCTGGGGAAAAACGCGTTCTAGCCGGCGCTGCATGCGCTCCAGCAGCCCATGCATTTCGGGCAAGAACTCTGCTTCGGCCAGGATGGCTGGTGAGCGCTCGTCCTGGCGTGGCCACAGCAATGCCATGTCATATAACCACAGGTGCTTGCGGTCTTCCGGCCGATGAGCAAAGTAGTGAAAAACCGCCAGTTGCAAGGCATCAACCGGTGACAAGGTGGGCAGCGTGTGTGCACCATCCGCATACTGAACCGAGGCCCTGTGCAGGCGCGAAAAAGGCAGGCGGCGGTGAAACTCGGTCCGGTTATTGATTTCCCAATGCAGGTCGACCAGCAAACGCCGGCCGCCGGGCACGGGTTTGACAAAGGCATTCTGCTGGCTGACCCAACGCCCTTGCCGGGATGGAATGGGCTGGAAGTCGTTTTCCTGCAGCCACTTTTCCCACGCTTGCCGGTGTTCGGCTGGCACCAATACATCGAGATCCGAGCGGGCGCGCAGAGCCGGCTCGGGATACAGCACGTGGGCCAGGGCCTGGCCCTTGAAAATCAGAAAGGGTTTGTGTTCCTGATGCGAATGACGCAACAGGTCGTGGCTCAGGGCGTCCCAGTACGGTTGCAAAGACTGTTGCAACAAATAGCTGCGTAGAAACAGGGCCTTCCCGGGGTCATCAAGCCGTTTCGCTCCAGGCCAGCCCAGCAAGCCTGCCACCCCCTGCTTGACCGCCTCCGGGCCATTCAGCCCGGCGATAACCCGATCGGCCTGCAGCAGTTTTTCAAGCCGCGCGGCCTGTTTCGCTGGCTCCCGCGCCCAGAGGCCCGATGTTGGCGGTCTGGCACGCGAGGTGTTCACACGCGGTAATACTCCCGGTACCAGTCCACAAAACGTTGGATACCCGTTTCTATGGGCGTTCCAGGGTGGAACCCCACATCACGCTCCAGGGCCGATACATCGGCTGCGGTGTCTGGCACATCACCCTTTTGCAAAGGCAGCATTTCCATGCTGGCTTTTTTTCCCAGTGCTTTTTCAATCGCCTTGATGTAGTCAAGCAATGGCACCGGTTGGTTGTTGCCAATGTTGTAAACCCGGTAGGGCGCACTGCTGGCCGCCGGGCTGGCCTGACTGAAGTCGTAGTCCGGCTGCGGCTCAGGCGGCTTGTCCAGCACGCGAATCACGCCCTCGACAATGTCATCAATGTAGGTAAAGTCTCGCGTGTGTTTGCCGTGATTGAATACCTGAATCGGTTTTCCTGCCAGGATATTGCGGGTAAACAGGAACAACGCCATG
Source organism: Lysobacterales bacterium (assembly GCA_026996795.1). GTDB lineage: Bacteria > Pseudomonadota > Gammaproteobacteria > Xanthomonadales > Marinicellaceae > S144-45. Next base: position 478 of record JALWKC010000062.1, on the reverse strand, counting down.
TCAGGACGCCCCCACGGCCCATACACGGTAAAAAACCGTAGCCCGGTGCTGGGCAAACCGTACAGGTGGGAGTAGCTGTGCGCCATCAGTTCGTTGGACTTTTTCGTCGCCGCATACAGCGACAGGGGATGATCGACACTGTCCTCGACCCGGAACGGCAAACGTTTGTTGGCGCCGTAAACCGATGAAGAAGACGCGTACACCAGGTGTTTTACCGCGTGGTGCCGGCACGCTTCCAGGATGGAAAGAAAGCCGTTGAGGTTACTGTTCAGGTACGCCCACGGGTTTTCGATGGAGTAACGCACCCCGGCCTGGGCGGCCAGGTTGATGACGTGCGTGATTTCGTGGTCGTCGAAAACGTCCAGCAGGTTCTCGTGCTCGGCAATATCCATTTCGAGAAAATGAAAACCCGGCTGCGATTGATTAATGGCCAGGCGCGATTTTTTCAGCCCCACGTCGTAGTAATCATTGAGGTTGT
>JALWKC010000061.1 GCA_026996795.1 Lysobacterales bacterium | reverse complement strand
TAGGCGTTGGGCTGGCCGGGGTCGGCGTGCACAATCAGCCAGACAGTGCCGCGCAGGTTGTCAAACACGGCCACTTCTTCGGCCAGTAACAGGTTGATGTCGGGAATGCCCAGCTGATCCGGTGGTGTCTTGCCGCGCAGGCGCGGCTCGATGTGCTCGATGGTTTCATAGCCCAGGTAGCCCACAAAACCGCCGGTAAAGGCCGGCAGTTGTTTGAGTTTGGGCACCCGATAGCGGGCCTTGATGGTTTCCAGCGTGCCCAGCACGTCATTGGTCTCGATGCGCTCGGTGACTTCGTCCAGATCAAACAGGGTGACTGTGTTGCCGTGCACCTGCAGGCGTTTGTCGGCCGACAGGCCAATGATGGAATAGCGGCCCCAGCGCGCGCCGCCTTGCACGGATTCCAGCAAGAAGGTGTTTTTGCCATTGGCCAGCTTCAGCCAGGCGCTCAGGGGCGTGTCCAGATCGGCGGATACGCAGCGGGCCAGCGGAATGCGGTTGTGGCCAGCCTCGGCCAGTCGGTGGAATTTATCAAGAGCAATCATGGGGGTGGCGGCATCCTCTGGCACGGTACGGTGTGAGTGGCGAATCGTTGGTGATTGTGGCGAAACGCCCATTTTCCACCAACTCTGGCCAAATGGCCAGCCTCAATCAGAGCTTCCCTAAATGCGGTAGGCCAGGGCTTTCATGAATTTTGACATGGCGGTCATGGCTTTTTGTACCGGCTCGGGCAGGTCAACCCCGCCGGCTTCGCGCGCGTTGTCGCCGTGTCGAATCTCATCGGCTTTCATCTGCTGCAAAATGGCCCGGGATTTGCAGTCGGATGCTGGGAGTTCCTGCAGGTGCTCGTCCAGGTGGGCTTCCACCTGGCGTTCGGTTTCAATCACGAAGCCATAACTGACCGGGTCGCCAAAAGCGGCGGCAAAGCTGCCCAGGGCAAAAGAACTGGCATACCAGAAGGGGTTGAACACACTGGGCCGGGCATTGAGGTCATCCAGCCGCTCCTGGCACCAGCACAAGTGATCATACTCCTCCGCGGCGGCCTGGAGCAGTTTGGCGCGGGTGGCCTCGTCCCGGGCCCACAGGGCCTGGCCGTAATACAAGGCCTGCGCGCACACCTCGCCGGTGTGATTAATGCGCATCAGACCGGCCACGTGTGGTTTTTCCGGTTCTGGCACCACCGATTCACCACAATCTGCCCCGGGAGTGGGTTGCGCCGGGGTTTTGGCGGGCACGGCCACGGTTTTCAGAAAGCGGTCAAATTCACTCATCAGGCGTTCGCTGAGTCCGGTGGCTTGTCGCATGGTGTTTGCCTCATCGGGGTGTTTTGTGGCTGTCTGGCGTCTCGGTAACGGTCATACTGACGGTTTCACTATTATACCGCCAGTGGGCCTTTATGGTGTGACAGGTTGAGCTAAGTGCCGGGCCAGAAAAGCCAGTGGATGTTCCACCGGAATGCCACTTCGCAGCCCGTGCCACTGCATGCTGCAACCGATGTTGGGGCTGAGCACGCGATCCGGTTGTGTGGCGGTAATGACTTGTTGCCACTGGCTGGCCAGGGCATCGGACAAATCAGGCTGGGTCAGGTAATAGCTGCCCGCCGCGCCACAACAGCTGGTTTCGGCGCTGTGCACCTTCACACCCGGTATGGCCTGTAGCAGTTCGACCACGCATTCGGGGCTTTTCAGGCCATGCTGCTGGCTGCAGGGGCGATGCACAAAAACGGTTTCGGTGCCGGGGCGAAAGCGCAGTGCGTGCCGGTGCTGGTGTAAAAATGCCATGGCGTCCTGGTAGGGTGGATCCTCTCTTGTATTGTCGGCAGCGGCTCCTGTCAGGTGGGCGATGCAACCGGTATTCAACACCAGTACCGCCTTCAGTTGGGTGTTCTCAGGCGGTTTGGCAAAGGCTGTGTGGTTGATTTTCGCCAGTGATTGGGTGTCCTGCCCGTTGTGGTGGGCCAAGGCGCCACAACAGGTCTGGCCCGGTGGCACCCAGGCATGGAAACCCGCTGCCTGCACCAGGGCAATGAGGTCGGGCAGGTAAGTGGCGTCGTGTAGCTCGGTGGTGCAGCCAGTCAGAATGCCGACGGTGGGCCGCTGTGGCATTTCCCCGTTCTTCCCGTTGTTGTCACTGGCCCGTGGAAACCACCCGCTGTGGCCAAGCCCCGATGCCGGTGGCACCGGCAGGGCATGCCGCAGGCTGCGTTGGTAGAATCGTGGCAGCAGCGGGGCCAAAAGGGGCACCAGGCGCGCTCGCTGCAGCCCACGCAGCAGCCAGGCCAGCAGGCGGCGCCGGGGGCGGGAATGGAGTATCCCTGTTAGTCGTCTGGTGAGTTTTCGGGCCGGGGTCAGCGGCATGACCGCACGGGTCAGGCTGATGATTTCAGCCACTTGCACGCCCGATGGACAGGCGCTTTCGCAGGCCTGGCATTGCAAACAATCGTCAATACGGGAATAAATTTCTTCATTTTCCCTTGATTCCAGCCGTTCAGCCCCTATGATGTGCTCGCTTAAGGTTACTCGCCCTCTGGGCGAGGCCGCTTCATTGCCCGTCAGTTGAAATGTCGGGCAATGTGGAAGACACAAGCCGCACTTGACACATTGGCTGGTCAGTTCGGCCAGTTTTTTTGCCTGGGTGTCTGTGGATTGAATGGGCATTCAGGGCGATTGGGCAATGAAAACCGGATTATCTCACAGGCCTGCTGCGCGCGCGCTGGCCTGTGAGAGCTTTATTTTTTAATGATTTATTATTTCTTCTCAAGGAGAGAAACCATGAAAAAGAACCTGATTACCGCCATGGCATTGATCGCCGCCGGTTCGGCCTCTGCGGCTGAAAACGGTTGGTCCGGTGAGGGTTTGCTGGGCTTTACCTATTCCCGTGGTAATGCCGATACCGATGTTATCAACACGGCGCTGACGCTGAAAAAAGAAAGTGATCAGTGGTTGCATGAAGTGGGCGTAGTGGCCTTGCGCTCCAAGAATAATGGTGAAACCAATGCCAAGCGCTACGAAGTGCAAGGCAAAAGTGGCTATAAAGTCGATGAAAACGACTACGTCTTTGGTTCGGTGCGTTATGACCATGACAGTTTCACCGGTTTTGACTACACCTACACGCTGGGTGCCGGCTGGGGGCATGTTTTCTATAAAAATGACGATCAACACTTGGTTACGGAGCTGGGTGTTGGCTACAAAAACACCGCCTTTGATGTCGATAGAAGCACGAACTCTGAAGCGGTGGTCCTGGGCAAGCTGGACTACGCCCGAAAAATCACAGAAACCGTTTCTTTCACAGACGTTCTGCTTGTTGAAGCAGGGGCTGATAATACGTTTATTCAAAACGACGCTGGGTTTAGCTTCAAAGTCAATGATGCCATGTCTTTAAAGCTTGCGCATCAGTGGCGGCATAATACAGACGTACCAGTTGGCCTTGAAAAAACCGATACGTTATTTTCTGCCAATCTGGTTTATGGATTCTGACCGTTCCTCGCTTGTGCTCGCAAGTTCTGTTTGACAGGGCAGCAATTGATAAAAAAGCCCCGGTGTGCGGGGCTTTTTTGTGTGTTGAATAAAACTGAGGCGGTGGGAAGTGCGCTGGTCAAATCATGAACTCGTTTCTCCACACCTGAAATGTCCGATAACTGCGTTGAAGTCCTGGCCAATAGCCCGCTATTGGCTGCGAACTTCGCCTTGTGCTCGAACATTTCCGGCATAACTGTTGCGTTCAGCTTCCTAGCGCACGGGGTGATCCATGCCGGAATTGATCAGCAGGTGTACCCAGATACTCAGCGCGTAACCCAGGGCGATGGCCCAGGTCCACTTCAGGTGACTGAAAAAGGTGTACATGCCCCGGGCCTGTCCCATCAGCGCCACGCCGGCGGCGGAACCAATGGACAACAGGCTGCCACCGACGCCGGCAGTGAGGGTTACCAGCAACCATTGAGTCAGGTCCATCTCCGGTTTCATTTCCAGTACAGCCACCATGACGGGGATGTTGTCGACTATGGCAGACAGGATGCCTACCAGCACGTTGGCGGTGGTGGGCCCCAGTTCGCCATACATATACTCGCTGACCAAGTGCAGGTAGCCGATAAAACCCAGTGCGCCTACGCACATGATAACGCCAAAGAAAAACAGCAGCGTGTCCCATTCGGCACGGGCCACAAACTTGAAACTGTCAAACGGTGTGATATCGCCCGCCGCGCCGGCTTTTTGGGCACGTCGTAACAGGCGGTATTCCTTCTGCTTGAGAAAGTAGCCGAAGACCTTCAGCAGCGCCATGCCGGTGACCATGCCCATAAAGGGGGGCAGGTGGAAGAAATTATGAAAAGTGACGGCAAGGAAAATGGTCACAATGAAAAGTCCGATAATAGCCATCGCGCCTTCTTTCATTTCCACGCGGGCTTTTAATGGCTCTGGTGTGAGGTCGGGTACGGCAAGTGTCATTAATGCGGCGGGAACCAAATAATCGACCACTGAGGGAATAAACAGGTAGAAAAAATCGTTGAAGTGCACGATGCCTTTTTGCCAGACCATCAGGGTGGTGATGTCGCCAAACGGCGAAAATGCACCACCGGCATTGGCTGCCACGACAATGTTGATGCAAGCCAATGCAATAAATTTGGCATTGTCCTTGCCCACGGCCAGTACCACGGCACACATAACCAGTGCGGTGGTCAGGTTGTCAATCAATGGTGACAGGAAAAAGCTCAGGATGCCTGTCATCCAGAACAGTTTGCGATAGCTCCAGCCCCGGTTGAGCAACCAGCCGCGCAAGGCCTCGAAGATGTTGCGTTCGCTCATGGCGTTGACGTAGGTCATGGCCGCCAGCAAAAACATGAACAGTTCGGCAAACTCGGTCAGGTAGTGCTTCACTGCGTGCTCAGGCAGCGTGGCCAGCTCGGTGTCCTTGTACACCCAGGCGATCAGCAACCAGATAATGCCAGCGGCCAGCATGACCGGCTTGGACTTGCGCATGTGGGTGAATTCTTCGGCAATCACAAACGCATAAGCCAGCAGGAAAATGCCAATGGCGGCAAACCCTACCCAGTGACCGGTCAGGTCGAGTTTTTCAGTGGCCGTACCGGCGGCCAGCGCCAGAGCCGGGAACCAGAACAGCAGAAAAGGCAGCAGTTTCGTTTTCATTCAGTTTTACTCTCATTTTCCAGGGAATCGGGGGCGGAGTGATCGGGGGCCACCACCAGCACGGTGATGTTGTCGGAACCACCGGCTTCCAGTGCGGCCAGGATCAGTTGATCGGTCAGTTCTTGCGGGTGCAGGTTTTTGCTAAGAATGTTCTCAATGTACTCGTCATTGATTTCTTCCGTCAGGCCGTCGCTGCACAGCAGAAATTTGGCGCCCGGCGGGATTTTGCCCGAGCGCGTGGCAATATTCAAGTCTTCACTGGCAGTCACGCCCAGTGCCTGGGTAACCACGTTACGGTGCGGGTGGGCGCGTGCCTGCGCGGCATCAATGAGTTGCTGATCCATCAGTTCTTGCACGTAGGAGTGATCCTTGGACAAAGCCTGTAATCCGTTGTCGTCATGCAGGTAGATGCGGGAATCCCCCACCCAGGCAATTTCGTACTCATCGCCGTTCAGGCGCAGCACGGCAATGGTGGTGCCCATAGGCAGGTTATCGCCCTGGCGCAGGGACTGTTCAATGATGGCCACATTGGCGCGTTGAATCGCCTCCGTCAGGCTGCGGCCTTGTTGCACCTCGCGATTGATGACATTGCGGGCGATGGCGCTGGCCACTTCACCGTGGTCGTGGCCGCCCATGCCATCGGCAACCAGCCACAAACGCTGAGTGGCATCGGCGTCGTAGGTGTCTTCGTTGTGATCACGCTTGCAGCCGGTGTGAGAGCCGTGGCCCAGCGTAATACTGTGTTCGCCCTTCATGGCTGATTGTGAGCGAGTTTGGTGTTCACGATAGTCCCCTTTTTTAAGCTATTCTAACACCAACTGCTGCCAGTGGCAGGGCGCTGATGGGCTTTGATTTGTCGTTTTCTGTTTCCCTTGAGGGGCTGACTTTTTCATCGGTGTTACCTTCCTTCCAGCGCAGTAATTGACGGTAGGTGGTGATATTGTCCACATACAACACCGCCGTTTTGCCATCCGCCGTGCCATGCTTGAGGGTTTTGGCCACTTTGGGATCATTCAGGCGAGGCAGAAATTTCTTCACGTCTTCCCATTTGTCAGGGTTTCCGCCGTGGCGCTGGGTTAATACGCGCGCATCTTCCAGGTGGCCATAGCCGATGTTATAGGCGGCCAGGGCCAGGCGGGTCCGGTCCGGTTCGGTGATGCGTTCGGGCAGTTTATTGTACATTTTGAGAAAGTAACGGGCGCCACCATCCAGGCTTTGTTCTGGGTTCAGCCGGTTCTTGACGCCCATTTCTGTGGCTGTTCGTTGGGTTAGCATCATCAAGCCCTTGACCCCGGTGGGCGAAACTGCTTTGGGGTTCCAGTGCGACTCCTGATAGGCCAGAGCGCCCAGTAAATCCCACGGCAGACCGTTTTTTTCAGCTTCCTTGTGGATGGCACTGCGGATGGCCGGCCAGCGTTGGCGGTAATTTTTCAGGAAGGTCACCGTGTCTGCCGGTGTGTGCCGTTCCAGTTTGTCCAGGTAGCTGTTTAGCCACTGGTCCAGCTCGCCGCTTTTGCGGGCCTGAATCAGAAATTGGTTCAGGGCCTGAATCAGGCTGTCATCGTGTTGCCTGCCGGTAAGAAACACAACCGGCTGGTTCTTGGCCAGCGGAAAACCGATGCGCAGGCCGGGAATAAAATGCGAGTACAGTTTGACCAGATTGGCATCGGCAACGGTGTAGTCGTATTCGCCACTGGCTACCTTTTCCAGCACGTCACTGAGGGAGTCTTCGCTGAGAAAAGTCACGTCCAGGCCGTATTTTTTGACCAGCGG
>JALWKC010000060.1 GCA_026996795.1 Lysobacterales bacterium | reverse complement strand
CTATGGCCAATACGGTTCCGGCCAGGAATGTTCTGTGTGTGAGGCGGACAGTCAAAAACAGGCTGGTAAAAATCACCACGAGGATGATGTCCAGAATTCCCACCTGCCAGTCGCCACGGGCAAAGCGCACAATAACAAAAGGAATCAGCCCCACGGCGGCACCGCCGGTGAGCATCATCAGGATTTTCTCCTTGGTGGTTCTGTCCTTGTTTTTTATAGCCTCCTCCATCTCAAAATAATACCATTTCTTTTTCAAAAGTGGTTGCCTCGTACCTTTCTGTATGGTGGTAAATAGCGACGCTGTCCACTTGAAAGTCACCGAGAGTTGCGGCACGCTGCCCTCAGCGCAGACCCGGCGGCCTAGCTCTGAACACGACGGATCAGTTTGCCGGGGCAGTCAACACCCTTGGGGAAGCTCTGATTGAATCTGGCGCGAGCAGATTGTCGTGTAAAATTATTCAGCTCAAGGCACAAGCCGATGTGAAGGTTTGCAACGCAGAAATGGACGATTTTACGCCGCAAGATGCCGTGTCACGATTCGATCAGAGCTTCCTTAGCCCATATCGGAGTGCGAAATGAGTTTGTCAGAGCACGAAATCAAAGAAGAAAACCATCAGGAACTGTTTGCCAAAACCCGCCAGGCGTTTTTGTTCCCGGTGAATGACCAGGGAAAGCCGCGCACTTACCTGTGTGGCAATTCATTGGGTTTGCAGCCCAGGCTGGCCCAGGATTTGATTCAACAGGAACTGCAGCGCTGGGCCACGTTGGGCATTGATGGATACTTTGAAGGCGAAACAGCCTGGGTGCGTTACGCGGACCGGTGCAAGTCCGAACTGGCCCGTTTGACCGGCAGTGGCGAAGACGAAGTGGTGCTGATGAACTCCCTCACCACCAATTTGCACTTGCTGATGGCGAGTTTTTTCCAGCCGCGCAGCAACAAACGCAAGATTCTCATTGAGCAGCAGGCCTTCCCCACAGACCACTACGCCATGGCTTCCCAGCTGCAGTGGCACGGTTTATCTCCTGCCGAGGACCTGATCGTTGTGCAGCCGGATCAACCCGGCGGGGTGTTTTCCCTGGCTCACCTGCAGCAGGTGATCGAACAGCATGCCGACGAGCTGGCCCTGATCCTGCTGCCGGCGGTGCAATACGTCAGCGGCCAATGGCTGCCCATGGAGGAAATCACCCGGCTGGCTCACCGCCACGGCATCACCATCGGCTGGGACTGCGCCCATGCAGCGGGCAATGTGCCCTTGAAACTGCACGACTGGCAGGCTGATTTTGCTGTGGGCTGCACGTACAAATACCTCAATGGCGGGCCGGGAGCGCCGGGCTGGGCTTTTGTCCACCGTGCACACCATGGCCGCAAGGTGCCGCGACTGACCGGATGGTGGGGCAACCGCCCACAGAGCCGTTTTGAGATGGCCCCGGACTTTGAACCGGCCGATGGCGTCAATGCCTGGCAGTTGTCGAATATTCCGGTGTTGGCCGCGGCCGCTGTGTTGGCGGGTTTGTCGGCTTTTTCCGAGGTGCCCATTTCAGCGCTGCGGGAACAGTCCTTACGCCTGCATGCGGACTTGCGGGGCATTCTGGCTCAACACGATCAGTTGGTGATGCTGACACCGGAAAGCGATCAGGCGCATGGCTGCCAGCTGGCTTTCGGCCATGGTGGCGGGCGGGATGCCACCAGGGAACTGTTCGAGCATCTGCTGGCTGATGACATCATCGGCGACTGGCGCGAGCCGGGCATTATTCGCCTGTCGCCCGTGCCGCTTTATAACAATCAGGAGGATCTGCACCAGGTGGCCGGTAGCCTTGGTCGTTTTTTTCAGCGCTGATGGTTTTCTTCCTGGGTGTCATTTACCGGCGCTTGCCAAGTTGAGTGGCTCAAGTTAGTGGCTCAGCAGGATGTGCAGCAGGTTGTCCTGAAAGAAAATATTGCCGGGAATCCGGTCGTGTTTTTCGCACAGGAAAATGGGGTAATCCAGCGGAAAATCCACGTACCAGTGGCGTGCCACGGTGGGGTCCAGTGTATTTCTGGCCAGCAAGGACGATTTGGTGACCTTGCCGTCGCCGGGTTCCAGCATCAACCGTTCATAATCCACGCCTTTGACGCGGTGCTCAACCCGCGAAGGCCAGGCGCGTACCGTTTCGTGCTGGCTGTCCGGGTCTTTTTCCACCACCAGGTGGCTGGGTGTCAGGTGGCAGTCACCACCCATCACCACAAACTCGTGGCTGTGTTTAGGCAATTTGACCGTCAGAGACCACTGAAAACGACGGGCGCGTTCCAGGGTGTACGCAAAAAAACGGCTGAGCCGGTCGTAATATTCGGTGCCTGCTTCTTCGTCGTCAAAATGCGCCAGAATACGCTCACGTGTATCAGGGTTGAAAATGGACCACTGTTTCTGGCGCCAGATGCGGGCATCAAAAATATCGATGTCCAGCGGTTTTCCGGCAGGGTCATACAGCGGGTTTAACATGCCATGCGGCAGTAATTGAAAAATACTGGGCATGGTGGCCAGCACTTCCGGTGGGATATGAACTACCCCCAGACGCCGACCCAGAACCAGCGATTGCAGGGCTGGCGCCGAGCCCAGGTTGGGCGTGGCCAGCAGGACGCTGCGGCGAACGTGACGTGTGCCTTCCAGGGTAACCGGAAAATCATTGCCTTGCAGCACGTCAGTGCGCCCATAGCGCAGATAATAGCGGCTCACCAGCCCACCCATGCTGTGAGCCACAATATCCACTTGTAGGTCTGGTTGCCCGTAATCGGCCCGGATGCGATCAATAAAATCGGCCAGTTGGCCGGCAATATCCGCCATGTCCAGGCGCCAGTCATAGACAAACACGTAGTATCGTTTTTTGCTGTCCTTGACGGGGGTGCCGGGTTTGGTTCTGAGATAGCCGCCGTACTGTTCCAGCGTGCGCATGATGGACTGGTAGAAATCAATGCCCACGATCTGGTCGGTGATGGCAAAGGGTTCCAGCCGCTGTGGCCGTGCCTTCAGGGTTTTTGGGTCAATGGACAGGGCCACGGGCCAGAAACCGTCCTTGACCAGCGTGGCAATGCCGCGTGGCCAGATTTCCTTGCCCGTCTGGCGGTCCCGCAGCTTGCTGCCCATGAGGCCATGAATCAGTACCACCGGTGGTTGACTGCTTGTGTTGCGGGAGGACTCATACAGTCGCGCCAGGTCAGGTTTTGGTGCACAGGCCGCCAGAAGCACGGCAAGAACCCCCATTGACCAGTGCTTCACGGCTTGGGGAACAACGTGCTTTGACAGCCACTGACTCATGGCAATAACCGATTCAGGTGAGCCACCAGTTGAGCGCAGTCGGCCGGTTTGGTGGCGTGAGAAAAAACCAGGCGAATGACGTCAGTGCTTCCCGGCCAGACATGGAAGGCAAAGCCGGCTTCCTGCAATTGGGCAATCACCGCTTCGGGCAGGCGCAAAAATGCCTCATTGGCCTGCACTGGAAACAGGAACTCCACTTTTGCTTGCATCTGCTGGTAAAAACCGGCCGCCAGGGCATTAGCGTGACTGGCCAGTTGCAACCACAGGTCATCGTCCAGCCAGGCCAGCATCTGTGCCGAAACAAAGCGCATTTTGCTCACCAGTTGACCGGCGCGTTTGCGGCGACGCCTGATTTCGGTGGCATAAGCCGGGTCAAAAATCACCAGGGCCTCGGCCAGCATGGCACCGTTCTTGGTGGCGCCAAGGCTCAGCAGGTCGATGCCGGCTTTCCAGGTCATTTCCGCCGGTGTGCAGCCCAGGTGCACCAGCGCATTGGCGAAACGGGAACCGTCCATGTGGCAGGCCAGGTGCCATTGGGGCTGTTTGGCCACGCGTGTCAGTGCCGTGATTTCATCAATGGAATACACCGTGCCGGATTCGGTGCTTTGCGTCAGGCTGAGGCAACACGGCAGGTTTTCGTGCTCGCCGTGAGCGCCGGTGGCCGCCAGGGCCGTGTGCAGGGTTTCGGCATCCAGTTTGCCGAGTTCACCAGGTAAATCCTCCAGTTTGGCGCCGCCGGAATAAAACTCCGGAGCGCCGCATTCGTCCTTGTTCAAATGCGCGCTCTGATGACAGTACACGGCGCCATAGGGCGGGGTTGTCTGCGCAATGGCCAGCGCATTGGCGGCGGTGCCGGTGACAAGCGGGATGACTTCCAGCCAGTGTTCAAACAGGTCTGTCAGACGTTCAGTCAGGTGTTGGGTGTACTCATCGTAGCCGTAGGATTCGGCAAAACCCTGATTGGCTTCCAACAGGGCGTGCATGATGGGTTCGGCCACGGGCGCTTCATTATCGGAACGAAAGTTCATGGAGGTTATTTCCTGTGGGTGGTTTTTATTCGCTGGTGCGTGCGGCGTTTCCGGCCCGGGGGTTTGTCCTGCTCGAAAAAAGTCTGTAGGTGAAACCGCAGGCGGTGCAGTTGTTCGTGGGCGCAATGGAAAATGCCCAGGTCGCTGGCGCGCTGCTCGGTGTAGTGGCTCAAGGGCTGGTAGGAGACCAGCATGGCCTTGGCAGACAGGCCACCCAGCAAGTCCTTGAGGCTGCCCAGCCGGTAAACCGCCGAAGCGCCGGGTGCGCCGGAATCCTTGCGGTGACTGAACCGGCGCGTCTTGCATTCAATGATATGCAGGCGATTGTGGGCCAGGGTGATCACGTCCAGTTCGTTCCTGACGGTGTTGTCACCGCGGGCAATTTCCACGCCACGGGCCAGGTCCTGAATAGCGGGCAGTTGCTGACGCAGTCCGTAGATGACACTGAAAACATGATTTTCCAGCCAGCCGCCGTTGGCGTAAAAGCGGTTTTTTTCATTGATGAAATCCACTTGCCGGTTGTTGACTTTCAGCAGTCCGGCCTTTTCAAACCGCGACAGTACATCACGCAAGACCGGGTTGTCTGCCTGATGCGGTTCCAGCCGGCGTTGGTGTTCGGCATTGGCTCGCATGGCCATGTGGTTGAGGGCGGCCAGGCCCGCTGACAGTTTTTCCACGTTATCCACCAACCACTGGGTGAGTTTTCGTTGTGATGCCGGTTCACCCTGACGCTGGCCGGGATTGGTGATTTCCGCATTGAAAACCCGCAGGTATTCGTGGATCTTCAGGCGATGTGCCAGGTGATGGGAGTCGAGATCCTGAGGGTAGATCCAGTGCCATTGGTCTGTGTATTTGTCGACCACAAAGATGGGCAAGCGCCGGGAACGAAATGCCTCAAGTGCCAGCACCACCATGAGTCGATAGCCAGAACTGGCATTAAAATGAAGTTGCAAGTCCTTGTATTTATTGAAAATATCATCCAATATCCGGCGAAATCCCTGTGGATCGAATGGCACCGTCCACGCGTCACAGGAGATGCCGCGATCGCGCATGACGCGTTTTAATCCATCGATGTTATCACCGTGCCGGCGCAAGACAATCAGCCGCATGATGTCGGCATCCAGGGCGGCGCTGGCAATGCCGGCTGAGGACTTGTCGTAAACGGCCACGTGAGCCAATGGCGGTGTGGTTTCTGACAGCTCCTCAGTGGGGTGCGGGTTGTTTTCGCGGGCTTCAGACATGGTGCTATTATCGGCTTTTTGCACTCGCCTGTCAGCGTTAGTTGTTGTTTTAACCCGGCAATAAGCTATGTCGCCGGGTGAATGTTTGCGCCACAGGAAAACTATGCATACAATGAGTCCAGCCGGCTGAGGCCGGTGGCAAGAAAAGGGGCGGCCGGGCAGGGAGGCTTGCGGTCGCAATCACTGTCCTCCGGCGCAAGGCCGGATTAGAAAAGGGGAAACAAATGACTCTGGAACTTATACCCATTGTGATCGGTGCCATTGGCCTGGTTATTGCTTTGTTGATCTATTTCATGGTGGCGCGGATGCCAGGTGGCACCGGTAAGATCAAGGAAATTGCCGATGCCGTTCACACCGGGGCCATGGTGTTCATGAAGCGCGAATACACCATCCTGTTTGGTTTTGTGCTGTTATTGGTGGTGATACTCTACCTGGGTTTTCGTGACTGGAAAACGCCTTTTGCCTTTGTGCTGGGCGCCATCAGTTCCGGCATTGCCGGTTACTTTGGCATGTTTTCCGCCACCAAGGCCAATGTGCGAACCACCCTGGCGGCCAGTGAACAGGGCGCGGCTTCGGCCCTGTCGGTGGCTTTTTATGGTGGTTCCATCATGGGTTTGACGGTGGCAGCCATGGGGTTGCTGGGCCTGGGTACGCTGTATTTGCTGTTTGGCCACGATCCGCAGGTGGCGCACGCCATTCACGGTTTTGGCATGGGCGCTTCCACAGTGGCGCTTTTTTCGCGTGTCGGCGGTGGTATTTTTACCAAGTCCGCCGATGTGGGCGCTGATCTGGTGGGCAAGGTCGAGGCCGGCATTCCCGAGGACGACCCGCGCAACCCGGGCGTGATCGCGGATAACGTGGGCGATAATGTGGGCGATGTGGCCGGCATGGGTTCAGACATTTTTGAATCCTATGCAGGTTCCATGATTGCCTGTATTGCCATTGCTTCCACCATGCCGGAACAAACCTTGAAGCTGTTGGCCAATTCCCGCCAATACCTGATGTTTTTGCCGTTGGCGCTGGCTTCCACCGGCCTCATCGCCTCGGTGATTGGTATCTTGCTGGTGAAGGCATTTGCAGGCAAGAAACCGGATGTGGCCCTGCGCTTTGGCACCATTGGCGCCACGGTGCTGTTTATGGCCGCGGCGTGGTTTACGGTGACCAAACTGGGTGTGTCGGCCAATGTCTGGTGGTGCGTGGTGGCCGGTGCCCTGGGCGGAATCATCATTGGTCTGGTGACGGAATACTACACCGGTGGCAAGCCGGTGCGCGAAATCGCCGCTTCGGGTGAAACCGGCCCGGCCACGGTCATGATTGCCGGGCTGTCGGTGGGCATGAAGTCGGTGATGGTTCCGGTGATGACTATTGCCGCGGTGATTTTTGTCTGTTCCCTG
>JALWKC010000059.1 GCA_026996795.1 Lysobacterales bacterium | reverse complement strand
ACTGGACATTGCCGAAAAACGCCTGCCGCAGGACGGCCGCATTTCCTTGCGCATTGCCGGGCGGCCGGTGGACGTGCGGGTATCCACCATTCCCGGCGCCTTTGGCGAACGCATTGTCATGCGCCTGCTGGACAAACAAACCGGCGCCCTGGACCTGGCCACCCTGGGCATGGACAAGCAAACGCTGGAACGGGTACAGAAGCTGATTCACCAGCCGCACGGCATCGTGCTGGTCACCGGTCCCACCGGCTCGGGCAAAACCACCACACTGTATGCGGCCCTGGCCAAAATCAACGACCGCAGCCGTAACATCATGACCATCGAAGACCCCATCGAATACAACCTGCCGGGCATCAGCCAGACCCAGGTCAACGACAAGGTGGGCATGAGTTTTGCCAAGGGCCTGCGCGCGGTTTTGCGCCAGGACCCGGACGTCATCATGGTGGGCGAAATCCGCGACCTGGAAACCGCCGAAATTGCCACCCAGGCCAGCCTCACCGGCCACCTGGTGCTGTCCACCCTGCACACCAACACCGCCATTGGCGCCATCACGCGGCTGGTGGACATGGGCATTGCGCCATTCCTGCTGGCCTCCAGCCTCAAGGCCGTGCTGGCCCAGCGGCTGGTGCGGGTGCTCAACCCCAAAACCCGCATAGCCTACACGCCAGATGCCGAAGAACGCGCCCTGCTGGGCCTGGGCGATGAGGACATCACGCTGTATAAGGCCGACCCGGTGCTGCCCATCCACGAAGCCTATCAGGGCCGGACGGGTATTTACGAGCTGGTGGAAATCACACCAGCCATGCAAAAGGCCATTCACGCCAACGCCAGCGAACAGGCACTGGAACTACTGGCGCGGCAGGCCACCCCGTCGATTCTGGACGATGGCATCGCCAAAATCCGCGCCGGTATCACCAGCGTGGACGAAGTCCTGCGCGTGACCCGGCAACAAGGCGATTAAGCGCCCATGACTGGCCTGAACACCCCAGTACGACCCGCAACGCACCCCGGAGGCGCGGCCCATGCAAGCCTTTGAGTACGTGGCACTGGATAAAAGCGGCCAGCAACACCGTGGCACGGTGCAGGCCGACACCGACCGACAGGTCAGGCAATTGCTGCGCGAACAACAGCTGCTGCCTGTGGAAATCCGGCGCCTGACCGGAGACATGACCGACAGCACCAGCAAAACACACAAAACCGGCCTCAAACGCGGCGAACTGCCATTGTTGATCCGCCAGCTGGCCACGCTGGTGGCCGCTGGCCTGCCGCTGGAACAAGCCATCAGCACCACCATTGAACAAAGCGAACAGAAGAACACCCGCAAAATCCTCATGGAACTGCGTTCGCGCCTGCTGGAAGGCCATAGCCTGGCCCGGGCCATGCGCCAGTTTCCCCGCGCTTTTGACGAACTGACCGTGACCACCATCGAAGCCGGCGAAGAATCCGGCCACCTGCCTGAAGTGCTGGATCGGCTGGCGGCCTACCTGGAAGAACGCGAAGACCGCGGCAAACAGTCCTTGATGGCGCTCATGTACCCACTGATTCTGGTCATCACCGCCATTGCCGTGGTCTCGGGGCTGATGGTCTACATCGTGCCCAAGGTAATTCAGATTTTTGAACGCAGCCACGCCCAGCTGCCGGCCATCACCCGCGCCCTGCTGGCGCTCACCGACTGGTTGTCGCGCTACGGCTGGCTGCTGTTTTCGCTCATTGCCGTGGCCTTGCTGGCCTTCAGCGTGGCATTGCAGAACAAGGACGTGCGGCTCAAATGGCACGCCTTGCTGCTGCGCATTCCCCTCGTCGGCCCGCTGATCCGCACCGCCCAGGCCGCGCGATTCACCCGCACCCTGGGCATTTTGACCAAAAGCTCGGTGCCCATCGTGCCGGCCCTGTCACTGTCGGCGCAGGTGGTGAATAACCTCGCCATTCGCCAGGCCGTGGATCAGGCCGCCGCGCGCGTGCGCGAAGGCAGCAGCCTGAACCGGGCCGTGCGCGAAAGCGGCCAGTTTCCGCCCTTGACGGTGCGGTTGATCCATTCCGGCGAACAAAGCGGCACCCTCAGCGACATGCTGGAACGCGCCGCCTCGGCCCAGGAACGCGACGTCAGCCATCGGCTTAACACTTTGGTTAGTGTCATGCAGCCAGTGGCCATTCTGATTGTGGGCGTGCTGATTTTGCTTATCGTGCTGGCCATGCTGTTGCCGATTTTCCAGATTAACACCTTGCTGACCTGAACGAGTGATGCCTCGACCAATGCCATGACCACGGAAATCCCCCGCCCAAGCCCGGCCATGATTGACTTTTCCCGCGTCAGCAAACGCTATGGCGCACATAACCGCGCCCTGCATGACGTGAGCTTTACGGTCAATGCCGGCGAAATGCTGTTTCTCACCGGCCATTCCGGCGCCGGGAAAACCACCATTCTCAAGCTCATCATGGGCATGGAAAACCTGTCTTACGGTCAGGCCCGGGTCAACGGCCACGACCTGCGCGCACTGAACCCGCGCAACCGGCCACGCTACCGGCAGGGCATTGGCATGATCTTCCAGGATCACCGCCTGCTCAACGACCGCAATGTGCTGGCCAACATTGCCCTGCCGTTACACATTCGCGGTTTTGATGATAGCTTCAGTCTGCGCCGCGCCCGCGCCGCCTTGACCCAGGTGGGGCTGCAGGGCAAGGAGAACTTCTACCCGCAGGAACTGTCCAGCGGCCAGCAACAGCGCGTCGGCATTGCCCGCGCCATGGTGGCTAGGCCGCCGTTGATTCTGGCCGATGAGCCCACCGGCAACCTGGACCCGGATCTGTCGTTGGAGTTGATGGAGCTGTTTCTGGAGCTCAACAAGCGCGGCAGCACCATTGTGATTGCCAGCCATGACCTGTTTCTGATCAAACGCCTGAAAAAGCGCGTGCTGGTGCTTCAGGATGGCGAATTGATCGACGATTTCCGCCCGGATTCCCTCGCATGAAAACACATAACCCCGGCACCAACAGCAACCCACCTGCCGACCGCAGCACAAAACCGCCCGGGCGGTTGCGGCGTTGGCTGCGCGGCCACCGTCGCGCCCTGCGCGAAAGCCTGATGATGCCGTGGCAGACGCCGTTAAGCACCGGCATGACAGTCCTCACCCTGGCCATCAGTTTTTTCCTGCCGCTGCTGTTGTGGACCTTGTGGATGAACGTGGAATCCCTCAAAAGCGCCTGGCACGATCAGGGCAACGTGGCCATTTTCCTGAAACCCGCCGTCAATGCCCAACAGGCCGGTTTGCTCATGCAGCAGTTGCAGGAAAACCCGAGTATTGCCTC
Source organism: Lysobacterales bacterium (assembly GCA_026996795.1). Taxonomy (GTDB): domain Bacteria; phylum Pseudomonadota; class Gammaproteobacteria; order Xanthomonadales; family Marinicellaceae; genus S144-45. The sequence goes on along the minus strand of JALWKC010000059.1, from coordinate 3,653 downwards.
GGCAGTGTTTGTGACGCCAGAGGAAATCCGCCAGCAACTGCAGGAAGACCCGCAGTTGCACCAGGTGCTGGAGCTGATCAAGAACAACCAACTGCCCACCCAATTGTTGCTGAAGCCGGCCGAAGGCGCTGACCCCTCACAGCTGGAACAGCTCATTGCCGCCCAACGGCTCAATCCCAAGGTGGAATACATCAGTTATGACCCCAGTTGGTTGCAGCAACTGCAAGCGGCCAGCACCGCGCTGAAAGCCCTGGCAGTGGCCAGTGGCGTGCTGTTTCTGGTGATCGTCATGGTAATTTTGGGCAATACCGTGGGCAATCACGTGAGCCGCCACCGGGACGAAATCAGGCTGTTGCAGCTAATGGGCGCACCGCCGGCCCAGATCCGGCGGCGCTTTCTGTACGGCGGCCTGCTGTATGGCCTGCTGGCGGCCGTGCTGGCCTGGATCGGGCTGTCCATCCTGCTCTGGTCACTGGCTGGCGCCGTGCAACGCCTGGCCAGCAGCTATGGCCGCGAGCTGGCCCTGTCCGGCCCGGATTTCAGCCAGGCGCTGGGCTATTTTGGACTGGCCCTTGCCATCACCTGGCTGGCCACCCGCCTGGCCCTGCACAGCCAGATTCACGAAGCGGCCTGAGAAATGACCTGAGAATGGCCAATCTCGACTGGATACCGTTTTTTGGCCATTTTGGCCCTCAGGCCAATGGTTTTTCAGCGGCTTTAAAGTAAAATAGCGTCAATTCATCCGGTAAAACCCCATGAGCGAAGCCCCGAAAGTCCTCATTGTCGATGCGTCCAAAGTGGCTCGCCTGATGAGCAAAAAACTGGTGGAAAGCATCGCCGGGGATGCCGAAGTCACGACCGTCGGCACGGCAGAAGACGCCATTCGCCACTTGCAGGACGGCTTTGCCGGCATAGTCATCACGGCTTTACGGCTGCCGGATGATGACGGCATCAACCTATGCCAGTACATTCGCGAAAACCACCCCTACATGCCGGTGTTTGTCATCAGCGGCGACGTCAACCAGCGCCTGGAAGCGCGCGCCCTGACCGCCGATGTCACCGACTATTTCGACAAGTCCATGGGACAGGACGGCCTGCGGCTGTTTCTGCAGGGCCTGTTGCAACCGGACGACGCCATTTCCGGCCGCATCCTGTACGTGGAAGACTCGCGCGTGGTGGCCCACGCCACGCGTAAACTGCTGGCCGGACATGAGCTGGAAACCGACCACGTCATGACCGTCACCGACGCCATCAGCAAAATGCCCGATTTGGCCAGTGCCATGGAAAGCTACGACGTGGTGTTGACCGATTATTTCCTCAAAGACAACGAAACCGCGCAAATGCTGCTGGACTACGTTCGCAACGAACTGAAAGCCAGCAAGGCCGAGCTGCCCTTTGTGGTCATGACCGGCGATGAAAACAGCAGCAACCAGAAGCAAATTCTCAGCACCGGCGCCAACGACCTGGTGCACAAACCCGTGGATCAGGCCGTGCTAATCAAGAAACTGAAATTCCAGATTCGTTTCAGCCAGTTCCACCGTGCGCGCAACACCCTGCCAAAATCCGCCTGATGATCGAAACGGCCGGGAACGCCAACACGGTGAATCGCCCCATTCAACTCCACCCCAGCTGGCTGGAACACCTGCACGGCGAGTTCGAGCAGCCTTACATGCAACAACTGCGCGACTTCCTGCGTCAGGAGAAGCAGCAACACGACATTTATCCGCCCGGCCCCCTCATTTTCAACGCCCTCAACAGCACACCACTGGACCGCGTCAAGGTGGTCATCATCGGCCAGGACCCCTACCACGGCCCCGGGCAGGCACACGGGCTGTGCTTTTCGGTGCCGCCTGATGTGCCCATTCCGCCTTCCTTGCGCAATATTTTCAAGGAATTGCAGGATGACCTGGGTATCCCGCCCGCCCCGCACGGCAACCTGCAGTCCTGGGCCGACCAGGGCGTGTTGCTGCTCAATGCGGTGCTCACCGTGCGTCAGGGTCAGGCCGGCGCCCATCAGGGCCGTGGCTGGGAGACGTTCACCGATCGCGTCATCGACGTGGTGAACCGGCAACAAAATCACGTGGTGTTCTTTCTCTGGGGCAGCTACGCGCAAAAAAAAGGCGCCTGCATTGACGCCAGCCATCATTGCGTGCTGCGCGCACCCCACCCGTCGCCCCTCTCGGCCCATCGCGGTTTTTTTGGCAGCCGGCCCTTTTCCCGCGCCAATGACTACCTGCAGGCCAACGGCAAAACCCCCATCGACTGGCAATTGCCGGCATGAGCACTGCGCGCAGGCGCACGAATCCGGTATAATTTGTGCCAGTGGCAAGCCGTTAACCGGCTATTAATAGACCATTATCTGACCATGGACAGGCCAAAGCCTTCTAACAACCCGCACGAGCAGGAGAGCCGTTTGACCCAAAGCACGCCCCTGGTGGCTGATTCCCCCATTGCGTCCCTGGCCGATGTGCTGACACTGGCCGAGGGCGACATGCAGGCGGTTAACAGCACCATACGCAACAGCCTCGATTCGCCCGTGGTGCTGATCCGCCAGATCGCTGAATACATCATCAGCGCCGGTGGCAAGCGCCTGCGGCCTTTGCTGGTGGTGCTGGCCGCGCGGGCAGCGGGCTATCAGGGCCAACAACACACCACACTGGCTGCCATTATCGAATTTATCCACACCGCCACCCTGCTGCACGACGACGTGGTGGACGAATCCGAAATGCGCCGCGGCAACCAGACCGCCAACACCGTCTGGGGCAATTCCGCCAGCGTACTGGTGGGGGATTTTCTCTACTCGCGCGCCTTTCAGATGATGGTGGGGCTGGACAGCATGGAAATCATGCGTGTGCTGGCCGATGCCACCAACACCATTTCCGAAGGGGAAGTACAACAACTGCTGAATATCGGCAACCTGGAAATTACCGAAGCCGAATACGATCAGACCATCGCCAACAAAACCGCCAAACTGTTTGAAGCCGGTTGCCAGCTGGCAGCCGAAATCGCTGGCAAACCCGAACTGGCGGAAAACCTGGCCGCATATGGCCGCCACCTGGGCATGGCCTTCCAGATCGCCGATGACGTGCTGGATTACGCCAGCGACAACCCCGATCTGGACAAAAACCTGGGCGACGACCTGGCCGAAGGCAAACTCACCCTGCCGCTCATCTACCTGCTGGAAAACGGAAGCGCAGGCGACAAGGCCGCGGTGGAAAAAGCCATCAACCAACCCGGCCCGGACGATTTCCACACCATCCAGCAACGCCTGGCACACAGCCACGCCCTCACTTACAGCCAGCAACGGGCGGCGGAATTTGCGCAGCGTGCACAAGCCCAACTGCAGCGGCTGCCGGAATCTCCCTATCGCGATGCCCTGGCTTTCCTGACCCAATTTGCCTGGAACCGTACAAAATAAGCATTAATGCTTATTCACAAGGAGCGTACATTTGCGTATCTTCATTCCCAGCCGCGCGCCCTTGGTGTATATTCCCGGGCAGTTTATTTAAACCACGAGGACTGGAAACCATGGCACGAGCCAAGAAAGAAGTACACATCAAGAATCTGGAACAGGAAGAAGCCATCATTGAAACGCTGGCACGGGCCTTTGCCAAAATCGCCAGCCGCCTGGACCAGCCCAACCACCGCTTTGT
>JALWKC010000058.1 GCA_026996795.1 Lysobacterales bacterium | reverse complement strand
TGGCAGGCTTCGGTGCCGTGCAGTTCGGCAAAGGCCTTGCTTTCGCATTCGATGCCGGCTTCAAAACCGTAATCCAGCCCGGTTTCCACACACTCGATGATTTTCAATGGCGCCGGGTAGTTGCCGCGGGTCTTGCGCAGCACCGTCTCACGCGCCTTTTTCAAGACAAAATTGCGCCCGGGGCCGAAGTCTTCCAGCGCCTTGTCGAGCAGGGATTTTTTGCGTGGCTTGTGTGTGCGGCCCTCTTTGACCGAGGCAATGGCGGCTTGCAACAGGCCTTCGGTATGAATCAATTCATCCACCAGGCCGATTTTGCGGGCTTTGTGCGGGTAGACATTTTTACCCGTCAGGAGCATGTCCAGGGCATTCCGCAGGCCCACCAGCCGCGGTGTGCGCTGGGTGCCACCGCCGCCTGGCAACAGGCCGAGTTTGACCTCGGGCAGGCCGAAGACGGTTTTCTTGCCCGTGCTGGCGATGCGGTAGTGACAGGCCATGGCCACTTCCAGGCCGCCACCCAGGGTGGCGCCGTTCATGGCCGCAACCACCGGCTTGGCCAGTTTTTCCAGCCGCAGCAGCAGGGCATTGCCTTCACGCGACAGCTGCTCGGCTTCTTCGCTGGATTTCATCGCCAGGAATTCCTTAATGTCCGCACCGGCAATAAAGCAGTCGGGTTTGCGGCTGATGAGGACCGCGCCGCTGATGCGCGCGTCGCTTTCAATCTCGTCCAGCAATTTTCTGAAGTCGTCCAGCATGGAAGCGGACAGCACATTGACCGGAGAGTCGGGCTGATCCAGCCACACCACGGCCACGTCGTCGTGCATTTCAATCGTAAAATAAGCCATGTTGTTTATCCTTTAGTCAATGCGTTTTAACAGAATGGAATTGCCCTGGGCGCCAGCAGCACACGCGCTGATGAGGGCAAACTCTCCGCCGGATTCCAGCAAGCGTCTTGTCGCAGCAATCAACAGGCGACCGCCAGTGGCCCCGAACGGATGACCCAGCGACAATGATCCACCCTGGGTGTTGAGCAAATCCATGGGGATTTCGCCAACTTTGTCGTTCAAGCCGAGGTGTTCTGTGCAAAACTTCTTGTCATTCAGAGCACGCAGGTTGGCCAGTACCTGGCCGGCAAAGGCTTCGTGCATTTCAAACACGCTGATATCATTCAGTGACAGGCCGGCCTCATTTAGCAGCATGGGGATGGTAAAGGCCGGGCCGAGCAGCAACTCGCCATCGGGGTTTTGGGCCGACCAGGCATAACCATAAATGGCCACTTTGGGCCGATAGCCTTCGGCTTTGGCCCATTCCAGTGTGCCCAGCAAGGTGGCCGAGGCGCCGTCTGTGATGGGGGAGGCGTTGCCAGCGGTCACGGTGCCATGGGGTTTCACAAACACCGGTTTGAGTTTGGCCAGTTTTTCCATGCTGGTGTCGGCGTAAATGGTGTTATCGCGTTCCAGCGGTTGAAAGTCCGGTGGCAACAGGGCCGGAGCCACTTCGCGTTCGAATTTTCCTTCCTCCCAGGCCTTGGCTGCCAGTTTGTGCGAGCGCAGGGCAAAAGCGTCCTGTTCTTCCCGCGTGACGCCAAAACGGGCTGCCAGCCGATCCGCGTCCTGCCCCATGGTGACACCGGTGGAAAACTCGGCAATGGCTGGTGCTTCGGGAGTCAGGTGGCGGAACCTGAATTGTTTCAGGAGTTTCAGGTAATCGCCAGGTCCCTTGGCTTTTTGCGCCAGCATCATGAGTTTTTTCAGCTCGTGGCTGATGCGCACCGGCGCGTCCGAGAGGGATTCCACCCCGCCGGCCACGGCCACCTGGGCGGCACCCTGGGCCAGGGCCTCGACGCTGTTGCAAATAGCCCGGTTGGCGGAAATGCAGGCCTGGGTGACGGTGTAGGCGGGAATGGACAGGTCATAGCCGGCCCCGATCAGGGCCTCGCGAGCCACGTTGCTGGTTTTGGCGTTCTGAATCACATTGCCCAGGCTGACCTGATCGCAGCGTTGGTCCAGCACCGGATTGCGGTCCTTGAGGCTTTTCAGCACGTACCTGGCCAGGTCATAGGATTTCAGGTCCAGGTAGGGGCCGGGAGATTTCATAAAAGGCGTGCGCACGCCATCGAGGAATACGACGGAGGAATCTTTCAGCAGCATGGTTTTTCTTCGCGGAATGGAATGCGGCTATTTTCACCATACGCAGCCGTATTGTCAAGCCGAAGCCGCTGTCATAAGGTGGCTGCCGCTGGTATCATCAGCCCGGTGGGGGAAGTAATCAGGGGGCGCCTTGCCGCCTTGCCATGTGTGTTCAGGCCAACAGCTCGGTCATGCGCTGAAGAAAGATCTGACTGTCGAACTGTTTGGCACGGTGCTGGCAGGCCGGACGCATGCTGAGCAGCTTGTCCGGGCCGTGTTGTTGGAGGGTCTCGACCAGGCTGTCCTCAAGCCAGGATTCGTCCACATAAAAACCGGTTTCTCCATCAATCACGGTTTCCCGCAGGCCACCGTGATCGCTGCAGAACACGGGTTTGCCAGCGGCCATGGATTCCACCGGAGACATGCCAAAGTCTTCATCCCGGGGCAGGTAGATGGTGGCCAGGCATTCGCCCAGCAATTGCCGGTAGCGGTCTTCATCCAGCCAGTTGGTGAAGCGGATATTGGGGGCCCCGGCGGCCAGCTTTTTTAGTTTTTCCAGCTCGCTGCCGCCTGAGGCCACCAGCAGTTTTTTGTCCGGCAGCCGCTTGAAGGCGCGAATGATGACGTCGATGCGTTTTAGTGGATCCAGGCGCGCGGTGGACAGGTAGTAACCCCCCTGAGCGGCTGTATTGCGGGACGCGTGGGCAAAATACCGGGTTTCGCAGGGCGGGTAGACCACCACCGAGTCCCGCTGCAGGTGCTGGCGGATTCGCTGCTGGATATTGCGCGAGTTGGCGATAATCAGGTCCATGCGTTCCACGGCTTTTTCATACTGTGGGCGGAACCACTGGTTCAGCGCTCGCAGCGCCAGGGCCGAGGCGGGATTGAGTTGGCTGAGGTAATGTGCTTTCTTGTCATAGACAAAGCGGGGCGGTGTGTGGCAATAGAAGACGTTACGGCCACAGCGGTGATTGTCAATGCCCAGCGGCGCGGCGACACCACTGTAAAGCACGGTGTGATAATCCTCCAGGGCCCGGGTTCGGTGGCAAAAGGCGCGGGCCAACTGAAAGGTTTTCAATCCCGGCAACGCGCTGTGGGCTTTCAGGTCAAAGACGCGACCGGGTAAGTGGTGCAGGGAAAAGCTGTCGGCATGCGTGCTGCCGGTGAAAATGTCCCCGGGCAGGGTTTCGGCCAGTAACTTGACCAGCCGTTCACCGCCGCCACGAATGACAAACTGGTCATGCGCAATGGCCAACCGCCGATGACTGCCTGTGGCAGGCGCTTTCGGTAAAAAATGAGAACGGGGTGCCTTTCGCTCGGGCTGTTTCAGCATATAATCTCTTCAGGTTGACCTGCCACCGTGAGCCGTGTCGTCTGTGCTGGCAGGGACAAAAAGACCCTGGAACTGACTCCGGCTGTGCCATGACGTGGCATCGGTCGCTTTGTCATTGCACATGGACTCTTGAATGCCAAAGCTGCACACTGACCAGACTGCCATCGTGATACCGGCTTTCAATGAAGCGGACAGCATCGGCGCGGTGATTGATTCCTTTCGACCTGCTGCGCGCCGCCACGTGGTGGTGGTGGATGATTATAGCACCGACGACACGGCACAGATTGCCGAGCAGAAAGGCTGCGTGGTGTTACGATTGCCCTTGCAGTTGGGTGCTTGGGGCGCCATTCAGGCTGGTATCCGTTATGCCCTTGAAAGCGGTTATCAGCAGGTGGTGACCATGGACGCGGACGGGCAGCACCAGACCAGCCAGCTGGCGCGGTTACTGGACTTTGCGGAGAAACACCGCGCCAGTGTGGTGATTGGCACCTGCCCCGGGCGACTGAGCGCGGGAAAAAAACTGGCCTGGGCCTATTTCCGGCTGTTGACCGGCCTGACCATGGAAGACCTCACCAGCGGTTTTCGTTTATACGACCGCAACGCCATGCGGGTACTGGCCGCTCCGGTGGCCAGTCTGCTGGATTTTCAGGACGTGGGTGTGTTGTTGCTGCTCAAACGCGCTGGCCTTGAAATTATCGAGGTGCCGGTGGACATGGTGCAGCGTTGCAATGGCAAATCCAAAGTGTTTTATTCCTGGTGGATGGTGGCCCGTTACATGATGCAAACCACGGCCTTGTGCGTGGCCAAAGTGGGGCAGGGTGTCCAACGGGCAGACAGCAATCGCAGCGAGAACGGATAAGACCCACATGACCTCTCTTTTAACCCGACCAATGCCTGGCACAACATTGTGATTATCACCAGCACCATTACCACCATTACCATCGGCGTTGTTCTGGCGCTGACCATCCTTTATACCGTGCGTCGCGATCAGCTGCATGGCCCCTTTGCGCTCTGGTGGCTGGTAGTGGCTGGCCTGGCCATTGTTTTGCCCCTGTTTCCGCGGGTGCTCGACGAGCTGGCACGCAGCCTGGGCATTGTGTACCCGCCGACGCTGTTTCTGCTGCTGGCCATCAGCCTGATTCTGATCAAAATGCTGTCCATGGATTTACAACGTACGCGGCAGGAAAAGAAAATCCGTCGCCTGACCCAGCGCCTGGCCATTCTGGAACACGAACTGAAACAACTGACGCCAGGCCAGCAACCCCGGGAACCGACTGCCGCTGCAGAAGCGGCAGAAAAAGACGTGGCAGAAAAAAACGTAAACCCGGCCACGCAGCAGACTTCCGGGGAAGATGCCGAACGGCTGGGCAAGGCCGGGTGAAAATTCTCCACCTGGGCAAGTATTACCCGCCAGTTCCTGGTGGCATGGAGCGCTTTCTGCAGGACCTGGTCGAAGAACAGTGCCGACAAGGGCATCAAGTGCAGGTTTTGTGTCATCAGCACCAGTCAACGGGCGCCGATGCCCGGGTTGAAACGGCTCAGGCAGTGGTTCAGGAGACCGTTGCGGAGAATCATCGTCCGGTGGTTCATCGACAGCCCGCCTGGGGCCCGCTCTTGCACACACCACTGATGCATGCCGCCCGCCGCCGCCTGCGCGCTGTACTGGAACAGTTTCAACCGGATGTGATCCACCTGCATTGGCCCAATCCGGTGGCTTTGTGGTGGTTGCCTGTGCTTAAAAGTCAGCCGGCACCGGTGGTGGTGCAATGGCATTCTGACACAGTGACCGAACACGTTTCTGTGCTGGTCAAGGCCGCGCATGTTTTTCTGCAGCCACTCGAGCGGGCCTTGTTGCGGCAGGCCAAAAGGGTGGTGTGTAGCTCTGAGGCATACGCCGCGCATTCGCCCATCTTGCAAAAAGCCGCTCCTGCTCTGACCACTATTCCACTGGGAATGGCCTTTACTGGCCGTCTAACAGCAGGGATGGATAACGCGTGCGATCGCTGGGTAGAGCAGCAATGGCAAGGACAGGGGATCCGATTGCTGAGCCTAGGACGTTTGAGTTTCTACAAGAACCTGCCGGTGTTGTTAAAAGCTGTGGCGTTGTCCCGGCAGGACGGTGGCCCGGCGATGCAGGTGGTGATCGCTGGGGATGGCCCCATGGCCGACCGATGGCAGGCGCTTAGTCGCACCCTGGGTGTGCAGGATTCGGTGGTTTTTACCGGTGAAGTGTCACAGGCGCGGGCCAATGCCCTGTTTGCCAGTTGCGATGCCTTTGCTTTGCTCTCCAATGATCGCGCAGAGTCTTTCGGTTTGGTGCTGCTTGAGGCCTTGTGGCACGGCAAGCCGCTGGTGGTGGCAAACACGCCCGGTTCCGGCATGCGATCCGTGCTGGATACTGTCAACAAGATCATTCCCGCCGGTTTTCTGTGTGAACCCGAATCCGCGGCTGAGGTGCTGATGAAAACCCGTCAGGCGGCGCAACTGGGCCATGGCCCGGATTTTTCTGCCCAGGTACGACAGGCCGTGGAATCTTCTTTCGCCATAGCACCGGTGTGTCGGCAATGGATCCGGCTTTATCATTTGGTGATGGATGCCTGAGACCCCCTCGGTTGCTGAGTCGCTGCCGCTTGGAGGGAGGTGGAAACCAGCACGGTTTCCAGCCAGTCATCACCGGGTTCCTTGTGGCGGGAACGCACGTTCAGGCACTGGCGCTGGGGGTCGTGCCAGGACTCGGTGACCCGTTCTGGCGAACCGTGTTCCTTGGTGACCTTGATGAGTCCCTCTTCGGTGCCCACCACGGTAAAGTGATAATCCTTGATTTTCCCCTTGTCCAGCACCCGGTAGTGCATGTCCTGCTGGCCATCACATAAATCCCGGGCCAGGGTCAGTACCACCAGGTTCGGGGTGATAAACGGTGGTTTGATGGGCAGTTGCCAGAATTTGCTGCCGGATTTTCCATTGGCGATTCCGGTTTGTTGGTCGTATTGGTACTGGCTGGTTTTTTTCTTGAAGGCGACCTTTTGCGAAAACCGGTAGGAAAGGGGCAGCCAAAGGTCATCCGGTGGTTGATAGTGCCAGTCAAACAGTGTGGTTTCAGCGCGCTTGAAGCCCAGCAGGGAAGCCAGCCCGTGGGTGCCGCGCACCACGCTGTCCAGTCGCCAGTGATTCTGGTCCCGAAACAGGCGCACCACGGATTCACCCATTTCATCGCCGTCTTCAGACACCCGGTAGCGGGCTTCAAACGGTTTGGGCGCATGTTGGTTTTCACGGTTCGGTTCTGTGCTGCCCGATGCATTTTCAGGGGTTGAAGGGGCAGGCGGATCAATGGGGGTTTCTATGGCAAGGCCCAGGCTAAACCAGGCCAGTAACAGGCCGGCAGTGAGGTGCCGGATCAGTCCAGGGGCTGCCGGGATGATGGAAAAGTGTTTTGTTTTCAAGGCACTACCAAGGGTTCTTTGAGGGGAGTGCCATTATACATGACCTGCCTGTCTGCCAGCTGAATGGCGCCTTGGCGTAGCCACTTGACCGTTTGAGCCAGCAGCCGATGCTCCTGGGGCAATAGCCGTTGTGCCAGTGATTCCGGCGTGTCTCCTGACAAAACCGGCACACGGGTCTGGCTGATCACCGGGCCGCCATCGAGTTCGGCGGTGATAAAATGCACCGAAGCGCCGTGCACTTTCTGGCCGTCTTTCAATGCGCGGCGGTGGGTGTTCAAACCCGGATACAGTGGCAGCAGGGAGGGGTGGATATTGATCATTTTTCCCAACCAGGGGTTGACGCTGTCTTCTGCCAAAATGCGCATAAAACCGGCCAGCACGATCAGGTCCGGTTGCAGGCGCTGGAGTTCGTTGCGTAGCTGCGATTCGCCTTCGCTGCGATTTGCCCAGTCCATGGCGATGGCTTTACTGCCTGCCTCCTGAGCCAGCGCCAGGGCGCGTGCCTGTGGCTTGTCGCTGAGCACCGCGGTGATGCGGTAGTTGTCCTGTGATTGCCGTTTCAGCAGGGCCTGCAAGTTGCTGCCACGGCCCGAGGCCAGCACCACGACGCGGTAATCGCGGTTGGAGTCGGTGCTGAAATCCGTGTCAGAAGCGGTGCTTGACGGGTCAGGCTCACTCACGGATGAATTCGACCTGTCCAGCTTTGTTAGTGACCTCGCCAATAAGCCAGTTTTCCTGCTGAGCGTTTCGCAGGTGTGCTTGCACTGCCTGTGCCTGATCGGTTGGTACCACCAACACCATGCCGATGCCGTTATTAAATGTGCGCAGTATTTCCTCATCACTAATGCCGCCTGCCTGTTGCAACCAGTCAAAAACGGCTGGGCGGGGCCAGCGACGGGTGTTGATGCGAATGCCATAGCGTTCGGGCACCACGCGTGTGATGTTTTCCGTCAGCCCGCCGCCGGTGATGTGTGCCATGCCGTGGACGGATTGTGGCAGCGCCTGGATTAACGCCAGCAGTGGCTTGACATAAATGCGTGTGGGCGCCAGCAGGGCCTGTCCGAGGGTCAGTTGCTCCTCCTCATGCCCCGGAATTGGGCCGTCAAGATCTGCCGCCGTGTGGTCGAGGACCTTGCGAATCAGGGAATAGCCGTTTGAGTGAGGCCCGGAAGACGCCAGGCCGATTAATACATCGCCCGGGCGTATGGCCGCTCCGTCAATGATGCGGGTTTTGTCCACCACGCCCACCACAAAGCCGGCTAGGTCGTAATCATCGCCGGCGTACATGCCGGGCATTTCAGCGGTTTCGCCACCAATTAGTGCGCAGCCACTTTGCCGGCAGCCTTCGGCAATGCCGGCCACCACAGCGGCGGCCTGGTCAACATCCAGCTGGCCGCAGGCGTAGTAGTCCAGAAAAAACAGTGGTTCGGCGCCCAGCACCAGGATGTCATTGACGCACATGGCCACCAGGTCGATGCCGATGGTGCTGTGGTTGTTCATGGCGTGGGCCAGCTTCAGTTTGGTGCCCACGCCATCGGTGCCTGAAACCAGCACGGGATTGGCACAGGCAATGGCCGACAGGTCGAACAGGCCGCCAAATCCGCCGATGCTGCCCATGACACCTGGGCGGACGGTAGAGTGGACAGCCGGCTTGATGCGTTTGACCAGCTCGTTACCGGCATCAATGTCCACACCGGCGTCTTTGTAGCTGAGGCCCGAAGGCGTGTTTGTGCTCATGGAAAATCCGCGCTTGGGAAGGAAAACGGATTTTAACCCGCCCCTGGTGGCTTGGGAAGCGCTGATCAAATCGTGAACTCGCTTCTCATACCTGAAATGTCCGATAACTGCGTTGAAGTCCTGACCAATAGCCAGCTATTGGTTGCGAACTTCGCCTTGTTCTCGAACACTTCAGGCACAACCTGCTTCGTCCAGATTCAATCAAAGCTTCCCTTGTGAACAAGCCATGGGCAAACAGGCGGTTTTGTGTTTGAATAGCGGGGGCAAAAGGCTAGAATAGTCCTGTCGTAAGACAGGGCCGGTGGCAATAAGGCTCATTGACTGAAGGTGAGGCGTCCAACAGGCTTTTCACCGGGAAAATGCCACCAGAGAGCCTGTATGCCATCTTCATTATCAAGGAGGAGCGATTTGCGAACCCATATGACCGGCTGGTTGATTCTGCTGCATGCTTGCCTGCTGGCGATTACCCCTTCTGTTTCTGCCGTGCAGGTGCCCACCTACGCCGGCACCGTGCTAGTGAATTCAAGCCAAGTGGATTTCCAGTCCAGCGCCTTTGCTGATGCCTGGCTCAATGCGCTGGCGCGTCATACAGGAAAAACCGAAGCCCAGCTGCGGCGCATTCCCGGCTTGGTTCCCCAGAACCTTTCTGCGGCCATTGAACGGTATCACTTTGAGTCTGTTCCGTCGGAATTCTGGCCCAGTGATCAGCCCCTGTACTGGTTGCATGTTTTTGCCAGCAAGCCGCGCATGGATCAGGTCGTAAGCCAGGCCAAATTACCCACTTGGCCGGCGGAACGGGCAGAAATCGTGACCTGGCTGCTGGATGAAACCCGAGGCATTCCCCAACTTGTCGTCAATGGGACGGACATGGCCAGCGCCTACTGGCTGCAAAAACGCGCCGAGCAGGCCGGTTTGCCGCTGCGGTGGGTCAGCAATACGGCCCGCGACCAGGCGGCTATTTCGCTCCAGGATATACGCCAGTTGTCGCCGAAAGTGGTGGATTACAGCCACGAAACCTTTGGGGAATTGCCGGTATTGGTGTTAAAGCTTACCCCGGCCACGGGGCAGAAAAAGCCTTCGACAGTGCCAAGCGGGACACCGGCTGATACCAGCCGTGGCGCTTCCTCAACAGGGCCTGTGCGGTGGCGGATGGCCTATGCCATGCCGGGGGAATCCATCGAACGCAAAAGCGGCATGGCCGCCGGTGCCGATGCCCTGGCGCGTCGCCTCGCAAGCACTGTGCGGCAATGGCACACGGCGCGCGAACGCATCTACCCAGAAGAGCGGCAATTGCATGAAATTTCTTTATCCATCAAGGGTTTGCACGATTATGCGGATGTCAAATCAGTGACTGATTACCTGGATCGGCTATCGGTGGTTGATCGCTACGCCCTGGTTCAGTCGCGACCCGGGCAACTGGATTTACGCCTGCGTCTGGCCGTGACCACCGACGCTTTCCTGCGCTACCTGAATCAGGGCGGTCGCTTTCGTATTACCCAGCACGAGCCGCTGGTTCTGGAGAAACGCTAGCCGTGTACGGACTTCGCTATTTGCCTAACGCCATCACCATTTTGCGCTTCCTGGCCATGGGGCCACTGGTGTATTTCATGCTGGAAAAACGCTACGACGCGGCTCTGCTGGTGGCCCTTTTTGCCGCCACCTCGGATGGCCTGGATGGCTTTCTGGCCAAGCGCTTTGGCTGGACAGGCTGGCTTGGCAGCGTGCTGGATCCACTGGCCGACAAGTTTATGATGTTGTGCTGTTATGTGGTGTTGACTTGGCAAGGGCACGTGCCGGTGTGGCTGACCACCCTGGTGATTCTTCGTGATGTGGTGATTATTGCCGGGGCCACACTCTATCACTTCACGATTGGGCGGGTTAAGCACGCCCAGCCGACGTTCCTGAGTAAATTGAACACCACCTTGCAATTTATTTTTGTGCTCACCTTATTGCTGAACCTGGTCGGCTGGGTTGACCTGCCTGGCGAACTGATTCAGGCATTGATGTGGCTGGTGGCCATCACCACGCTGCTGTCCGGTATTCAATACGTCTGGACCTGGGGTCGAAAGGCGGTGCACACCAAGACCGGAAAAGCCGTTTCTGGAGCCATCAATGACTGATTTGTCGCGTCGCTGTTTTGTTCTGGCCAGCATTGTCTTTGTCGGCTATGTAATCTACCTGCTCAAGCCGGTGCTCACGCCGTTTGCCATTGCGGCCTTGCTGGCCTACCTATTTGACCCGCTGGCTGACCGGCTGGAAGCCTGGGGCCTGAGCCGCACCCTGTCGGTGGTGATCGTGTTTGCCTTTATCATCATCCTACTGGCAGCCACCTTGCTCATTTTGGTGCCTTTACTGGAAAGTCAGATTAGCCGCCTGATCCATAGCTTGCCTTTGTACTTCGAATGGCTGAGTAACAAAATATCACCCTGGTTGCGGAAAACCTTTGGCATTGAAGCCGATCTTTTCGATACTGAAGCCCTGGCCCAGCTACTGAAAGAACACTGGGACAAGGCCGGTGGCCTGGCCGCTGCACTGTTCCGTACCCTGTCGCAGAGCTCGGCGGTGATTATCCACTGGCTCACCAACCTGTTTTTGATTCCTGTTATTACTTTTTATCTGCTACGGGACTGGGACATTCTCACTGCCCGCGTCGGGGAATTGATTCCGCGCAGCATTTATCCCACCGTCAGCCGCTTGGTGAAAGAGTCCAACGAAGTGCTCAGCGCGTTTTTACGTGGGCAGTTGACGGTCATGCTGGCTTTGGGGCTGATCTATGCCATTGGTCTGAAGCTGGCCGGCATTGATCTGGCATTCCTGATTGGCATGACCGCGGGCATTTTGTCGTTTGTGCCCTACCTGGGTACCATCACCGGCCTATTGATGGCCCTGTTTGCTGCTGCCACCCAATACGGCGATCCCCAGCATTTTATTTATGTGCTGATTGTCTTCGGCATAGGTCAGGCCCTGGAAGGCATGGTGTTGACACCGTTGTTGGTGGGTGACCGCATCGGTCTGCACCCGGTGGCGGTGATTTTCTCGGTGCTGGCAGGCGGTCAGCTATTTGGTTTTGTGGGGGTTTTGCTGGGCTTGCCGGTGGCGGCCGTTATTATGGTGCTGCTGCGTCATGCCCACGAACGTTATTTGCAGAGCAAACTCTACGGCGGGGAAGGTCAGAACGACATTGCGCTTTCCGCAAGTCATGATGAGTCTTCACTGGACAGCAAAAAACAGCCTGTTCAGGAGAGTAAAGACGCAGCATCGGAAAAGGACAGCCCCGCATGAACCAGCCAATGGCGCAACTGCCGCTCAATTTCACACTCCGCTTGCGGCAGACCTTTGACAATTTCGTCACCGGCCAGAACCTGGCAGCACTGCAGGCGCTGCAGGAATTGCGAACAGGCGATGCGAGTGAGCCGGCTCCGGTTTTTCTGTGGGGTGAACCTCACGTGGGCAAGAGCCACCTGCTCAATGCCACCTGCCAGGTAGCCACAGAACAGGGTGCGCAGGCCGCTGTTATACCGGCGAGTTTGCTTCACGAGCGTCAGAATCTGGCCCTGGCAGATGCTTTTGATCTGGTGTGCCTGGATGACGTGCATCAGTTGGCAGGGGACGTCACCGGCGAACAGCGTCTGTTTGACTGGATCAATCACCTGCGCCAGACTGGTACCCCCTTTGCCATGGCATCGCGACTGGCGCCCAGCGATCCCCATTGGCAACTGCCGGACCTGGTTTCCCGCCTCAACTGGGGGCAGGTCTGGCGGTTGCAGCCGATAAACCGCGAACAGGCTCTGACTATTTTCCGGCAGCGAGCCACGGCACGCGGTCTCGTGCTGGATGACAGCGTCCTCAAGTGGCTTGGTCGCCATCAGTCGAGCGACTTGAAGTTTCTTCTCCAACTACTTGAAAGTATTGATAAAAACAGTCTGCAAACACGTCGCCGACTGACCATTCCTGTGCTCAAGGAATTAATCCGTGAAACCCCTGTGGGTTAATAACAAAGCCATGCGCCAGGCTTGCCTTGGCAGGGGCAATCACCGATAATAGACGCTGGTGATCTTCACTGGTCACCGGGCAACGGTCAGCCGAAAACCCCGCCAGGCCCGGAAGGGAGCAACGGTATCGGTGAAGCCGTGTGCCCGGAACGGCTGGTGAGGGTCACTTTTTTTTGCCCTAAGGAAGCGCTGATTGGATCTGGACATTTCAGGCATGAGAAGCGAGTTCACGATTCGATCAGAGCTTTCCTAACTACACGCAAATCGCAAATTGGTTTTTGAGGCCCTTGTTTCAGGGTCGCCGGTTGTGACTGGCCTGTGGCAGCAAGCTCAGGCCACACGGTGGCTCTTTGTGCGATGGTTTTTACGCCATTCAACATTGGCCAGGGCCTTGCTAAAAGGCGTTTCTGCCGTCATACTTTGGGCTTTCCGTCCACACCGAGCTGTCATGCAATACCAAGTGCTTGCGCGCAAATACCGCCCCCAGAATTTCACCGAACTGGTGGGACAGGAACACGTCACCCAGGCTTTGATCAATGGCCTGGAACAGGGCCGTCTGCATCACGCCTTCCTGTTTACCGGCACCCGCGGTGTGGGCAAGACCACCCTGGCGCGGATCATTGCCAAAGCCCTGAACTGCGAAAAAGGCGTCACCGGCAGCCCTTGCGGGGAGTGTGAAGCCTGCCGGGAAATTGCCGAAGGGCGCTTTGTTGATCTGGTGGAAGTGGATGCGGCATCACGCACCGGCGTGGATGACACCCGCGAACTGCTGGAGAACGTGCAATATGCGCCCAGTAAGGGGCGTTACAAGATTTACCTGATTGACGAAGTGCACATGTTTTCCAACAGCAGTTTTAACGCCTTGCTGAAAACGCTGGAAGAACCACCGCCGCACGTCAAGTTTTTGCTGGCCACCACGGAACCGGCCAAGTTGCCCATTACGGTCCTCTCGCGCTGTCTGCAATTCAACCTGAAGCGGCTGGACAACGACCAGATCAGCCAGTACCTGGTCAGCCTGCTGGAAAAAGAGGGTGTGGAATATGAGCTTCCGGCGCTGGAACTGCTGGCCCGGGCTGCTGACGGCTCCATGCGGGATGCCCTGAGCTTGCTGGATCAGGCCCTGGCTTATGGGGCCGGGCGTATCCGCCTGGATGACGTGCGGCAGATGCTGGGAGTCATCGAGCAACGGCATATTATTGACCTGCTGGATGCCATTCTGGAACGCGACCCCGACAAGCTCGAGCACGTCATGCAGGGGCTGTTTGAACGCTCGCCCGATTATGGCCGCATTTTGCAGGACCTGGCCTTGCTGCTGCATGAGATTTCCCTGCAACAGGTGTTGGGCAAGGCCCCGCCCAATTCACTCTTTGAGCGCGCCGCCGTGGTGGATTTTGGCCAGCGCCTGTCACCGGAACTGACCCAGCTTTATTACCAGATTTGTGTCATTGGTCATCAGGAACTGTCCATGGCACCGGATGCCAAAACCGGTTTTGAATCCACGGTGCTGCGCCTGTTCGGTTTTACCTTGCCCGGTCAGGATAGCGCCAGCCCGACACAAAACGGCAACCGGTCGCGCGTGCGTTCAACCGGCGACACGAATTCCCGTCCGACGGCCTCAACCAGCTCAGTACCTCCTGCAAGCGTGGCATCCACCACAGAAAACCGGATTCAGGAATCGGACAATGCGTACCTGCAGGAGGCCTCTAAAAGCCCAGAGTCAGCTGTGGTCAGCCATCCGGCAGATAACGAATCGCAAAACATGGCGCAGCAGAAAGAGCAGTCACCCGCGAAGGCGAATACCTGTGCATTCAGTGCCGATTTGCCGCCTTTGACAGCAGAAAACTGGGACGCTATTTTTCAGGCTTTGCAACTCAAGGGCGCGGCCCGTGAACTGGCCCGCCACTGCCGCGTCCAGTCGGTGGAAGGTCCTCATGTGAAGCTGGTGCTGGATGACAGCCACCAGATCATGCTGCGCGACCGTCCCCGCAATGCCTTGCTCAAAGCCTTGCAACAGGCCTATGGGCAAGATCTTCGTATTAGCATTGACACCGCAACGGTGGACCATTCGGTAACGTCATCTCTTGCGGACAGCCCTCCAGTCAATGCGCCGGTGGGATCGGGACACCGGTTGCCGGCCGATGACCCGACCAGCGAAGTGGTGCAGGCCAATGCGTTGATTCAGGGCTTACAAGAACAGTTTGACGCGGAAATTATCGACATTCAACGTAATCGAAAGCGAGGTTGATCATGAAAGGACCCTTGGCAAAACTGATGCAACAAGCACAGGAAATGCAGGAAAAAATGCAACAGGTGCAGACCCAGCTGGCGCAAGCGGAAGTGACCGGCCAAGCCGGTGGCGACCTGGTGAAAATCACCCTCAACGGGCAGCATCAGGTCAAGAAAATCGCCATTGACCACGACACCATCGGTGATGACAGGGAAATGCTCGAAGACTTGCTGATCGCCGCCTTCAACGACGCCACCAACAAAATTGCCCAGTTGCAACAGGACAACATGGCTGACATGGCCGGTGGCATGGGCTTGCCACCCGGGTTCAAGCTGCCGTTCTGATGAGTGCACTGGGAAAACTCATGAATGCCCTGCAGATTCTGCCGGGCGTAGGGCCAAAAACGGCCCAACGAATGACCTTCTATCTGTTGCAAAAAAACCGGCCCGGGGCGGAAAAACTGGCGGAAATCCTCAAGCAAGCCTGTGAGACGATTCGTCAGTGCGATCGATGTCGCACCCTGACTGAAAACCGCCTGTGCCGCATTTGCGCCAGCAGCGACCGTGACGAAAGCCTGCTGTGTGTGGTTGAATCTCCGGCGGAACTGATGCAAATTGAGCAGGCCACCGGTTTTAATGGCAAGTATTTTGTGTTGCACGGACGCCTGTCGCCTCTGGATGGCATGGGCCCGGCTGAACTGGGCTTTCATCAACTGGTGGATATCATGAGCCGTGAAAACACGCGCGAGCTGATTATCGCCACCAATGCCACCATCGAGGGCGAAACCACGGCGCGATACCTGGCGCAAATGGCCGCTGGCGTGGGCATAAAAACCACCCGCCTCGCTCACGGCGTGCCACTGGGCGGGGAGCTGGAGTACACGGACGCAAATACACTGGCTCACGCCTTCAATCGCCGGGAGCCGGTGGAGTAGGTACATGCTGAATAGCCGTACTTTTTGCCAGCCAGATACTTTTTTGACGACACCCTAGGGGACTCATCGATGCAAGAAGAAACCATTTTTGACAAGATCATCCGCCGCGAAATACCGGCCGAAATCATTTATGAAACCGACGACGTGCTGGGTTTCAAGGACATCAACCCGCAAGCGCCGGTACACGTGCTGTTTATTCCAAAAAAACGCATTCCCACCGTGAATGACATGCGCGATGAAGACGCCGAACGGGTGGGCAAGTTGTTTCTGGCTGCACGGGACTACGCCCGTCAGGTGGGCGTAGATGAAGACGGTTATCGCCTGGTGATGAATTGCAACGAACATGGTCAGCAAACCGTGCCCCATATTCATCTCCACTTTCTGGCTGGCCGGCAAATGCTGTGGCCGCCAGGTTGAGTGACTATTCGCCCAGCAGACCCATTCAACTATCCCTGGACACGAAAAAGCCGCTGCGAAACACAGCGGCTTTTTTACTGCGAGCAGTAGCTGGTTTTAGAAGTTATAACGGAAGCCGACTTCTCCACCCAGGTCACCATCAGTGACGCTGGCGCCCACGCGTACGGCCTGGTTTTCGTTAAATTTGTACAGGCCGGAAACGCCCAGGCTGAAAGCGCCGTCAACGTCGCTGTCAAAGCCATCGAAATAACCCAGATCGGTAATCACTTCGATGTTGTCGCTGAAAATGGTGCGTGTGCCCACCACCACGTCATAGGTGGTGTTGCCATCGCCGACTTTGGGGTCAATATAGCCCAGGCCAAGTTCGGCGTAAAAGTCCGTGGAGCCGTTTAATGGCGCGTGGTAACCCAGGTTGGCACCAAACGCCGTGGCTTTGGCTGCATTGACGGAGCTGTGTGTGCTGTGACCAATGCCGCCAGTCACATAAACGGTGTCAGAAAGGGAATAGCTGCCTGTCAGTCCCAGGGTGGTAAAACCGCCAAAACTGGCATCCTGGTAACCGGCGTTCAGTTCAAACCAGTCATAGGAGATGCTGTCATTGGCAACAGCCGGAATGGATGTGGCCAGCAACAAGCCGGCAGCAATGTTTTTGAGTTTCATGTGTCAGTCCTTTAGTGTTTAGGTTTAGCTTATTAACCTGGCATCAATATAGGCGATGCTCAGGCGGTATCACAATTTTCGATTCCCCGATATGGAGCCTGTTGAGGAGAACACAAGGGGCATTTCACGGCTTTTTTGCTGAACAGGGCATGAACAAAGGCAAAATCCCCGCGCCAAGGGTAGCAGAAACGCGTTAATTTGCGGTTAGGCCAGTCTATCAGAAAGGCAAGTCACGGTGTCTTGACCAGAAATTCGCGTGCCTGCGCCAGGGTGGTTTCGGTGATATTTTCGCCGCCGGTCATGCGTGCCAGTTCCTGCACACGGGTGTTCTCATCCAGCGCCTGCCACTGGCTCTCGGTGCGTGTGCCATCGGTCATTTTTTCAATCTTGATGTGGTGATGGGCCTGACCGGCTACCTGCGGCAGGTGGGTCACGGCCAACACCTGATGCCGTTGCGCCAGTTCACGCAGCAACTGGCCGACTTTTTCGGCCACTGCACCGCCCACGCCCGTGTCCACTTCGTCGAAGACAAAGGTCATGGCCGAGTCTGACTGCTGGTGCCGCTGCACTTCGATGGCCAGTGCGATGCGCGACAGTTCACCGCCGGACGCCGTGTCTTTCAGCGGGGACAATGGTTGTCCGGGGTTGGTGGCGATACAGAAGCTGATCTGATCCATGCCTTCGGGCAAAGGCTTGTCCGCTTCTCCGGGGCGCACTTCAATGGCCACTTTGGCATCGGGCAGACCCAATTTGCGAATCTCGGACTCAATCGCCGTTGCTAGTCGGGTTGCTGCCTTGCGACGGGCCTGGTTCAGTGCGGTGGCTGCCTGCCGGTAAGTGGCGCGATGCTGTTCGAGCCGTGCCATGAGCACTTCCCGTTGCTCGGCCAGTTGCGTGTTGCTGGTGAGTTTTTCGGCCACACTGGCGTGATGCTGTGGCAGTATTTCCGGCGCCACCTGATGTTTTCTGGCCATCTGATGTATGGCGTCCAGGCGGTGTTCAATGGCCTGCAGCCGTTCCGGGTCGGTTTTCAACTGGCCACGCAACTGGCGCAGATCGGCCGCGGCCTCTTCCACATTGATCAGGGCTTCCTCCAGAGTTTTGCTGATGGCTGAAAAGTCCAGGCCGGTGGCGGCGTTCAGGCGGCTGATGGTTTGGCCCAGCTGGCCGTCAATGGCCTGGTCGCCTTCTGACAGGGTTTCCACGGCCGTTTCCACGGTCTGTATCAGGTCAACGGCGTGGCTGAGTGTTTGCTGTTCTGAATGCAGCGCGTCCAGTTCGTCTTCCTGCAGGGCCAGTTCATCCAGCTCGGCCAGTTGATAACGCAATAGCTGGGCTTGTTCATCATTTAACGCGCCGGTCATCAGCAATTGCTGCAGTTGTTCTTCCGTGCGCTGCCAGCTCGCCGCTGCTTCCCGCACGGCTTCAAGCAGGGCGGGATACTGGCCGTATTCGTCCAGTATCCGACGTTGTTCGCGCGGGGTGGTCAGGCGCATGTGGTCGTGTTGGCCATGGATTTGCACCAGTTGCGCGGCCAATTGGCGCACGGCGGTGGCGGTGCTGGGTGTCTGGTTTATCCACAGGCGGGATTTGCCGTCTTGACGGATGACGCGCCGGATGACCACTTCATCATCCTCAAGAGGCAGCTCCTGCTCGGTTAGCCAGCGCCGTGCCGCCGGCTGGGTGCTCACATCAAAACGGGCCACCATTTCCGCCCGGTCTGCTCCGTGGCGGATGCTTTTGACCGCAGCGCGATCCCCCAGTAGTTGGGACAAGGCGCCAACCAATATGGATTTGCCAGCGCCGGTTTCGCCGGTAAAGACAGTGAATCCGGGTTCAAAATCAATCTCGGCCTGGCTGAGCAGGGCGAAATTCCGTATGAAAATTGATTTAAGCATAGGACTTGAAAACCCAGGCGCCGCCCTTATTTATCAGTCATCATTTTATGCTGAATCAGGAGAAGGAAACAACATGAACAAGCACAAGCACGCAAACGGCTCACAACAGCCGTCTGGCGAAAAGCGCACATCTGGCTCTGCCCCGGAGCAGACGACCAAAGCCGCTGGGGAAGCTCAAGGGCAAGAACGTCAAGCCCATGGGCAAGAGCGGGAAAACCAGCCGGCGCAAGCGCCTGCCGGAGAATCCAGCCGACAACCGGCCCAAGCGACTGAGGAGAGCGTTTCCGTGGAGCAACTGCACGAAGAGATTCAACGCAAGAACGATGAGATTATCCGCCTCAATGCGGAAATGGACAACATTCGCAAACGCAATGCGCGAGAAATGGAAAACCTGCGCAAATACGCGCTGGACAAATTCACCAAGGAACTGCTCCCGGTGGTCGACAGCATGGAAAAAGCCATGCAGGTGGATCGCGACAACACCACGGTGGATCAGGTGCTGGAAGGCACCGAGCTGACGCAGAAAATCCTGCACAAGGTACTGCAAAGCCACGGGCTTGAAGTGATTGATCCGCAGGGTGAAAAGTTTGATCCGGAGCAGCACGAAGCCGTATCGGCCGTGCCCAGCGAGGATGTGCAACCCAACACCGTGCTGGACGTGTTTCAGAAAGGTTACCGGCTCAATGGCCGTGTGGTGCGGCCCGCCATGGTGGTGGTGTCGAAATAAATCACAAAAAAGGTGGTCAGGTGGCTTGAAAAGCCGGGCCATTACCCCATATCCAGTGCAAGTAAAAAAACTGAAAGTCAAAACCAATCAACGAACAATAAACAATCAAGAGGTCAACCATGTCAAAGATTATCGGAATCGATTTAGGAACAACCAACTCAGTGGTTTCCGTGATGGACGGAAACAACGTTAAAGTCATTGAAAACGCCGAAGGCGATCGCACCACGCCTTCTGTGGTGGCCTTCACCGACGAAGGCGAGATTCTGGTGGGTAAGCCGGCAAAACGTCAGGCAGTGACCAACCCGGAAAACACCATTTTTGCCATCAAGCGACTCATCGGTCGTAAATTTGACGACCCGGTGGTCAAAAAGGACATTGATCTTGTGCCTTACAAGATCGTGCCGGCTGAAAATGGCGATGCCTGGGTGGAAGTGCGTGGCAAGAAAATGTCACCCCAGGAAATTTCCGCCAAAATTTTGCAAAAGCTGAAAAAGGACGCCGAGTCTTACCTGGGTCATGAAGTGAAGGAAGCGGTCATTACCGTTCCGGCTTACTTTAACGATTCCCAACGCCAGGCCACCAAAGACGCCGGCCGCATTGCCGGACTGGACGTTAAACGGATCATCAACGAACCGACAGCCGCGTCGCTGGCTTATGGCGTGGACAAGAAAGGCGACGACACCGTGGCCGTGTATGACCTTGGTGGCGGTACCTTCGATATCTCCATGATTGAACTGGCCGATATCGACGGTGAACGCCAGTTTGAAGTGCTGTCCACCTCCGGTGACACTTTCCTCGGTGGTGAGGACTTCGACAAGCGCCTGATCGACTACATTGTGGATGAATTCAAGAAGAGCTCTGGTGTTGATCTGCGCAACGATCCATTGGCCCTGCAGCGCCTGAAAGAAGCGGCCGAACAGGCCAAGATCGAGCTGTCCAGCACCGAACAAACCGAAATCAATCTGCCGTACATCACGGCCGATGCCAGCGGACCGAAGCACCTGAACATCAAGATCACACGCTCCAAGCTCGAGTCTCTGGTGGATGACCTGATCAAGAAAACTCTGGGTCCGGTGGAAACCGCGCTCAAGGACGCCAAACTCAGCAAGAGCGATGTGGACGACGTGATCCTGGTGGGTGGTCAGACCCGCATGCCGAAAGTGCAGAAAGAAGTGGGCGACTTCTTCGGCAAGGAGCCACGCAAAGACGTCAACCCCGACGAAGCCGTGGCCATGGGTGCGGCTATCCAAGGTGGCGTGCTTTCTGGCGATGTGAAGGACGTGCTATTGCTGGACGTGACTCCGCTGTCGCTGGGTATTGAAACCATGGGCGGTGTAATGACCAAGCTGATTGAGAAAAACACCACCATTCCGACCAAGGCGTCGCAGATTTTCTCAACCGCTGAAGACAATCAGCAAGCGGTGACTGTACACGTCCTGCAAGGTGAGCGTGAAATGGCTTCTGCCAACAAGTCACTGGGTCGTTTTGACCTCACTGGCATTGAGCCGGCACCACGTGGGACGCCGCAAATTGAAGTGGAATTCGACATTGACGCCAACGGTATCCTGCACGTTTCTGCCAAGGACAAGAAAACCGGCAAGGAACAGCGGATTGAAATCAAGGCAGGCTCCGGTCTGACCGAAGACGAAATCCAGCGCATGATTCAGGACGCCGAGGCGCATGCCGAAGAAGACAAGAAATTCCACGAACTTGTCACGGCTCGAAACACCGCCGATGCCTTGGCGCACACCGCCAAGACAACGTTGGAAGAGCAGAAAGACAAGATTGAGGAAGGCGACAAGGGCGCCATTGAAGCCGCCATCAAGGAAGTGGAAGAAGCCAACAAGGGCAACGACAAGTCCGTGATTGAAGCGGCCATGGAAAAACTGCAAAAACTGCTGGAAAGCGTGTTGCAGAAAATCGCTGCTGCCAGCCAGGCTGGCGGTGAACAGGCCGCCGCGGGCTCAACCGCCCAGGCTGGTGGTGACGACGACGTGGTAGACGCCGAGTTCGAAGAAGTCGACGACAACAAGTAACCATCTATTGACGTCACTCAAAAGGGGATGCGTGAGAAATCACCATCCCCTTTGGCGTTTTTGTCCGGACCAATTGTTAACAACTGTAAAAACAAGCCATGAACTACTACCAGATTCTCGGTGTGAGCGAAAACGCCACGCAGGTCGAAATCAAAAAAGCCTACAAGCGCCTGGCGATGAAATATCACCCGGACCGGGTGGGCGATGACAAGGAGAAACACGAGAAATTCAAGGAGATACAGAAAGCCTACTCGGTGCTCAGTGATGAAGCCAAACGGGCCCAGTACGACCGCTTTGGCGAGGCCGGAGTCAATGCTGGTAGCGGTTTTGGTGGCGGATTCCACGGCGGTTTCCAGGGTGATTTTGGTGACATCTTCGGGGACATTTTCAACGACGTTTTTGGTGGTGGTGCCCGTGGCCGACCCCAGCGCGGCCGGGACATTCAGGTCCAGATTGAACTGAGCCTGGAAGAAGCGGTATTTGGCACCAGCAAGGAAGTCCATATTGCCACCCGCGTGCCGTGTTCCTATTGCGAAGGCACCGGTTCGGAAGACGGCAACATGCAAACCTGTGAAACCTGTGGCGGACAGGGCCGCGTGCGCTTACAGCAGGGCATGTTTTCCGTTCAGCAAACCTGCCCGCGGTGTCAGGGCAGCGGCCGCATGTACATCAACCCCTGTCAACACTGTGGCGGCGAAGGCCGACGCCAGGAAACCCGCAAGTTATCCATTAAAATCCCCGCCGGCGTGGATACCGGAGACCGTATCCGGCTTTCCGGAGAAGGCGAAGCCGGCCCGCTGGGAGCGCCGTCTGGTGACTTGTTTGTGGATGTGCGGGTCAAACCGCATCCCATTTTCCAGCGACATGGGGACGATCTGTTTTGTGAAATGCCCATCGGTTTCGCCACCGCGTGTCTGGGGGGCGAACTGGAAGTGCCCACGCTGGACAAGCCCGTGAGCCTGAAAATCCCCGAAGGCACCCAGACCGGCAAGGTGTTTCGAGTGCGCGGCAAGGGCGTTAAATCCGTGCGCAGCCACCGCACTGGGGACTTGCTGTGCAAGTTGGTAATTGAAACGCCGGTGAACCTGTCCGCCGAGCAAAAGGAACTGATTCGTCAGCTGGATGAAAGCCTGAGCAAGAAATCCAAGCGGCACAGCCCTAAAAGCAGCTCCTGGCTGGATTCGGTCAAGGGCTTTTTCGAGAAGGTCAAATCGGCGTGACCACCAGCCTGGCGCAGCCATCCGGGGCAACAGGTAATCAAAGCCCAATACGCCTGGGGATCAGTGGCGCCAGTGGCCGACTGGGCCAGGCGTTGCTGGAAGCCATCGTTCATGAACCCAGCTGGCAACTGACTGCGGCCTGGGTGGCTGGTGACGACCCGAAGCGGGGCCAGGAAACAGGCCTGGCCGGCGTGCGGTACACGGCCTTGCCTGATGCCAATTTGCCAGATTCATGCATTGACCCGGCCAACCCGACGTACCCGCAGGTGGTGGTGGATTTTTCTTCCCCATCGGCCCTGAAGCCACTGTTAGCCACGTTACGCCACTGGAACGTGCCCCTGGTCAGCGGAACCACCGGCCTGGGTGCTGATGAGCTTGCGGCCTTGCGCGAGGCCAGCACGGACATCCCCGTGCTGTGGGCGCCGAATTTCAGTTTAACGGTTCAATTGATGCAGGACTTCCTGGCTCGCCTGGGGCGCGTTCATGGTGACAGCTGGCAGGCACGCATCGACGAGACTCATCGCGCAGGAAAAAAGGATGCCCCCTCGGGCACCGCACTGGCGCTGGCTCAAGCGCTGACAGGTAGCGGCTCGGATCAGGCCGGGACAGCGGCCAATGCGCTTGAGAAAATCACCGATCTCACCTTTGCTCTCGGTCCTGTGTCCATGCAAAGCCATCGTGTCGGCCAAGTGGCAGGCATTCATGAAGTGAAAATCACCACACCCGGCGAAACGTTAATCCTGCGCCACGAGGCCGAAAACCCGGCCCTGTTTGCCCGTAGCGCACTGCAGGTGGCCCGGTGGCTGGTTCAGCAGCCAGCAAAGCTCTATGATCTCAAGGACTACATACAGTCCGTGGCGCCCCGGAAATTAGTTTGACCTTATATGCCTATTATTTAGGGTGCCACTTAGCCGCTGATATCGGGTTCAAAAAAGGTCAGCAAATTTCCGGAAAAACGGTCTTCATTTTCCGTACCACCTGATTGACGGCCCAGGGGCTTGGTGTCCTTGAAAATCGTCCTGTCCGTATGCCTTCATGGCCACCATGACCTGATCGCCCATTTGCAGGGTGATCAAGTGAAACAGTTTCTTGATTTCTGGCCGGTGTGGTGGTCAGTTCTTTCCAAAAACCACCACAGCTCACTTTGGCGGGATTCCTTGAACCACTGCCAGAAGCTATGTCTTTCATCTCTTGCTGGTTTTCCGGGCAGCGCTTCAGGGAGAAAAATTCGGACCAGTCTTCCCGGTAAAATCAGGCGAAAATTTCATCATAACAAAACAGAGCCATCTTGCCTGAAGTCCACTCAAAGCCGATGCCAGGGTGTGCTAAAATCCGGTTTTCTCTGACCTGACCTGTCTATGAAGCATGTTGTTTCCTCCGCACTTCGCCGTTTTCGTTCATTGTGGCTTTCCCGTTTCTCTCGAAGACCCTGGATTTTGGCTAAAAACCGTTTTGGCAAATATTGCGTTCCACGATCTTCCGCTCATCGCCCAGCTGCACGACGCATTTTGAATGGTATGGTGCATGAACCGCGAACCATTCGCTTCATCCGCCAACATATGGGGAAAGGCGATGTGGTTCATGCGGGTACTTATTTTGGTGATTTTATTCCCGGTATCGCCAAAGCCATGCATTCTGGGCAAAAACTGTGGGCTTTTGAACCCGTGCCTGAGAATTACCAGTGCGCTCAAAAAACCATTGCCTTGAACGCGCTGGCAAATGTCCATTTGCGCAACGCTGGGCTGGGTGCTTTTCCACATACGGTGCAGATGGTGGTTGAAGATCAGCAGGGCAGGGCGCTGGGTGGTGGGAGCCGGATAGCAAAGCAGCCAGCCAGTGATAGAGCCAGTGTGCCTATAGAGATTGATACGATTGATAATGTGGTTCCCTCTGACCGATCAGTCTCCATTATCCAACTGGATGTGGAAGGACATGAGTTGCCCGCCTTGCAAGGGGCCTGGAAAACCATACAACGGAACTGGCCAGTCCTGATTCTTGAGGTGCTTGGGAAAAACAATGTGCTTCAGGACGAATGGTTTACCAGGCACATTCGTGAAACGGGTGGTTATGAGGTGGTGGGAAAAGTGCACGAAAATACCGTGCTGGCCCGTCCCGAGCATAATATTGATAACAGTCTATTGCAATGAAGGAACTTTCTTGGGCCCGTTTTTCAGTCTGGCTGTTTTTTGTGTTTGCCTGCAGTGTGGCATGTGCTGTTGATATTGAACTCAGGGGGGGCGGCGAAGAAAAGTTTATGTTTCTGATTAACTCAGACCCGCAAATGGGTGAGGCGGATAGAAAAAACAAGGGTATTCAGGTACTCAATCAACTGTTGCGGGAATTTGTGCAGGAAACAAATGAACGGGACAAGTCGGAAAAACCGGCCTTTGTGGTCTGGAACGGTGACCTGGTGTGGAAACCGTATCCCAAGGCTTTTGCGAATTTTGAATCAATCGTGAAGGATTTGACTGTGCCATCTGTTCTCGTGCA
>JALWKC010000057.1 GCA_026996795.1 Lysobacterales bacterium | reverse complement strand
TCCTTACGATCCCAACCGCACGCTTTTGATTGACGACAACCTCCGCGCGCTGGAAACGGCTCAGGCCCATGGCATCCGCCATCTGCTGGCCACCCGCCATGTCAGCCCCCACATGCCGCCGGTGGAGACGGATCAATTTCCCACCTTCACCCATTTCAGCCAGATCATGCCACCGGAAAGGGGGTAATAAAAAAGCCGCCCGGCCGGGCGGCTTTATCATTACTTGTCATTTTTAAAAGTCTTACATGAATACAGCTGCATCATTAGCCGTATATTCATTGCCAGTACAGCTATTTGTACCACCTACATAGCTTCCCTCATCGCACTGACCATCATCTGCCTGAAGGTCAACATAGTTCATCAGATTAAAGTCTGCTCCATTCATATGTAGAGCCACACCGGTTTGATTATGCAGTGTATTTGTATAAAGATGGATCTGTCCTCCGGCTTTCGCACCTGGCTTAGGCGTTTCTTCTGCTGGATCCCCCTTAATCAAGCCGGCATAGCGCATTGCACGAATAGCTTGACAGCTTTCATCACCAGCACCATCACAAGTGCCACCATCAATTGTTCCATCACCATCACCGTTTGAATTCAAACCAGTCCAGCGATCCTGCTGCTTTGGATCATCTCCCGGATAATAGCCATAGCGATCCTGATAGGCATACAACGCCGCGCCATAAGCCTTTGCCTCATTGATCACTGCCTTGACTTTAGCGTTTGTGACCAGTTCCTGACCTTTCAGAACCGCCCCCAACAACAGACCAATGATCACCAGCACAATGGCGATTTCCACCAGGGTAAAACCGGATTGATTCCGTTTCATACTCCATCTCCTCTAACTTGCATCAATAGTTGTCCAAGAATAAATAAGCGTTTTCATAACGCTTGGTTCGATTATATCAGTTGGATTTTTCTAAATTCAAGAATATTTTTTGTGTATTTTTCCCACTCACCAGCGCCACATAAGCATTTTCCAGATCATGGGCCTGCGTTCGCTTCAACAGCATGGCGATATCTCCCTGGTAAAGCCGTTGACCTTCGTGCAACACGGCGATGTGGTCGCACACACTCTCTATATCGGCCAGCAGATGAGAACTGTAGAAAATGGTCACACCGCTCGCATTCAGCTCACCGATCACCTCACGCACCCCCCGCCGCGCCAGCGGGTCCAAACCGCTCATGGGCTCGTCCAGCACCAGCAGCGGGCGTTCACTGAGAAAGGTCGTGATCAGGCCGATCTTCTGAGTCATGCCCTTGGACAGGACGGCCACCGGCTTTTCCAGCGCCTTTGGGTCGAAGTACAGCTTGCGACACATGGTCTCGACCCGTGCTCGCCCGGGCGCCACACCGTAAACCCGCAGCATCGCCTCGATATACTCTCCGGCCTTCAGCCAGCGGGGGGGCGCAAAACGCTCCGGCAGAAACGCCAGCACGGCCCGTGCCTGCGGTACCCGGGACGAGACGCCAAACAGGCTGCATGCGCCCTCATCCGCCCGCA
>JALWKC010000056.1 GCA_026996795.1 Lysobacterales bacterium | reverse complement strand
GGCGTTATCCAGCTTCAACGCCACCTGAAATTCCGGCCAGCGCACGGGTGATTGCTTGTCGGCCTGAATGTCCAGGCGCACCAGCAAAGGCGCCTTGCCGGGTTCGTCCCAACGGTTCAGCCAGTCGGTCACTTCTCCCTCCTCATCCAGGCCAATAAAGGAAAACTCACCGTCGCGCAGGTGTTCCAGCAGAATAACCGGCTCTTGTTCTTTGTCGTTGAGGAAGGTTATGGGGTCGAACTTGTCTGACATCAGCCAGTGCTTGAATTGCAGGGTTTTGCCACCGGCATCATTCACCAGTTCCACCAGCTGGACGTGCGGGCCACCGGTGCCCAAGTAGCCGGGCATGGGCGCCACAAACAGCACATGGTCGCGGTCGCCTTCAAACAGGATAAATTCGTTGTCTTCGTTCTGCTTGAAAGCCAACGGCAAGGCCCGCGAAATCTGGCGCCTTAACAGCTCCTGCACCACCCGCACTTCGTTGGTGGCGGTGATGCGTTTTTCGCCTTTTTCCACCAGTCGGCGGCTGGAATTGATGCCGCTGTAGATAAGCATCATGATGAGCGAAATCAGCGTCATGGCCACAATCACTTCGATCAGCGTGAAGCCGTGCTGGCCCTGCCGGGGCTGCCCGGGATTTTTTGCTGGAATGCCAAGTCGTTTCATCGCCTGGCCTCGGTAAAGTCCGGCACCTGGGCACGCAAGGTGGTGAACTGGGCCGAACGGGCCTTGTTTTTATCGCGCCAGGACAGAATCAGGTCAACGCGAAACAGGTCCACCGGCGGGCTGACCAGCTCGGTGTCATTATCGTAAGGCGCCTCAAACGGGGTGATGCGTAGCTCCCAGTGGGTGCCATCGTCAAAGCGTCCACTGCTGGTGCCCTCTTCAATGGGCTCAAGCACGCCCACTTCGTCCATCTTGCTTTGCGCCAACAGGGCGATCTGGGTGTGGCGAGACGACTTGATGGTGTTGCGCGCCGCGCCGGTGATGACTTCCATGACCACCGAGAAGGCCAGCACAAAAACCACAAAGGCGACCAGAATTTCCAGCAGCGTAAAGCCGCTCTGGCGATGCAGTGATGAAATGGACTGTTTGGCTCGCATGGGCATTTTGACCATCATTCGTCCAATTGGTGCACGCGGATTTCACCGGTCAGCCAGTTAACGTTAATGCGCCATTCCCGGCCTTTGTAGCGCAGGGTGACGCGCCCGCCGGTGGAGCTGCCATCGGAGAAAAACCGGATGCTGGCGTGGTCATCGTCCACAATTTCCGAATCGGCCGTGTACAGGCCCAGCTCCATGTCTGCTGGAATCTTGACGAGTTTTTTACCCGGCGCCTGATAACTGCGCTCTTGCAAATTGAAGCTGATGCGCTGGGCCTCGCCTTTGGCGATGGCCTGACCCCGGGTGTACTTCATGGCCGCCACCAGATCACGCGACACCGCCCGAATCTTGGTGCTTTTCAGGCTGCCAGTAACATTGATGGCCACCACGCTGGCCACCAATGCCAGCATCAGCATCACCACGATCACCTCCACCAGCGAAAAACCAGCGCGACGGGCACTGGTTTGGGGTGGGTAAGTGGAATGCATGACGCTCATGAAGCCGTGTCATTAACCCGAGCGAAGCCGTTAGCGCCGAGGCTCACTCGTTGCTGCACACATCGGCGTCGTACTTGCTGCCACCCGGGCTTTTGTCCTTGCCGTAGGAACAGAAAATGATTTCGCTGTCGCCTTCGCGCATGGTGATGGGTTGGCCCCAGGGATCCTTGAGCATTTTTTCCTTCACGTACGGGCCGCTCCACATGGAATCGCCGGTGTCGCGCACCAGGTCTTCGGGGCTGTTGGGCAGGTGGCCGGTGTCCAGGTAAAACTCTTGCGCGGCCTGTTCCAGCTTGCCCACCTGGATTTTGGCCGCTTGCCAGTTGGCCTTTTCCTTGCCCTTGAAGACGTTCTTGGCCACCAGTGCCATGATGGTGGCCAGAATGGCCATCACCACCAGCACTTCGATCAAGCTAAAGCCGCGGGCTTCTTTTCTGTGATGAATTGGGTGTTTCATGGTGTTTCCTCTCAAGTCGTGTTCCGGTTTATGGATCAGTGAAATCAGTCCGTATTTTCCTAAGTCATCAGGTCATTCATGCCCAGCATGGCCAGCAAAATGGCGAAAACAATCAGGGCAATAAGTCCGGCCAGCACCAGCACCGTGGCCGGGACCAGCACCGATAACATGCGATCAACGGTGGTCTTGACCTCCTCATCGTAGGTGTTGGCGGTTTTCAGCAGCATTTCATCCAGCTTGCCGGTTTCTTCGCCCACGGCAATCAGCTGCTGGGCCAGGCGCGGAAAATGCTCGGCATCGGCCAGCGCGTCAGCCAATGGGTCGCCGTGTTTGACCCGTTCGGCGGCTTTGTCCACCGCGGCGGTCAAGACGCTGTTGTTCATGACGTTTTTGGAAATGCCCAAGCCGCTCAGCAAGGGCACGCCGCTGTCAAGCAAGGTGCCCAGTGTGCGGGTAAAACGGGCCGTTTCCAGGCGCCGGATCAGGTCGCCAAAAAGCGGCAGACGCAACTTGCGCTCATCCCACTGGTAGCGAAAAGCCGGGTCGCTCAGGCGCTGGCGCAAAAACACAACAGCGCCCACCACCAGCACCGCCAGCACCCACCAGTAATGGGTCACGAACCGGGCCGCACCCAGCACCAGCTGGGTCAAGAGCGGCAACTGCATGCCGGATTCTTCAAACATGGGCTGAAAGCTCGGCACCACCTTGCCCAGCAGGATAAACAGCGAACCCACCGCCAGCACCAACAGAATGGCCGGATAGATCATGGCCGACAGCACCGAATCGCGCAGGGCCTTGCTGCGGGCCTGATAATCGCTCAGGCGTTGCAGGGTTTTTTCCAGGGTGCCGCCCATTTCGCCTGCGCGCACCATGTTGACGTAGAGTTTGGAAAACACGTGCTGTTCTTCCAACGCGTCGGACAAATTGCCGCCCCCGCGCACCTTGTCGCGCACGGTTTTTATCATGGCCTTGAGGCGTTCGTCATCGGCCAGGTCCAGCATCACCGAAAGCGAACGGTCCAGCGGCATGCCGGAATTGAGCAAGGTGGCCATCTGATCGGTGAATTCGCCCACCTGTTTCTGGGTAATGGTGCGGCGGGAAAGACGAAAATTCTGCAACGAAAACCCTTCACCCAACTTGCTGGCCGACAGCGGCAGGTTGCCCGCTTCCTGAATCCGGGCAATGACTTCGGCTTCGCTGGCGGCTTCCATCTGGCCTTCCACCGGTTCGCCACCAGGAGTCAGGGCTTTGTACGCAAACTGGGCCATGACTTTACGCCTCCTGAGTCACGCGCAACACTTCTTCAAAACTGGTCACGCCGTCCAGGCATTTTTGCAAGCCGTCGTCATACATGGTCAACATGCCTTCGGTCACGGCCTGTTTCTGGATTTCGCCGGCGGTGGCCTGCTGCATGACCAGGCGGCGAATGGGGTCGGACATTTCCAGAAACTCGAGAATGGACACGCGCCCCTTGTAACCAGTGGGGTTGGCCTCGGAGGCTTTTGGCCGGTAGAAATGCACTGGATCGTCCTGGGTAAAACGGCGCAGGCCCAGTTCTTCCACCATTTCCGGCAGCAAAGGGTATTTTTCCTTGTTTTCATCCAGCCGCCGCACCAGCCGCTGCGCCAGAATGCCATTGATGGTGGAAGTCAGCAGGTAATCTTCCACGCCCATATCGAGCATGCGCGTGATACCACCGGCGGCGTCGTTGGTGTGAATGGTGGACAGCACCAGGTGACCGGTCAGGGCCGATTGAATGGCGATGCGGGCGGTTTCCAGATCCCGCATCTCACCAATCATGATCACATCCGGGTCTTGCCGCACAATGGCACGCAGGGCCGAGGAAAAATCCAGCCCGATGTCCGGCTTGGCCTGAATCTGGTTGATGCCCGCCAACTGGTATTCCACCGGGTCTTCCACAGTGATGATCTTGCGTTCTTCGGTGTTGAGGTGCTGCAAGGCCGTGTAGAGGGTGGTGGTTTTGCCCGAGCCGGTGGGGCCGGTGACCAGAATAATGCCATGGGGCAGGTTCAGCACTTTCATGAAGCGCTGCAACAAGTGATCGGTAAAGCCCAGTTTGTGAAAATCAAACACGATGCTTTCACGATCCAGGATACGCATGACCACGGATTCGCCGTAGGCGGTGGGCACGGTGGACACCCGCAAATCCAGCTCTTTACCCTGCACACGCAGCATGATGCGGCCGTCCTGGGGCAGGCGCCGCTCGGCGATATTGAGCTTGGCCATGATCTTGATGCGACTGATGACCGCGGCGGTGGAGCGCGCCGGTGGCGATTCCACTTCATGCAATACGCCATCAATGCGGTAGCGCACCTTGAGGCGGTTCTCGAACGGCTCGATGTGAATGTCCGAAGCGCGTTGTTCCACCGCCCGCTGCATGATCAGGTTCACCAACCGGATCACCGGGGCTTCAGAAGCCATGTCACGCAGGTGATCCACGTCCTCTTCGTCACCGCCGCCTTCGTCGGTCAGGTTCTCGACAATCTGACCCATGGAAGACTTGCCGGCACCAAAGTATTTTTCAATGGCATTTTCCACATCAGAAGGCAAGCCAACGCGGATTTTCAAGGGTTTGTCGGTGGCCAGTTGCAACGATTGCAGGGTGAATTCGTCGTAGGGAAAGACCATCACCACCTGCAGGCTTTCTTCGTCTTCCAGCAGCGGCACAAACTGCTGTTCACGCATGAAACGCACCGGGATTTCGGAAACCAGACTGGCGCTTTCGGGGTAATCCTTGTCCGTGGCCAGCGGCAGGTCCATCAACTCACTGATGGCCTGAGCCACGTCGCGTTCTGACACCAGCCCCAGACGCGCCAGCAAGGGCAGCAGCCGTGTGTTCAGGCTTTCGCGGTGCAGCCGCTGACCGCGCGCCAGGTCTTCTTCGCGCAGCTTGCCCTGGGCAATGAGGTGATCGCACACCCGCCGCTCAAAGGCGTCTTCGGCAGACACCGGCGCCGGGGCATTGGTTGATGCCGCCACCGCTGCCGGTTCAGCCTGCGTGCTTGTCTCTTCCGGGGCATCACCTGCGGTATCCGCTGGGACTCGGTTCAATGAAGGTTCGGTGCGAGTTTGGGTGGAATCTGTCATGCGTTTTGTGCCTGTGGCCTCGGGTTATCGACGCAGTACCGAAGAAGGATTGGTCATTATGACCCGCCTGGCGGGTGGGTGGTTCCTTTGCGGTTTTTTTCCGCCTTGCCAGTCACCGCCGTGGTCAGCCCCAGGCCCGTCAGTTCGCTGATGAAATCACGGTTCAGCACGATCCACACCATGACGGGAATCACGGCCGGAAAAATCAGGTAACCGGTCTGGTAAAACAGCGCGATCAGGTTCGGGTCGATGCCTATTTCCAGCACGGCCTTCTGGGCATCGGGTCCGCCTGAGAAAAAAAGGCTTTTGTAAATGTCCCAGATAATGCCCCAGGTCTGGATCAGCACCACCACCACGTAACCGATCAACAGTTGCTTGAGCCGCTGTTTCCAGCTCAGGTCGGGACGGGCCATCACCAACCCGGCAAACACGGCCAGTCCGTAGCCATAGATCATGGGATTGGCAGTCACTTCCAGCACCGCCAGTTTGCCCGCACCCTGGCTGAATTCTTCATCGGGAAAAATCAGGGTCTGCACGTTCAGCAGATAATAGTTCTGGGTGATTTCCTTGAACAGGTCCGGCTGCCAATGGGTGAGTATCCATTCAGCCAGCCAGTGCACCGGCAGCACCAGCAAGGTGGCGCTGTAGAACCAGACAAAGAAGCTCATGGGCAAAAACAGCACGGCGGCCACCAGCAGCTGTTTGATTTTTGATTTTTGCCTGTCTTGATTCATGCCCAAACGCCTGTTCTGTTTACGGTTTAACCGATAAACTTTCTGGCATTATAAAACATTCGCATCCAGGGCGAATTCTCGCCCCATTCCGGCGGCGCCCAGGACATTTGCGCGCTACGGAAAACCCGTTCCGGGTGCGGCATCATGATGAGCACATTACCGGCACGGTTGCTGACCGCCGCCACGGCGGCTTCCGAGCCGTTGGGGTTGAACGGGTAAATCTGGGTTGGTTGGCCGGCGTTGTCCACGTAGCGGGCGGCCACGGACACGGCCTGTCTGTCTTCCGGCTGGGCAAAGGCGGCCCGGCCTTCGCCGTGGGCGATGGCCACGGGGATGCGCGCGCCGGCCATGCCAGCAAAAAACAGGCTGTTGCCGGGCTGGATTTCCAGTTGCGAAAAACGCGCCTCGAACTGTTCTGAACGGTTGCGCACAAAACGCGGCCAGTGTTCACTGCCGGGAATCAGCGTTTTCAGTGAGGACAGCATCTGGCAGCCATTGCACACACCCAGGGCAAAGCGGTTGGGGTCGGCGAAGAAATCGCCAAACTGCTGCCGCAGCCGTTCGTCAAAAAGAATGCCTTTGGCCCAGCCCTGCCCGGCGCCAAGCACGTCGCCATAGGAAAAGCCGCCGCAGGCGGCCAGGCCGACAAAATCCTTGAGCGCAAACCGCCCGTCGATGAGGTCCTGCATGTGAACATCCAGCGGCTCGAAACCGGCGCGTTCGAACGCCATGGCCATTTCCAGCTGCCCGTTAACGCCTTGTTCGCGCAAAATGGCCACTTGGGGGCGCTTGCTGTTGACAAATGGCGCCAGCTGGTCGGCGCTGAAATCAAAGTCTGCCTCCGGCTGCATGGGGGGCTGGATGGTGTCGAGCTGGGCAAATTCTTCGTCGGCACAAGCCGGGTTGTCACGCAGGCGCTGCAGGCGGTGGCTGTTTTCGGCCCAGATTTTTTGCCAGTGACTCACTCCCCTGGCGCTGATGTCTTCACCCCGGTGGTGCACGCGCAGGATGTCGTTTGCCTGGGTCTGGCCCAGCGGCACGGCCACCTGTTCCAGGCCGTGTTTTTCCAGCAAGCGGGCAAAGTCAGCCTGTTTGTCAGTCGCCACGGACACCACCATGCCCGGTTCCTCGGCAAACAGGAAGGGAAGCACGTCGCGCCCTGCCGGCACCTCAAGGTTCA
>JALWKC010000055.1 GCA_026996795.1 Lysobacterales bacterium | reverse complement strand
GTTGGGATCTGGGTAGCGATGATTGTGGTGCGGGCATGGCGTAACCAGCGGCAACGGATAAGCCTGCCAGAGACACAATTGGCCCTTAAGGCGTTAATTTTACTAAACATTTCGCCCTGACCACAACCGATGTTTGATTTCATTTTGGCAAAAGCATCCCGTACAATGACGCAGGTCAAACCTTCAGGACGAATGCGCAGCGCATGAAACAGTTTAAGGATATCCTCGGTTTTGTTCTCAAATCGGTCATTGCCGGCCTGGCGCTGGCTTTTGTGCTGGTCTTGTGGCAACGTTACGAACCGGCCCGCGACAGCGCTTCAACGCCCGCGCCAGCGAGTCAGGTACCCACAACAACGGCCACCTCGGCACCGTTCAGTTATGCCGACGCCGTGGCCAGGGTGTCACCCTCGGTGGTCAGCATTTACGCCACTACCACCTTGACCCGGCACCGCATTCTGGCGCCGGAACTGCAGCGTTTTACCGGCATCGTCAAACTGGGGCCGAGTGAGACCTTCACGCGCGAATACCTGGGTTCCGGGGTGATAGTGTCTGAAGACGGTTACCTGGTGACCAACTACCACGTGGTGAAAAATGCCAATGAGATTGCGGTGGCGCTGTGGGACAACCGTATTTTTGAGGCGCGGGTCATCGGTAGCGACCCGGACACCGACCTGGCGGTGCTGAAAATCGAGGCCGACGGCCTGGACGCGGCTGCCTTTGCCGACAGCGACAAGGTGCGCCCCGGCGACGTGGTGCTGGCCATCGGTAACCCGTTCGGCCTCAGCCAGACGGTCACCCACGGCATCGTCAGCGCCACTGGCCGCAGCGGTCTGGACGTGTCGGCGATTGAGAACTTTATCCAGACCGACGCGCCGGTGAATGAAGGCTCCTCCGGTGGTGCGCTCATCAACACGCTGGGGCAGGTGGTGGGCATCAACACCGCGATGCTCAACAAACACGGCGCCCAGGGCATCAACTTTGCCATTCCGGCCAATGCCGCGCGCCTGATCATGGAAGAAATCCGCAAACACGGCAAGGTCTTGCGTGGTTGGTTGGGGCTGGCCATGTGGAACCCGAGCTACCAGATTCGGGGCATCCAGAAACCCGATCAGGGCGTGCTGGTGCTGGGGGTTTACGAAGGCACGCCGGCGGCGCGCGCCGGCATCAAGGTGGGCGATGTGATCACCGCGGTCAATGGCGTGGAAGTGCGGGACGACCGCCACTACCGGGAGCTGATTGCCTCGGCCAAGCCCGGCGAAACCATTCGTCTGCAGGGCATGCACCAGAAAAAACCGTTCGTGATCGATTTGGTGGCCATGGAGCAGCCTTCAGTGATTGCCGAAAGCAAGAATTGAGAAACAGGGCAGCGGCGCTTAGGGAACCTCTTACATGGACACCGCCCGGTTTTGCAAGTGAATAATCAGCGAAGAAGGATCGATTGCAGTCTTACATCCGGCCTGTTCACGAACCTGAATGGTTCTGGCCTCAATGGTATTCGCCG
>JALWKC010000054.1 GCA_026996795.1 Lysobacterales bacterium | reverse complement strand
TTGCGCCTTGAACTGAACAATTTTTCACGACAATCTGCTCGCGCCAGATTCAATCAGAGCTTCCCTAAGCCAGCATGGCCGGATAAATCGGCCCATTTTATCACAGCCAGCCCGCGCAAAGGAGCGGAATATCACTGCCATGACTGAAAAACCGCCCCGGCCAACTCCCGCCGCTGACCTGTTCGCTTTTGCTGACCCTGACACGGACACCCCCACGCCATCGCCCCGTGAACAGGCCGGCAAAAGCCCGCAACAGGCCTTGACCCCGGCCGGATTAAATCGCCTGGCCCGCCAAGCCATCGAACAGCGATTTGGCCGGGTCTGGATCACCGGCGAAGTCAGTGGCTTCAGCCGGCACCCCGCTTCCGGGCACTGTTATTTTTCCCTCAAGGACGCTCAGGCCAGTGTCTCCTGTGCCTGGTTTCGTCGCCAGATCCGACCCGGCCAGCACGTCCAAAACGGCGACCGTGTGCTGATTCTTGGCCAGATCAGCCTGTACGAGGCGCGCGGCGCCTTCCAGGTGATTGTGCAACGGCTTGAAGCCGCCGGTCAGGGCGACCTGCATCAGGAATTTCTGCGCCTGAAAAAACGTCTGGAAGAACTGGGCCTGTTTGATGCCCGGTTCAAAAAGCCCCTGCCCGCCCGTCCCCAGCGCATTGCCATTGTGACTTCACGCAGCGGTGCGGCGGTGCAGGATGTGCTGAAAACCATAGCGCGCCGCAACCCGCTGCTGGAATTCGCCATTTTTCACGCCGCCGTGCAAGGCGAGAACGCGCCAGAGAAGTTGATGGCCGCGCTGGAAGCCGCCGATCAGGCCGGATTTGATGCCATCCTGTTGACGCGTGGTGGCGGCTCACTGGAAGACCTGTGGGCTTTCAATCACGAGGGCCTGGCGCACACCCTGTTCACCCTGCAAACGCCGGTGGTCTCCGCCGTGGGTCATGAGCGGGATTTCACCATTGCCGATTTTGTGGCCGATGCCCGCGCGGCTACCCCAACGGCTGGTGCGGAACTGCTGTCCCCGGACCTGGGCATGACCCGGTTGCGGCTGCGGCAACAGGCGCAACGCCTGAATCACGCCATGCTGCGCACGCTGCACAACACGGCCCAGGCCATTGACCAGCTGGAAACCCGGCTGTTCCGCGCCCAACCAGGCCGCCAGACGGCCATGGCTGACCGCACCATCAGGCAACTCAATCACCGCCTGTCTACCAGCGTGCAACAGTCCCTGAAAAGCCAGCGGCACACCCTGGAAGCATTGGAAACAGCCCTGTCACGTAATCACCCCCAACGGAAGCTGGTACAACAAAAGCAACGCCTTGAGCGGCTCTGTCAGCGCCTGCAAGCCGCCGCAGGCACAACCGCCGCCCAGGCACGGCAGACACTGCAACACACCAGCCACCGCCTGCTGCGGCAGATACCGACCACGGACCACTGGCAGCATCGCTTATCTGTCCAACAGAGCCGATTGCATCAGGCCTGGAAAAACCGCCACCTGGGCGAGCACCATC
>JALWKC010000053.1 GCA_026996795.1 Lysobacterales bacterium | reverse complement strand
ACAGGTGGAAAACTGGCCAAAGAACCCTTCGTCGATCAGGCGGCGTTCACCCACGGCCAGCATTTCGGCATTGATATCACCGATGACCACGTGGCCATCCGGGGCCACTCGCGGCATCAGCAGGCGGGCAATGTCGCCGGTGCCTCCGGCCAAATCCAGTACCTGATGGCCAGGCTGGGCGCCACTGATAGCGGCAAAGTGGCGTTTCCACAGACGATGAACGCCCATGGACATGAGGTCGTTCATGAGGTCATAGTTGTCAGCCACCGAAGTAAAAACCTGGTTGACCAGCTGCTGCTTTTCGCCTTTTTTTACGGTCTTGAAGCCGAAGTGGGTGAGGTCCTGTTCGCTTTCAGTGGCGCTATTGGCGTGTTTGTTGTGGCTCATGCCGTGATGTCCTCCGGCTGTTCGTTCTGGCTGTGGGTATCGGTGTGGAAAATGCGTCGATAAAGCCGGATCAGGGCTGAAATGTCTTCGTCACCATGGCCTTGTTGCATCAATTCGCCATATTCCCGCAAGCCCTGTTCGATGATAGGCAGTTCGGCGTCCAGTTTCTTTACCGTGGACTGGCAGATACCAAGATCCTTGTGCAACAAGGCCAGCTTGAAGCCTGTGCCAAATTCATTTTTCAGCATGGTTTGGCCGCGTTTTTCCAGAAACCAGTTATTGGCCGCGCCGGCGGTGAGCACTTCGATCAGCTTGTCGGTATTGAGCTTGCTGGCTTCGGCAAAGGCCAGCGCTTCGCACACGGCCTGGGCGATGCCGGCCACCATGACCTGGTTGACCATTTTGGTGGCCTGACCCTGGCCGGATTTGCCCATCCAGGTGATCTGGTTGCCCATGGCGGAAAAAACATCGCGGGCCCGCTGAAAGGTCTCCCGGTCGCCACCTATCATGAAACTCAAGGCACCCTTGCGCGCCCCTTCGACACCACCGGACATGGGCGCATCCAGAAAGCCGATGCCTTCTGCCTGCAATTCCTCTGCCAGCTCGCGGGCGGTTTCCGGGCTGACCGTGGAACTGTCAATGATCACCGCTCCGGGTTTCAGGTGGGGTTTTACTTCGGCCACCACGGCCTTCAGGTCGTCATCGGCGGCCACACAGGTCAGTACGCAGTCAGCTTCGGCAAACAAGGCGGCGTCATCGGCGTATTCCGGCAGTTTGAGCTCCTTGCGCAAGGCCTGCGCCTTGCCTTCGGTGCGGTTTTTCACCCCGTGCAATAGCCCGTGTTGATGCAGGTTGCGCGCCATGGGCCGGCCCATGGCACCCAGGCCATAGACCACCACCCGAGACAGGGGCGGCAAAGGCGATGTGGGGGTGGTTTCCGTGTGAGTGGTGTCCGTGGTCTGGTTCATGGTGTGTGGTCCAGGTAGGTGTAGCCAGTGAGTTCGGAACGGATGCGCTGGCGCAGGTTTTCCTGTTGTTCGGGACTGACCGGGCTGTTAGCCAGCAGGCGGTTCAGGGCCTGTTCCATGGACGCCACATTATACCCGACGTAGTCCAGCAACTGGTCTGTGCTGTCGCC
>JALWKC010000052.1 GCA_026996795.1 Lysobacterales bacterium | reverse complement strand
TGGAAGCCATGAGCTGCCGCCTGCCGGTGGTGGCCACGCGCATTCGCGGCTGCCGGGAGGTCATTCGCCACGGCAAAAACGGCCTGCTCTACCCGCCGCATGACCACACGACCCTGACAGAAAAACTCGAAATCCTTTATACTCAGCCGCAACTGGCCGCTTCACTGGCTGAGGCCGCCAGCCAGACCGTGCGCCGGCAATACGACCAGAGCCACTACATTGAACGCCAGCTCAACGCCATCAACACACTGCTGAATGCCCATGAGTCTTGATCAGTGCAAACTCATTCCATTGCCAAAAATATCCAACCCCAAGGGCAATCTGACTTTTATCGAAGGCCAGCAACACGTGCCTTTCTCCATTCAGCGGGTGTACTACCTGTATGATGTGCCCGGCGGCGCCGAACGTGGCGGCCATGCGCACAAGGACTTGCAACAACTGATTATCGCGGCCTCTGGCAGTTTCGATATCACACTGGACGATGGCCGCAAAAAGCACACCTGGCACATGAACCGGCCCTACATTGGCCTTTATGTACCCACCATGATCTGGCGCGAAATCACCAATTTTTCATCCGGCTCGGTGCTGATGGTCCTGGCCTCCAATCGCTATGACGAGGCCGATTACTACCGCAATTACGCCGATTTTCTGGCGGCGCTGAAATGAAGGTGCCTTTCCAGAGCCTGCAACGCGAACTGGAACCGCTGGCTGATGAATTGAAACAGGCGCTCAATGCGGTCATTGATTCAGGCTTTTTTATCCGTGGTTCGCAGGCACGCGCCTTTGAAAAGGAATTCGCGTCCTTTTGTGGCGTTGCCGGTGCCGTGGGTTGCGGCAATGGCCTGGATGCCTTGCAACTGATTCTGCGCGGACTGGGCATCGGCCCGGGGGATGAAGTGATCGTTCCGGCACACACCTTTATTGCCACCTGGCTGGCCGTCAGTCATTGTGGCGCCACCCCGGTGCCGGTGGATTGCCAGGAGGAAACCGGCAACATCAATCCTGAAGCCATTGCACCGGCCATCAGCCCACGAACCCGGGCCATTATTGCGGTGCACCTGTATGGTCATCCGGCCCGGATGGAGGCCATTGCCGATGTCGCCAGGCCCCATAAGCTGAAACTGATTGAAGACGCGGCCCAGGCGCATGGGGCCACCTGTCAAGGTGACCCCGTCGGCTCCCTGGGCGATGCCGCCGCCTTCAGTTTTTACCCCGCCAAGAACCTTGGCGCGCTGGGTGATGCCGGGGCCGTGACCAGCAACAACACAACCCTGCTGGAAGCCGTGCGAGCCCTGGGCAATTACGGCTCTCGACAAAAATACCAGCACGATGTGCAGGGCATCAATTCGCGTCTGGATGAACTGCAGGCGGCGGCCCTGCGGGTCAAGTTACGGCACCTAGAGCCACAAAACCGGCGCAGGCAGGCCATCGCCGCGTATTACCTGGACACACTACGCAATACCCCTGTGCAATTGCCAACGGTGGTTCCGGGTGTGGAACCGGTCTGGCACCAGTTTGTGGTTCGCAGCCA
>JALWKC010000051.1 GCA_026996795.1 Lysobacterales bacterium | reverse complement strand
TGGAAGCCATGAGCTGCCGCCTGCCGGTGGTGGCCACGCGCATTCGCGGCTGCCGGGAGGTCATTCGCCACGGCAAAAACGGCCTGCTCTACCCGCCGCATGACCACACGACCCTGACAGAAAAACTGGAAATCCTTTATACTCAGCCGCAACTGGCCGCTTCACTGGCTGAGGCCGCCAGCCAGACCGTGCGCCGGCAATACGACCAAAGCCATTACATTGAACGTCAGCTCAACGCCATCAACACACTGCTGAATGCCCATGAGTCTTGATCAGTGCAAACTCATTCCATTGCCGAAAATATCCAACCCCAAGGGCAATCTGACTTTCATAGAAGGCCAGCAACACGTGCCTTTCGCCATTCAGCGGGTGTACTACCTGTATGATGTGCCCGGAGGCGCCGAACGTGGCGGCCATGCGCACAAGGACTTGCAACAACTGATTATCGCGGCCTCTGGCAGTTTCGATATCACACTGGACGATGGCCGTAAAAAACACACCTGGCACATGAACCGGCCCTACATCGGCCTTTATGTGCCCACCATGATCTGGCGCGAAATCACCAATTTTTCATCCGGCTCGGTGCTGATGGTCCTGGCCTCCAACCGCTATGACGAGGCCGATTACTACCGCAATTACACCGATTTTCTGGCGGCACTGAAATGAAGGTGCCTTTCCAGAGCCTGCAACGCGAACTGGAACCGCTGGCTGATGAATTGAAACAGGCGCTCAATGCGGTCATTGATTCGGGCTTTTTTATCCGTGGTTCGCAGGCACGCGCCTTTGAAAAGGAATTCGCGTCCTTTTGTGGCGTTGCCGGTGCCGTGGGTTGCGGCAATGGCCTGGATGCCTTGCAACTGATTTTGCGTGGGCTGGGCATCGGCC
Organism: Lysobacterales bacterium; assembly: GCA_026996795.1. GTDB lineage: Bacteria > Pseudomonadota > Gammaproteobacteria > Xanthomonadales > Marinicellaceae > S144-45. Next base: position 646 of record JALWKC010000051.1, on the reverse strand, counting down.
CGGGGGATGAGGTGATCGTTCCGGCACACACCTTTATTGCCACCTGGCTGGCCGTCAGTCATTGTGGCGCCACCCCGGTGCCGGTGGATTGCCAGGAGGAAACCGCTAACATCAACCCTGAAGCCATTGCACCGGCCATCAGCCCACGAACCCGGGCCATTATTGCGGTGCACCTGTATGGCCATCCGGCCCGGATGAACGCCATTGCCGATGTCGCCAAGTCCCACCAGCTAAAACTGATTGAAGACGCAGCCCAGGCGCATGGGGCCACCTGTCAGGGCGATCCTGTCGGCTCCCTGGGCGATGCCGCCGCCTTCAGTTTTTACCCCGCCAAAAACCTTGGCGCGCTGGGTGATGCCGGCGCCGTAACCAGCAACGACACAACCCTGCTGGAAGCCGTGCGAACCCTGGGCAATTACGGCTCTCAACAAAAATACCAGCACGATGTGCAGGGCATCAACTCGCGCCTGGATGAACTGCAGGCGGCGGCCCTGCGGGTCAAGTTGCAACACCTGGAGTCACAAAACCGGCGCAGGCAGGCCATCGCCGCGTATTACCTGGACACACTACGCAATACCCCTGTGCAATTGCCAACGGTGGTTCCGGGTGTGGAACCGGTCTGGCACCAGTTTGTGGTTCGCAGCCA
>JALWKC010000050.1:5035-7224 GCA_026996795.1 Lysobacterales bacterium | reverse complement strand
CGGTGGCCCGCACTATCCTCAACCGGCCCGTGGTGCGGGAGGAAATCAGAAACTATGCCTGGCGCAAGGGCATCAGTGAAGAAAAAGCCTATGTCGAGGCCAACAAGATCATCCGGGAAATTGCCGCAGACTATTCCTACTCGGTGATTCGCCTGTTACATCTGTTTTTTACCTGGTTCTGGAACAAGGTGTATGACGGCATCCGCTTGAACCATTTTGAAGAGTTTCGTGCTCAGGCGCCGGACTATGAGGTTATTTACACGCCTTGTCACCGTAGCCACATTGACTACCTGATCCTCTCTTATGCTTTGTACAAACGCGGGCTGGTGCCACCGCACATTGCCGCTGGCGTGAACCTGAACTTGCCACTGGTGGGCGGCTTATTACGCCGTGGCGGGGCGTTTTTCCTGCGCCGCTCGTTCAATTCCGCCTTGTACGCGACCATTTTTTCCGAATACCTTAGTGCTTTGCTGGCCCGCGGGGTGTCCATCGAGTATTTTATCGAAGGCACCCGCAGTCGCACCGGGCGATTGCTGCACCCCAAGGCCGGCATGTTGGCCATGACGGTGCGCAGTTACATCAACGATCGCAGCAAGCCGCTGATGTTTCAGCCGATACACCTGAACTATGAAAAACTCATGGAAGGCGCGTCCTATTCGCAGGAACTCGGTGGCAAGGGCAAGCAGCGTGAAACCCTTGGCGGCCTGTTGAAAGCGCGCAAGGTGCTGAAAGACGAATACGGCAGATTGACGGTCAATTTCGGTCAATCCATTGACCTGGATGCCTATCTGGACAAGCACAAACCCGGCTGGAAAAAACTGACCCTGGCGCATAACGAAAAGCCGGACTGGTTCAAAAACGTGGTGTCGGAAGTCAGCCACGACATCATGACCCGCATCAACCAGTCGGCGCACGTCAATGCCACCAACCTGCTGGCCCTGGCGCTGTTGTCCACGCCCAACCGGGCCGCGGATGAAGCTAATTTGCAGGCACAACTGGCCCTGTATGTGGAATTGCTGCGGCAACTGCCCTATGACGACAAGGTCACCATCACGGAAGAAACCCCGGCGGAAATGATCGAGCGTGGCATCAAACTGGGTTTTCTGGAACGCCACGCGCACGATCTGGGCGATGTGATCCGGGTCCGACCCGGTCAGGGCGTGTTGCTGACCTATTACCGCAACAACATCCTGCACCTGTTTGCGGCCAGTTCGTTTATCGCCATGTGTTTTGTCAACCAGCGGCAGTTTTCCCGGCGCGAGCTGTTGCGGTTGATGCGGGACATCTATCCTTTCGTTAAGGACGAGCTGTTTTTGAAGTGGGACGCAGACGAGTTTGTCCGTTATGGTCGTCAAACCATCAAGCTGTTGCACAAGCTGGACTTGTTGAAATCCGCAGGCCGGACCCTGGAGCGTCATCCCGGTGGCTCCCTGCAGGCGGGCAAGCTGCGGGTGCTGGCCGAAGGGCTGATGCAAACCTATGAACGCTTTTTTATCGTCATCTCCGTGCTGAAAATTCACGGTTCCGGCACGCTCACCAGTGCCGAACTGGAAAACCTGTGCCACAAGACGGCGGAAAAACTGTCGCTGCTGTACGAGTTCAATTCACCGGACTTTTTCGACAAATCGCTGTTCAAGCTGTTTATCAAAAACCTCAAGGCACAGGACATCATTCGCACCGACGCAGCGGGTAAAATCACCTTTACCCGCAACCTGGACCCCATTTTTACCGGCGCCAAAAAAATCCTTTCCCGGCGCATCCGGCATTCGGTGCTGTACCTGCTGCAACCGCCCAAGGCCTCAACAGACAAAACCGGCGATAACAGTCAACCCGCCCTGGAACAGCCTGATCAGGCCCCGTCCGGGAACAGTCCGGCGCCACCGGCTGATGCCATCGACCAGTCAGGGCGCGAAACAAACGACAAAAAATCAAACCACAAAAAATCAAACCACAAAACCGACCGCTGATGACCATGAGCCCACCCGGTCAAGACAGCTCCCGTTGGCACCGCCGTTTGACGGCACCCTGGCGGGCCGTCAAACGCGAAGTGCGCGATGCGCTGGAGCTTTTCCTGATTCCAGCCACTGCCGTGGTGCTGCCTTGGCCAGTGGCTTACCGGTTTTTTCGGCTGGTGGTGGAGCGAACGCCCCTGTACGCGCATAAACTGTCCCAACGCCTGAGCAATGTTC
>JALWKC010000050.1:3712-4935 GCA_026996795.1 Lysobacterales bacterium | reverse complement strand
GAGCTTTTCCTGATTCCAGCCACTGCCGTGGTGCTGCCTTGGCCAGTGGCTTACCGGTTTTTTCGGCTGGTGGTGGAGCGAACGCCCCTGTACGCGCATAAACTGTCCCAACGCCTGAGCAATGTTCAGAATTTTCTAGGCCCACTGAGCGCGCAAGCCCGGGACGATTTTGTTCACAAACAGAAGATGTTGCGGTTGCTGGATCAGGTAGACTACTGGTTGATTCGTTTTCGACCGGCCAAAGCCAGTGCTATTACCCAAGTGGAGAAAAACGGAAACTGGTTGGATTCGCCTGATTTTATGGCCTTGTGCAACCACTGGGGTGCGGGTTTTCTGGGCATTCATCACTTACGGGAACATGGATACACGCCATTGATTGTGTTTTTGGAGACGCCATTGTTCAGACGCCAAATCGGGGTGTTAAACACGACTTATCAACGCATGCGGCGACGCCATTATCACCAACTTTCCGGTGGTAGCGCCTTAACCATTAAGCCGGATGAAAGTCGCAGTTCCGGATTGCGCAGACTGCTAAAAAATCACAATCATCCATTGATGATGACAGACTCACCTCGTCATACCAAACGCTCTGGTGGAGATAGTCTCAGCCTAAAGATGGGGCAGTCGCGCTGGCGCTACCCGGTGGAAGCCGGCTTCACGCGGTTGATTACCCGGCATGGTCGTGAGTTTGTGGAGTTTTCAGTGGCGTTTGACTACGCGAGTGGACAGCGATTGTTGCGGTTACGGCCTGGCCGGGGCCACGGTCAAAGCCGACAGGCCTTGTTACAGCGGTTTCAGGACAGCCTCAACCAGCGCCTGGCCGAGGACCCGGCCCAGTGGCAATTCTGGCACGTGGCTGATACCCTGCTGCACCCGGAGAACGAAAACACCGTGCCCTGAGCCTACGATTCAATCAGAGCTTCCTGAGGCGCCAGAATCACCACTCACACTGGAGGACAGAACAATGTCAATAATGTCGAAGAAAGCCGCATGGTTAACGGGAATAAGCCTGGTGGTTGTGGCCCTGGGCGGGTTTTTGCTGGGTGCCTGGGTGATGTGGTCGTCTTATCTGTTCAAGGCACCTGTCAATCAGAGGATTGTGGACGCCCGGCACTGGAATCAGGTGCGTGAATTAATTGAGCAAGGCAAGCTCAGCGAAGCCCGGGAACAGACGCTCGATTATGCGCTGCAGAGTTTGCAGGGGGTGAGTTTTGCCCTCAACC
>JALWKC010000050.1:0-3612 GCA_026996795.1 Lysobacterales bacterium | reverse complement strand
ATTGTGGACGCCCGGCACTGGAATCAGGTGCGTGAATTAATTGAGCAAGGCAAGCTCAGCGAAGCCCGGGAACAGACGCTCGATTATGCGCTGCAGAGTTTGCAGGGGGTGAGTTTTGCCCTCAACCAGACGCCTTCTGGCAAGTCAGCCATTTCCGTTGTTTCTCCCACCGAGTTGTCCGAATTAAGCTGCGAGATTATCAACAAGGGGCGGCAATCAGAATCGCCACGCACCGCCGATTATGCCCGAGTGGTGCATGAGATGTTGCAACTGGACGGTATTGTCGTGCTGTGTGAACCTGCTCAGGCCGAGGCCAAGGTTGCGGGGCGATAACACCGGCCAGTCAGGAAAGCAGAGCCGCTTGCTGTTTTTCTTTATGTGTCGAAAAATTTCCGGTTGATCTCGTCCGCTCTGGCAAGGTGGTATAGTTATTGATGTGTGATAACCATTGATTGTGAGGTGTCCATGAACAAACCCATAAACAGAAAAAACCGGATTGCTTTTACCCTTGGCGCGGTGGTGATGTTGTTGCTGGCAGCTTTGGCCGGTACTTATTTTGGTTATTCTCTGGCCCGGGACACTTTCAGGCCGCAGGATGGGGCCATTGCCCGGCTCAAGCACAACAAGGCAATCCATGACCTGATCGCCGCCGGTCACTTGCAGGCAGCCCGCAACAAGGCCTTGCTGAACGCGATAGGTGATCTGGGAGCGTTGGATACCTCAATCCTGCTTGATGGCGGCGCGCGTTTTGAAGACGTGACGTCCGCGGAATTGTCGCAACTGGTGTGCGATATTCAGGCCGAGGCACAGACGGGCGAAAAGTACCACGCGGATTTAGCCAGCACCGTTATTCAGCGGCTGCGGAAAAAAGGGGTGGTTTCCGCTCACTGCCAGCCGACGGTCACCACGCTGACCCCGGCCTCATCCGTGGCTCAGAACGGCTAGCCAGTCTTCCGGTTGAGGCAAGCCTAAGCGTCAGTTAGGGAAGCTCTGATTGAGTCTGGCGCGAGCAGATTGTCGTGTAAAATTGTTCAGTTCAAGGCGCAAGCCGCACGCAATAGCAAGGCTATTGTGAAGGTTTGCAACGCAGAAATGGACGATTTTACGCCGCAAGATGCCGTGTCACGATTCGATCAGAACTTCCTTAGGGATTGGCGCTTTTTGGTCTCAGGCCTGAGGAGTCCATGCGGGATTCACTCCCAGTTGTTCGGGCACAATCAGCTGCCAAGAATCTCCAGGTAGGTTTCGGCCACTTGCAAGGGGCTGGCCAGGGTGGTGGGGTCTTCGCCGGGCCAGGCCTTGGCGCGATGGCGCGTGTGCATGGGCGGCGGGATTACCGTTTTCACCGAAACGCCACTGCTGTCCAGTTCCTCGGCCAACATGTCGGCCAGCGCCATGATGGCGGCTTTGGACACGCCATAGGCGCCCCAATAGGCTTTATGCGGCAGTTGCGGGTTTTCGCCGGTAAACACCACGGTGCCCTGGCTGGCTTTCAGCGCCGGCAGCAGGGCCTGGGTGAGAAAGGCCGGTGAGTTGAGGTTGGTCTGGATTTCCTTCAGCCAGCGTGTGGGTTCGTAGTGTTCAAAGGGCGTCAGGCCGGAAAAGGCCGCGGCGGTGTGCACCAGGGCGTCCAGTGACGGCAGCTTGTCCGCAATGGCATGCGCCAGCTGAGCAAAATCGTCTGGCGTGGCGCCCAGCAGGTCCATAGGGTAGAGGATGGGCTCAGTGCCGGTTTGTGCCTGCACGTGGTCGGCCATTTCATTCAGCACCTTGGGGTTCTTGTCCAAGGCGATGACGGTGCAGCCATGGTGCGCCAGGCGCAGGGTCAGCGCGGCGCCCAGGCCGCCGGTGGCGCCGGTGACCAGTACCACCTTGTCTTTGAGCTTCGGGTATTCGGGCATGGGTTTCCTTGAATGATGGCCAGGAGTAATGGTTATTTGTCGCCGCGTTTTTTCTGCATGGCGTTTTTGTGTTTTTCTTCTTTCCACAGCTGGAAGCGGGACTTGATCAGTTTGGCCGGCCAGCGGTTGTTGTTCAGGTTGGCATCGGCGGTTTCCAGAAAGGGATCCACTTCCAGCGCCGTGATGTGGCGGTTTTCCGGCGTCATCAACAGTTTGGAAACGCGCCTGGGGTTTTTGCGCCAGATTTCTGCCGGGATGCGCAGGATTTCATCGCTGCCATCGTCGTAGGTGATTTTCAGAATAATGGGCATCACCAGTCCGCCGTGGTTTTCAAAATCCACCACGTAGAAATTGCGGCGGGTTTTCAGCAGCAGGCGTTCATCGGGTTCCAGGGCATCCAGTTTGTCCTTGTAGTCTTCGATGTCCGTGGGCAAGACGTCGAATTCTTCATCAAAATCGTTATAAAAATCTTTCAGCTCCGGGTGGCTGTCCACCAGACGCGGCATGCCCCGATTGCGTTGCTTGGTGAGGGAAACGGGTTCTTCGGCTTTGTCTTTTTTGCGGTTGGCCTTGTCGATTTCCGGGTTGCCGGTGTCCATCTGGTACAGGTGCACGCCACTGATGCCAATGTCCACGTGATCGGTGGTGTAAAACCAGCCGCGCCAGAACCAGTCCAGGTCCACGCCCGAGGCGTCTTCCATGGTGCGGAAAAAATCCGCCGGCATGGGGTGCTTGAATTTCCAGCGCCGCGCGTACTCACGGAAGGCGTAATCGAACAGCTCCCGCCCCAGAATGGTTTCACGCAGAATGTTCAAGGCAGTGGCTGGCTTGGCGTAGGCATTGTTGCCAAACTGAAACAGGGACTCGGAGTTGGTCATGATGGGGACCTGATTGTCCGACACCATGTAATCGACAATATCGCGGGGTTCGCCACGGCGGCTGGGGTAGTCTTCCTCCCATTCCTGCTCGGCCAGAAATTGCAGGAAGGTGTTCAGGCCTTCGTCCATCCAGGTCCACTGACGTTCATCGGAGTTCACGATCATGGGAAAGTAGTTATGGCCCACTTCGTGGATAATCACGGAAATCAGCCCGTATTTGCTGTGTTTCCAGGGTTTGTTTTTGCCCGCCCGGCCATAGTAGGTGCCGTCTTCTTCCGGGCGCGGCGCGTTGAAAGAGATCATGGGGTATTCCATGCCGCCCACCGGGCCATTGACCGACTGTGCCACCGGCCATGGATAATCAAAGGTGTATTTGGAATAGACCTTCATGGTGTGGATAATGGCCGGGGTGGAATAGCGGCTCCACAGGGGTTCGGCCTCGTTGGGGTAGAAGCTCATGGCCATGACGGTCTCATCATCACCTTGCGGGTAGCCCTGGGCATCCCAGATGAACTTGCGTGAGGAGGCCCAGGCAAAATCACGCACGTTATCGGCCTTGAACAGCCAGGTTTTGCTGCCTTTGGGGCGGGACTTTTCGTTTCGCCGGGCCTCTTTTGGCGTGACCACAAACACCGGTTTTTTGGCGGTTCTGGCTTTTTGCAGGCGTTGCCGTTGGTTGCTGTTGAGCACTTCCTCGGGGTTTTGCAACACGCCGGTGGCGGCCACCACGTGGTCTTCCGGCACGGTGATATTGACCACAAAGTTGCCCATGTCGAGGGTGAATTCGCCGCTGCCCAGGAAGGGTTTATTCTGCCAGCCGGTGACATCCATGT
>JALWKC010000049.1 GCA_026996795.1 Lysobacterales bacterium | reverse complement strand
ATGGCCACCTGACCGGTGACGACATTCTCAAGCAGTTCACGCAGATACTCACCCAGACCAGCGGAAAAAAAGGGCGGGTGTTCCGTTATGGCGGCGAGGAATTCGTGGTGGTTCTGGAGTGCGATCAGGTGGAAGATTGCTGGCAATTGGCGGAAAAGATCCGCACCCACACCGAGTTGAACCGGTTTGTGAAGGACATTCGCCTGACGGTTTCCCTGGGCATTGCGGAAATCGATGAGAACGAAGACCTGAACAGATGGTTGAACCGGGCAGACAAAGCCTTGTACAAGGCCAAGAACTCCGGCCGCAACCAGACCCGCTTGAGTTCCGCCGGCAGATCCAAAACTCAGGGAGCAACAAAGGAGGCCGTGGCCACTGAAGCAGCCGGATCACTCCCTGCTGCGGAAGAATGCAATGAGCTAATCTCGGATTGACTCATCCGCTATTGGCGGCTGCTTAGGTTTTGTCACCGTCTTTTCCCGCTTTATACAACCAGGGCACGCCCTACCCTGCTGCCATTGTCCCGACCCAGTTGCTGGCTGATCCACTGGCCACAGGCTGCCAATTTCTGCAGGTTGACACCGTGCTCGATACCCAACCCGTCCAGCAGATAAACCACGTCCTCCGTGGCCACGTTGCCACTGGCACCGGCGGCATACGGGCAACCACCCAGACCCGCCACGGATGCATCAATGGTTTCAGCACCTTCCTGCAGGCACGCGTAAATATTGGCCAGCGCCTGGCTGTAGGTGTCATGAAAGTGCAAGGCCAATTGGGAGGCATCGGCCACTTCGCGGCAGGCCAGGTACAGGCGTCGAGCCTTTTCGGGTGTACCAACGCCGATGGTGTCGCCCAGGGAAACCTCCGCACAGCCCAGGTTCAGCAGGCGTTCGGTGACTTCACGCACCTTTTCTACCGGCACCTCGCCTTCATACGGGCAACCCAACACGCAGGACACGTAGCCCCGCACTGGCAATCCTGCGTTTTTGGCCATGGCCAGTACCGGCTGGAACCGTTCCAGGGACTCATCGATACTGCAATTGATATTTTTGCGCGTAAACGCTTCGCTGGCGGCGGTAAAGACGGCCACCTCATCCAGTCGACCGCATTCCAGCGCCTTGCGCATGCCTGTTTCATTGGGCACCAGCGCGGAATAGCTAACCTCAGGGCAATCGGGCAAGGACGTACACAAGGCACTGGCATCGGCCAGTTGCGGTACCCATTTTGGATGCACGAAGCCGGTGACCTCAATGGCTTTCAGGCCGGCCCCGGCCAGGCGTTCAATCAAACCCCGTTTGACCGCCAGTGGCACCGCTTGGGGTTCATTTTGCAGGCCATCCCGAGGTGACACATCCAAAATCCTGACGTGACTGGCAAAACTCATGCGGAGACCCCATCGGTGGATGAAGCCTCGCCGCCCTTTTCGGTATCTCCGGCGGCAAAACTGAGCACCACGTCACCGGCTTGCAGCAGATCACCCACCGAATGATGCACGGTTTCCACACACGCATCACGCGGTGCTTTCAGGCTCAGTTCCATTTTCATGGCTTCCATCACGGCCACGGTCTGATCCTTTTTGACTGGTTCCCCGGGGGCCACCAGAATGTTGAGGATTTGCCCGGGCATGGGGGCCACCACCTGTCCTTCGTTGCCCCCGGCGGCAGGCCCTGAGTCGTGCCGTATTTTCTCCAGCACGCGCCGCTGATGGCCCAAAATAACATGATAGGCCTCGGGCGTTTCATGCACCTGGGCCGACCACGGCAGGGGCCAGGGGAAACGGACTGGTGGGAAAATTTCGGTTTCACACAAAGCGGCCGCGTCGGAGAGGGCGTTTCCGGTACCGGGCGTGACCGGGCGCAGGGTCAGGGTTTCATCCGCGATCTGCCATTCCACGTCAATGCGCTCATCGCCCTGCCGCAATGACAATCGCTGCCAGTCGGGGCCAAATGGTTGCCAGGGAACTGGCGTTGACTGTTCTGGCTGTTCCCCCTGCCCTGTGCGCTCCGTATCATGATGTAATTGCCAGTGAATAATGGCGGCCAGGAAACGGGCCAATGACTCCAGATTGTCCGGGTGTTCGTCCAGCAAACCCTGGTCGATGGCATTGGTGTAAAGGCAGTTGTCACGAAACCGGGGGTGATTAATCAAGGTGGTGAGGCTGGCCAGGTTGGTTTTAACGCCGCTGACCAGCGTCTGGCACAGGGCCTCATTCATGACGTCGATGGCCTGGTCACGGTCTTCGCCCCACACCACCAGTTTGGCAATCATGGGATCGTAATGGATGCTGATACGATCCGATTGTCGCACACCGGTGTCCACCAGCACGCGTCCAGGGACTTCGGTGGGAAATTGTAAACGATCCAACAGACCCACAGACGGCAGAAAATCGTTTTCAGCATCCTCGGCATAAATGCGCGCCTCAATGGCATGACCACGGGCGTGCACGTCGTCCTGGGTCACTGGCAGCGGCTGGCCTTCGGCCACACGAATTTGCCAGGCCACCAGGTCGGTGCCGGTGATCAGCTCGGTGACGCGGTGTTCCACTTGCAGGCGCGTGTTCATTTCCAGAAAATAAAAACGTTGGTCGCGATCGAGAATAAACTCCACCGTGCCCGCGCCTTCATAGCCCACTGCCCCGGCGGCCCTGACGGCTGCCTCAAGCATGGCCTGGCGGGTATCCGCGGCCAATCCTGCCGCCGGCGCCTCTTCAATAATTTTTTGATAGCGCCGCTGGGCTGAACAGTCACGCTCGAACAAATGCAGGTGATTGCCCTGACGGTCAGAAAAGACCTGAACCTCTATGTGCCGCGGGTGGGTAATGAATTTTTCCAGAATCACGCGGTCATCACCAAAAGCCTTACGGGCTTCGCTCTTGGCCGCGTTCAGCGCCTCGTCAAAGTGCGCCGCATCCGGCACGATTTTCATGCCCTTGCCGCCGCCTCCGGCAGAGGCCTTGATCAGCACCGGCCAGCCGATTTTTTCGGCCTGCTGGCGCAGGAACGCCGCTTCCTGATTGTCTCCGTGATAGCCGGGCACACAGGCCACGCCGGCGGCTTCCATGGTCTGCTTGGCGGCCGACTTGCTGGCCATGAGCCGCATGGCCGCCACCGGCGCGCCAATAAAAATCAGGCCCGCATCAATACAAGCCTGGGCAAAATCGGCGTTTTCCGCCAGAAAACCATAGCCCGGGTGAATGGCGTCCGCTTTGTGCTTGCAGGCCGCCTGCAAAATGGCCTCGGCATTGAGGTAGGACGCCGCCGGCGACGGGCCGCCCACGCATTCAAACGCATCGGCCAGCCGGGTATGGCGGGCATAGCGATCCACCGTGGAACACACGGCGACGGTTTCTATGCCCAGTTGCTGGCAGGTGCGAATGATGCGGCAGGCAATTTCACCGCGATTGGCAATCAGAATCCGCTGGATTTTATCTGGCATGGGGCAGGCTTTTCCATAACGTTTCAATAACTTGCCGGTTTTACATATCTGGTCTCGACTAATCATAAACCCTCTTTTTGAATAATTCCGGTTGTTTTTTTCTGCCATTGCTTGAGCGTACCATCAAGCAGAAAATCCAGGGGCCGTCCCGTTCACTTCATTGGGCGTATTGCACCAGCGAACAAACGGGTTTGTTGTGCCAGCGGAATTCGTTGAGAAATTGCAGGTCGATGAGAGTGAGAAAGCCGTCCACGTTATAGCCGGCGCGGCTGGCCAGTTCGGCAGCGGCGTGAAAGGTGCCACCGGTAGCCAGCACGTCGTCCACCAACAAAATACGCTGGCCTTCACCCTGATGGATTTCCAGCGCGGCGGTGCCGTATTCCAGCTGGTATTCCTGATGGCAGGCCGGTTTCGGCAGTTTGCCTTTTTTGCGGATCATCAAAAAGCCCTTGTCGAGTTTTTTCGCCAGGGCGGCAGCAAAAATAAAGCCGCGCGATTCGATGCCGGCCAAAGCGTCAATGCCCTGCCACTGACTGTCATCCAGCAAGCCGGCCAGGGCGTCGATGGTTTCAGAGAAATGTTCCAGCAACAAGGGCGATATATCCCGGAACAGCACGCCGGGTTTGGGAAAATCAGGCACATCGTGAATAAGGGCTTTGAAGTCAGTCATGGTTGTCCTTTGCAGTCAAAAGTGTGTTCCAGCGCGGTTAATCGAAATGAAACCCGGTTGATCATTCATCCGCATCCGTTACGCATGGTGATGCGGAATTTTCAGCCGTTTGGGCTTGGGTTCTATCAGCTCGCGCACCATCAGTTGCAATCGCTTACGGCCGTGGAACTCGTTCACTGACAGTTCGTAGGTGATCCAGATTTTTTCCCCTTCGGGCGGAAATTCCTGCGGAATTTTACCAAAGGCCACCGCTTCGATTTTCTTGTAACCGTCTATGACACGCAATTCCAGCCGGGTATGGCCAGTGCCAATTTCCTTTTTGCTTTCCAACGTGAACCAGCCATCAAACAACGGCGGCGGAAAGCCCTGCCCCCACGGCCCGGCCCGCTCCAGGGCCTCGGCGGTGTGCAGGCTCAGGTCACTTTCCGGCAATGGTCCGTCGGTTTCAGTCACTTGCGCCAGGGGCGTGTGTTCATGGTGCTCTTGTACCACGGCCTGGAACGCGTCGGTAAAGGGCTTGAGTTTGTCCCGGTGCACTGTCACTCCAGCGGCCATGGCGTGGCCGCCAAAGCGGCGCATGAGTCCAGGCTGGCGGGTTTCCATTTCCACCAGCGCATCTCGCAGGTGAAAGCCGGGCACGGAACGGCCAGAGCCTTTCAGCCACTCGCTCTGTTCATTTTCGGGCGCGAAAGCAAACACCGGCCGGCCGATGCGCTCCTTGACCTTTGAGGCCAGCAGGCCGACGATGCCCTGATGCCAGTCCGGGTGAAACAGGCACAGGCCCATGGGCAGGCGATCCATGTGCTTGAGCTGGGTGACAATGCTGTCGGCCAGTTTTTGCATGTCCGCCTGAATGCTGCGGCGTTGGTGGTTGATGTCATCCAGTTGCGCGGCCAGATTAAGGGCTCCATCCGCATCATCGGTCAACAGCAGGTTGATGCCGATGCTCATGTCTTCCAGACGACCGGCGGCATTCAGGCGCGGGGCCAGAAAAAAGCCGATGGTTTCAGTGGTCACCGAATGGCTTTCCTTGCCGGCCACCTTCAGCAGCGCCGCAATGCCCGGCACACAGTGTCCGGCCCGAATGCGGCGAATGCCTTCGGTGACCAGAATGCGGTTGTTGCTGTCCAGCGGCACCAGATCGGCCACGGTGCCCACGGCCACCAGATCCAGCCAGCGGGCCAGAGTGGGCGGGGTTATGTCCCGGGACTGGAACCAGTTGTTGGCGCTCAGGCGCTGCCGCAAGGCCGCCATCAGGTAAAAGAGCACGCCGACACCGGCCAGGTTTTTGGACGGAAATTCACAGTCGCCCAGGTTGGGATTAACGATCGCCGTGGCCGCGGGTAATGTCTCACCGGGCAAATGGTGATCGGTGATAATCACATCCATGCCGGCCTGATTGGCGGCATCCACACCGGCCAGTGACGAGATGCCGTTGTCCACCGTGATGATGACATCACAACCACGTTCTTCCAGGATGGGAATCAGCTCCGGGCTGAGGCCATAGCCAAAATCAAAGCGATTGGGCACCAGAAAGTCCACATCCTGTGCGCCAAAAGCGCGCAAGGCGCGGATGGCCAGCGCGGTGGCGGTGGCGCCATCGGCATCAAAATCCCCCACAATCACAATGCGCTGGTTTTCTTCCAGCGCCTGTTGCAGGCGCGCGGAAGCGGTTTCCAGCCCGTTGAGGCCATCCGGGCGCAGCAGCCTGTCCAGCCGGTATTGAACCTGCTCAGGTGAGGTGACACCCCGGGCCAGGTAAAGCCGCTCCACCAGCGGATGCAGCCCCAGGCCTCGCAGGGCGTCGCTTTGAATAATGGGTCGGTGTTTTATTTCCACCGCACACCCAGGGGAAACTCTGATCCAATCACTCGTAGCGGATGGAAAGAATGTAATAGGTGCGGACGCCGCCGGGTGCCTGCACCTGCACTTCGTCGTCCACTTCCTTGCCAATCAGGGCGCGGGCAATGGGCGAACTGACAGAAATGCGCCCCTGTTCAATGTCGGCTTCGGCATCACCAACAATCTGGTAGGTGACGGTCTCACCGCTGTCTTCGGCTTCCAGTTCAACCGTGGCGCCAAACACCACCTTGTCACCCACATTCAGCTTGCTGACGTCAATCACCTGGACATTGGAGAGCACGCTTTCCAGCTCGGCAATGCGGCCCTCATTAAAGGACTGCTGTTCGCGCGCGGCGTGGTATTCGGCGTTTTCTTTCAGATCACCGTGGGCGCGTGCCTCGGCAATGGCATCAATAATGCGCGGGCGCTCGACGGTTTTCAAACGCTGCAGTTCTTCGCGCAGGCGCTCGGCGCCTTTGGCGGTAATGGGAGCTCTACTCATGAAATGGATATTCCTCTCACTGTTCGCCAGCAGGCACGGTGGCAGTCGCCGGCGGGTTGTTCTGGTGCAATTCGCGCAAGGCGAAAATGCGATTGTTGTTTAAATAGCCGTAAGCCTCCAGCGTGGCAGCGGCGCCATAAATGGTGGTGGAATAATTGACGCTTTGCTGCAGGGCTTCGCGGCGAATGGAATACGAGTCGGCAATGGCCGTGGCGCCTTCGGTGGTGTTGATAATGAAGTCCACTTCCCGGCTTTTGATCTTATCCACAATGTGCGGCCGGCCTTCTGTGACCTTGTTGACCCGTTCGCAATACAGCCCGGCTTCGCGCAGCAACTGACAGGTGCCACCGGTGGCCACCAGTTCAAAGCCCATGGCATCCAGCTTTTTGGCCAATGGTACCACTTTTTCCTTGTCGGCATTGCGCACCGAAACAAACGCCGTACCTTGCAGGGGCATGGCGGTCTGGCTGGCCTGTTTGGCCTTGGCCACGGCCTCGCCAAAGGTGGCACCCACGCCCATGACTTCGCCGGTGGAGCGCATTTCCGGGCCAAGAATGGGGTCCACCCCGGGAAATTTCAAAAACGGGAAAACCGGCTCCTTGATGGAAAAATGATTCAGCGTCAGCCGCTCGGAAACGCCCTGCTCGGCCAGGCTGACGCCAGCCATGCAGCGGGCGGCGATCTTGGCCAGTGGCAAGCCGGTGGCCTTGGAAACAAACGGCACTGTGCGTGAGGCGCGCGGGTTGACCTCCAGCACATAAATGTCGTCGCCCTGAATGGCGAACTGGGTATTCATGAGGCC
>JALWKC010000048.1 GCA_026996795.1 Lysobacterales bacterium | reverse complement strand
TCTCCCGCCCCGTGGCCAGCGGCTATTACCTGGGGCTGCTGTCCGGCACGTCGGCCGATGGCATCGACGCGGCCATCGTGGATTTTTCCACCCGCAACCCACGCATCATTCACGCCATAAGCCAGCCTTTGCAGAACGCCTTGCGTGAGGATGTGCTGGCGCTGATGCAGCGCGGCCAGCGGCCGGATCACTCGACACCGCTGGACTGGCCAGGTATCAACGCGCTGGATCAACGGCTGGGCCGGGCCTTTGCCAAGGCGGCACTGACCTGCCTGAAAGAGGCAAACATTTCGCCTCAAGCCATTTGCGCCATTGGCAGTCACGGTCAAACCGTGTACCACCAGCCCGATTCACCCAATCCCGGCAGCTGGCAGTTGGGTTCGCCCTTTGTGCTGGCGGAGGCCACCGGCATTCCAGTTATCAGTCAGTTTCGGCAGATGGACATGGCACTGGGCGGGCAGGGCGCGCCATTGGCGCCCTTGCTGCATCAGGCCCTGTTCGCCCGGGCCGACCGGCACGTGGCGGTGGTTAACCTGGGCGGCATTGCCAATGTCAGCTGGTTAGGGGCGGATGGCCGCCTGGCCGGCTTTGACACCGGCCCGGCCAATTGCCTGCTGGATGAATGGGCGCACAAACACCTGGGCAGAAAATACGACGACGGCGGGCGCTGGGCGGCCACCGGAAAGGTGCACCGGGCACTGCTTTCACGGCTGATGGCCGATGATTATTTTGGTCAGGACTGGCCCAAAAGCACGGGCCGGGAGCGC
Source organism: Lysobacterales bacterium (assembly GCA_026996795.1). Taxonomy (GTDB): domain Bacteria; phylum Pseudomonadota; class Gammaproteobacteria; order Xanthomonadales; family Marinicellaceae; genus S144-45. Next base: position 6,488 of record JALWKC010000048.1, on the reverse strand, counting down.
TTCAATGCCCACTGGCTGGACACCCACCTGAATGCCCTGGACGAGCCGCCATCCGCGGTCGATGTGCAGGCCACCTTGCTGGAGCTGACCGCGCAATCGGTGGCCAGCGCCATCGATGAACTGCGTGCTGATAGCCCGGAGGCGCCTTTGGATGTGATTGTCTGTGGGGGCGGCGCCCACAATCGGGTTCTGCTTGATCGCCTCTCCAACGTCCTGGGCGAGGCGGTGATGTCTTCTGACCAGCGGGGCGTAAACCCGGATTATCTGGAAGCGGTGCTTTTTGCCTGGCTGGCCAAACAGCGCTGGCAGGGGGAAAGGGTGGACCTGAGGCGCATTACCGGTTCAGCACGGCCTCACCTGGCCGGAGTGATTACGCGCCCCTGAAGGCCCGTTTTAGTCTTGAATCTTTTTGGGGCTAACCGTCCCGGCTTTGTCGCTGCTGAAGCGAATCCCATATCGACCTGGCGGTGTTCTCCGTGACACCGAGCGTGGTTGTGGGATTGGCCAGGGCCGCGGTGACAAACCGCTGGTGCTTGGGTGAAGCCAGTTCCACAGCCAATGGCAAGACCGGTTTGCCGGTGGCAAAGGCTTCGCTGAGCATGTTGATGCTGTCGGCCGTCACGGCCAGCGCATCGGCCCAGGCCAGCATGCCCGCGTAGGGGTTTTCCCCGTCATTTTTATCCAGCCACAGCACCGGCGCATCGGCAAAAAACTGACGGATTTTCTCCCTGGCTGCTGTTGGCGTGCGGTGTGATCCGGTCACCACAAAGCGGGCATCGGGTTGCCAGCGAAGAATCGCGTTTTTGTGTTTTCCCAGCGCCTCGAAAAAGGCCATGCCCGGATGGCCAATTAGCACGCCCACCAGTGGTGTTGACGCTTTTTTCAGCGTTTCGAATGTGCTGCGCCAACGTTGGGCCTTTTCCTCCAGCCAGTCCGCATTCACCGGATGCAGGCTACCGGTGAAGGGAATAATGTTCGGGCAGTGGCGGTGTTTTGGTTTCAGGTCATGTTCTGGCAGCAGCAGAAAGTCATAACGGCTGGGTGAATCGCCCGGGTCAAGAATGTGCGCATGCAGTGGCCCGTTGTTGCGTGCTGTGTGTCGACGGCAGTACCATTTGCCCACCGCCGCGGCACGACGCCCGCAGGTGATGATGAGGTCTGCCGGTGCGTCAGTTGCCGGTGCGGCACCTTGCCACAGGATATGCCGACCAAAGCGCGGCAGCACCCGGGGGGTGAAACTCAACCACGGCTGCCGAATGGCAAAGCGGGACACAGCCAGGAACATGCTATCTGGTGTTCCCCCGGCTTTTTTAGCCAGGGAAAGCAGGCTGCGGGCCAGGCTGGTGCTTTGAATTTCGTGGCCTGGGCGGCCATCGCTGAAGACGCTGATGTGCAGAGAGGGGCTTTTCACGCGCTGGGCTGACTCGCGGCCGGATTAGCCGGTATAATACACCTTTCACCAACCCTTATCCACGCCACAGGATTCGCCATGAACGCCATTGCCTTGCCCGATGAGCGCGTTGTGACCGTCACACGCGACCAATTGCCTCTTTCTTGCCCTAGCAACGACCCACAGGTTATTCTGTTCATGCACCCGCGTGTGTGGCTGCCGCTGGGAGAAGTACACGAAAAACTGCCGCACGGTTACGTCACCGAAGCCTTGTGCCCCTATTGCAGCACACGCTACGTGCTGGCCGGGGACTGATGCTGCGGTGAACAGCTCCGGGTCGAATGACCGGCGTCCCTGCGTTTTGCAACTTGTTCCGGCCATGCAGTGTGGCGGGGTGGAACGCGGCACACTGGAAGTGGCCCGGGACTTGGTTCGCCACGGCTACCGTTCGGTGGTGGCCTCTGCTGGTGGACGCCTGACAGACCCCCTGGTGGCCGCTGGCGTGGAGCACATCACACTGCCGCTGGGGCAGAAAAACCCGCTGGCAGCCTGGCGCAATCGGCAACGCCTGAAGCGTCTCCTCGCTCGATTTCAACCGGACATTGTGCATGCTCGCTCCCGCCTGCCGGCCTGGCTGGTGTGGTCGGTACTCAAGGGCATGGGCCCGGCCCGGCCGGCTTTTGTCACCACCATCCACGGCCTGTATTCCGTCAAACGCTACAGCAGCATCATGGCGCGGGGTGATCGCGTGATTGCCGTGTCCCAAACTGCTGCCGACTACGTGCGGGCACATTACGCGGGCTGGTTGAAGGCACAACCCGTTGTTATTTATCGCGGCATTGACCCGCAAGAATTCCCTTACGGTCACCAGCCGGATTTTCCGGTGCTGGACAAGTGGTATCGCGCTCATCACCAGCTGGTGGGGGCAAAAAGCGTGTTATTACCGGGTCGCCTGAGCCGCTTGAAGGGCGCCCGCGACCTTACCCATTGGCTGCAGAACAGCGCCTTGCCGGTGCGGCTGGTGCTCACGGCCACGCCCGATGATGACCTGGACAGTGCCCGGTTGTATCACCATTTTGCCGAGCATGGCGTGGCGGACAAGGTGGTGTGGGTCGGCACGCAGGACAACATGGCCGATGTTTATGCGTTGGTGGATGCGGTGGTGAATGTGTCGCAAAAGCCCGAGTCTTTTGGCCGCACGGTGGCCGAGGCACTGGCTGTGGGCACGCCGGTGGTCGGTTACGATCACGGCGGTGTGGGGGAAATCCTGCAGGCACTATACCCCGTTGGTCGGGTGCCGGTGCGGGACACCAGGGCACTGACCGACACGCTGGACCGCATTCTGGCCGATCCGCCCCCGGTGCCGGACAAGCACCCGTTTTTGCTGGATAACATGCTGGCCCAAACCCGGGCCGTGTATACCGATCTCATCACAAGCAAACAGCAGGCAACCACCCCATGAGCGGACCTGTGGCGCAGGGAATAAAACGACTTGCAGGCCTGCCCCGGCGCGCTGTCCGGTGGTGGCTGCGGGGTTCCCGACATCAGCAAATGTCTCAACCGCAGTCCATGGGCAGACGGGAAAAGGCGGTGGTGGCCTTGTTGGTCAGTGTGGTCGCGCTGTTGCCATTTTCCCGCTTGGTGGAATTGCCGATACTGCTACTGTCTCTTCTGGGCTTGTGGCAGTTGGTGCAATCCCTTTATTGGCGCACCGTGGTGCGCCGGGCAGTGAAACGCCAACGTGTGTTTTGGTCCAACCCGGCTGTGTGGGTGTTGGGCGTGGTTTTTCTGTCCTACCTGGGCATGGTATCGGCTTCAGCCGTAGACTCCTACTGGCCGCACAAAACCTGGCAGGTGGCGGTGGCGTCGCTGCGATTCTGGCTGGCCGGCATTGCCGTGGTCACCAGCTTGCGCTCACCAGCGGCCATTGAACGCCTGATCGGCTGGACTGGATTGCTGGCCGCCTTCTGGATTGTTGATGCACTGTTTCAGTATTTCACCGGCGTGGACCTTGTGGGGCGCAACACCGATGCGCTGCGATTGAGCGGCATTTTCGGTGCCGGGCACATTAAACTGGGGCCGGTGCTGGCCTTCCTGCTGCCTTTTCTGCTGGCCGCCAGTCGCGCCTGGCCTGCGTGGCTGCGGGCGGTCATTCTTTTGGCGGCCGTGAGCGTGATTGCGCTCACCGGCACCCGTTCGGCCTGGCTGATGGCCGCCTTTGTCCTGCTGGCCTGGTGGTGGCGACACACATCGGTCAGGCGATGGCGTTCCCTGCTGGTCTCCACGGCAATGATCAGCGCTGTGCTGCTGGCACTGTGGCAGTATTCGCCGGCTTTTCATCAGCGGGTGGAACGCACACTGACCGCCATGCAAGGCTCGCAGCAGGCCATTGATTACGCGCTGGCAGACCGTTTGCCCATCTGGCAGGCCGGTTGGCAGATGTTTCGCCAGCACCCGGTGAACGGCATTGGCGCCCACGCCTTCCGCAAGGCCTATCCGGCTTTCGCTCCCACCGACAATGTTTGGCAAGTCAACGGCGGCACCGCCATGCACGCGCACCACTGGCTGCTGGAAATTCTGGCCGAAACCGGCCTGTTGGGTCTGTTGGTATTTTCTCTGGCTGCGGTGGTGCTGTTTGGCTGGTTGCGTCGCTGTGGTATCGGCCCGCTCAACGAACCCTTTGTGCTGGCCCTGATCAGCATGTTCCTGCCTTTTGTCAGCACCTATTCCATGTTCGCGTCCTTCTGGGCCATTTGCATCTGGTGGGTGGGCGTCGGCCTGCTGGCGGCAACGGCTATAGCCTGTCGCCAGAATGCCTCGGTGAAGAGTCAGGAAGATGGAAGTCTAGGCGGGACTCAAGATGCCTGAATTGTCGGTCGTTATCACCAGTTTCAACAGTGCCGCCACCCTGGGTAGAACCCTCGAGAGTGTCGCGTTTGCTGATGAGGTGGTGGTGCTGGACTCCTTCAGCAGCGATAGTACGGCCGATATTGCCCGGGCCGCCGGTGCGCGTTTTGCGCAACAGGCCTTTAGGGGTTATTCGCAACAGAAAAGTGATGCTATCGCGATGGCCCGGCATGACTGGGTGTTGCTGCTGGATGCGGACGAATGGCTGGATGAGTCCGCCATCGCCTGTGTGCGGCAGTGGAAGCAAACAGCACCTAAAGCCCAGGGCTATCGCCTGCCACGGATTGAGTGGGTATTTTGGCGCTGGTCGCACCCGTGGGTGCATCGCAACCGCTACCTGCGCCTGTTTGACCGGCGCGTGACCCGCATGAGCGGCCATCGCGTGCATGAATCGCCACTGGTGAGCGGAACCGTGGCACCACTGGATGCACCCATCCGCCATTATGGTGAAACCTCCATTGCCGTTAAAACGGACAAAATCAACCGTTACAGTTCGCTGGCGGCTGAAGACAAGTGGGCCGTCGGACAGCGGGCACATTTCTGGCACCTGAGTCTCTATCCGCTCTGGAGTTTTTTGCGCCAGTTGCTGATTCGTCGGCAGGTTTTTAATGGCACCGCCGGTTGGATCAATGCCGCACTCAACAGTCACTACGCTTTTCTGAAATACGCCAAATTACGGGCCTTGCAGTATGGTTCCGGGGATAAGTGGATATCAACTCAACCCCATGACGCCTCAAAACGGGCATCGGCAGACAAGGACACGGCCCATGATGACTGAAATGGCCGTGGCCCTGGCCAGGGCGGTGGCGCGCTGGCCGGTTGCCTGGGTCACAGCTGTTGGTCGTGGGTTGGGGCGGCTGTTCTGGTGGCTGCCCAACCGGCGCAAGGCCATTGCGCGCCGCAATCTTGACTTGTGTTTTCCGCACTGGAGCGAGGCACAGCGGCAGGCCTGCCTGAAAGCCACCCTGATGTCCACCGGTGAGGGCCTGAGCGAATTGCTGCTGAGCTGGTGGCGGCGGTCGGACCGCTGGCTGGATGCCGTGGAAATCGAAGGTTTCGAACACTTGCAAAAGGCCTTGCAGAACGGTCAGGCACCGTTATTGCTAAGCTGTCATTTGCACGCCATGGAGCTAGGCGGCCGGGCGCTTAATCGGCGTTTGCGCCAGGCGGGGCTGCCAGTGGGGCATGTGCTGGCGCGCCAGCATAATAATAAGGTGTTGCAAAAGCATGTGGATGCGGGTCGGCGTGGCTTTGCGGAAAAGACCATCGATAAAAAGGACATGAAGCAGGTGCTGGCCTCCTTGCGCGCTGGTCATCCCGTTTTTATGGCGCCGGATCAGAATTTTTCCTACCAGTGTGTGTATGCGCCGTTTTTTGGCGTTCCGGCGGCCACCGTGACGGCCCCGGCGCGGCTTGCCAGGCGATTCAAAGTGCCGGTTTTGCCCTGTTTTGCTTATCGCCTGGGGAAAAACCGCTGGAAAGTGGTGGTGCATCCGGCCACCGATGTGTTAGAGCAGGATGACCTGAATGCGGCCGCCACGGCCATGAATGCCTTGTTCGAGGCTGCCATTGCGCCATACCCCGAGCAATACCTGTGGGTTCACCGGCGATTCAAGAACCATCCCCAGGGACGCAACGCGGTTTACCGGGACTTGTAGATCAAAACGCTACCCTGTAAAGAAAGGCTGACAGTTTTCTGCTGTACCTATGCTTCCCATGCAAAACCAGCCTTTTTTACCAGAGAACGGTGCTCAGTATCCTGAACGAAATGCTCAGAGTCACAGGCCTCTCCCTTTTCGGTGCATGGGTCAGTATGGATGGAATCTATTTGGTGTGATTGGGAGTCGCCCAGCGCTTGGAGTGCCCATTTTTGAACTTCTGTTTGGTCGCTTTGGGTTTGCCCAGGCGCGCCCGGATGGTGAAAGGGTCTAGTGGTTCGTCATGCGTTTCTTGAGTTGAAGAGAGGTCGGTCTGGCCTGCTTCTCCCGACGTGGAGTTTTCGCTCTTGTCCTCAGTCCAAAGCGGTCGATTGTGCAGGGAAGCATAAAGGTCATCAATCTTCTGTTGTTCGTCGTCAGTCAGTTTGACTTCTGAGGCACCCCAGGCACACATCAGGTTCCAATTTCCCCATACGGTTTGCATGCAGACAATGGGCGTGCCATATGGGCCTTTAATCGTTTTGGTGACGACC
>JALWKC010000047.1 GCA_026996795.1 Lysobacterales bacterium | reverse complement strand
GCAGGAATGGGACGATGACCCCAATGCCCTGTTCGCTGCGGCCCTTTCCGGCGGCCGCTACAGCCAGAAAATATCCATTGCCAAGGCACTGGCCATGGGCCTGGGCGGACAGATCAAGGCGTTGCTGGATCAGGCATTGGCACTGGCCGAGGATCATGCCGAAGCCCACACCGCCAGCGGCCTGTACCACGCCGAAATCATCAACAAGATCGGCGCCACCATTGGCCGGCTCACCTATGGTGCTTCAGCAAAGCAGGCCCTTGCCCACTTTGACCGTTCCATGGAACTGGCCGGCGATGTGCCCATCACGGCCATTGAATACGCCAATGGCCTGCTGTTGCTGCACGGCGACAAGGGGGCTGCGCAAGCCCGGGAACTTTATGCCCACGCAGCCGATTGCGAAGCGCTGGACAGTGTGCAGAGTTTTGACAAGGCCTGGGCTACAGCTCAACTAAGCGAATAAGCCAGGCAAGGCACTCTTTTCGGAATTGACGAACGTCAAGGCAAACCACAAGCCCTGACGGCTAAAATGGCGGGCACTCAAAAAACGCTTTCTGCGGATATTCCATGCCATACGCACTTTTCAACCTGGGCTTTCGTGTTTTCTTTCTCCTGGCGGGGCTTTACTCGGTGTTGGCCATGGCTTTGTGGATTGGCCCGCGATTTCTCAGCCAGACCCTGTGGCACGCCCACGAGATGGTCTTTGGTTACGCCATGGCCGTGGTGGCGGGCTTTCTGCTCACCGCCGTGCGAAACTGGACCGGCCAAAAAACGCCCCACGGACTCCCCCTGGCATTTCTGGCTGCCTGCTGGCTGGCCGCCAGGCTGTTGATGGGTTTTGAAAGGACCCAGGCCATGGGCGCTTTCCTTGATCTGGTTTTTCAAGCCGGTCTTTTTATCGCCATTGCGCGGCCAATACGTGCGGTACGTCAATGGCGGCAACTGCCGGTGTTAATGAGTGTACTGGGCGTGATGGCCGGCCAAATTGTGTTTCTGGCCGGTCTGCTGGGCTCGCGGCAATCACTGGCATTAAGCGGCACGCTGCTGGGTTTTTATGCGCTCATCGGTCTGATGTTGATCATTACCGGGCGCATCGTGCCGTTTTTCACCCGCAGCGGTCTGGGTTTAACAGAAGCGCCCGAACCCGTCCCCTGGGTGGAGCGGCTGTTGTTGCCCCTGTTTGCGGTGTTTGTACTGTTTGCCGTATTCGATATCAACCACGTCATCACCCGAGGGCTGGCAGTGGCCCTGGCGCTGCTGAACGGGATTCGTCTGCGGTACTGGTATCAACCCGGCATTATCCGGAAACCGCTGCTGTGGGTGCTTGACCTCGCCTATGCCTGGCTGGTGGTTGGCTTTGGCCTGCTGGGTGCCGGTCAGTTTCAACTGGGCCTGCATGCGTTGGCCGTGGGTGGGCTTGGTGGTTTGACCCTCGGCATGATGAGCCGGGTCAGTCTGGGACACACCGGGCGCAGCATTCATCGGCCGCCGGCGATTGTGGGTGGCTTGTTTGGCCTGGTTTTTGTGGCCGCGGCCTTGCGCGTACTGACGCCCTTGCTGTGGCCT
>JALWKC010000046.1 GCA_026996795.1 Lysobacterales bacterium | reverse complement strand
CGTCGGCGAATACCATTGAGGCCAGAACCATTCAGGTTCGTGAACAGGCCGGATGTAAGACTGCAATCGATCCTTCTTCGCTGATTATTCACTTGCAAAACCGGGCGGTGTCCATGTAAGAGGTTCCTTAAATAATAGCTGGCCTGTCATCCGTACCCATGGCGCTCAGTCTGGGTCTGGCGGCTGTCAAGTTCCACCTGGTGTCGCAACCAGGCCGAAGGCCGGTAACGGTCATCACCAAACCACTGGTGCAGGCCTTCCAAGGTCTGCAATACGTGCTGAAAGCCGATTTTCCGGCCCCAGGCCAGCGGGCCTTCTGGGTAGTTAACGCCGTAGCGCATGGCGCGATCCACAGCCTCAGCATCGCACACGCCGGTGAACACCGCTTCGGCGGCTTCGTTAATCAGCATCACCACGGTGCGCATGGCAATCAAAGCCGGCTCATCCGGCACCACCAGCACTTTTTTGCCCAGGGCCTGAAACAAGCCGATGACGCTGTCACGATTGGCTTTCTCGCAGCGTTCGGAAAAAGCCAGGGCGATGGTTTCCGCCTTGGCAAAATCCAGCGCCAGGTCCACATGAACCAGGCATTTGTAGCCGTGCTCCCGGGCCCGGGCCGTGGCCGTTTGGCCATTGGCCAGCACCACCGCACAGCCGCCGGCCAGCAAGTAACCGGAGCCTCTGGATTCCATCAGGGAAATACAACGCCGGGCGCGTATCAGTCCGCGCAGGGGCTCGCCCAGCCCCATGTGGCCGCGAATGGTGACGGTGCCGTTCTGGTCGCACGGTGGCGCGTAAGGCACTGGAGCAGGATCTTTGCCTGCCGTCTCGTAATCATAAAAGCCGCGACCGGTCTTGCGGCCCAACAGCCCGGCAGCCACCATTTCCTGCTGGATCAGCGATGGGCGGTAACGCGGGTCGTTGAAAAAGGCGCTGAAAATGCTCTGGCTGACGGCGAAATTCACGTCTATCCCGATCAGGTCCATCAGTTGAAACGGGCCCATGCGGAAACCGGCGCTTTCGCGCAAAACCGTGTCGATGACCGCCGGGCTGGCCAATTGCTCCTGCAGCATTTTCAAAGGCTCGCCGTAAAACGGCCGGGCGACGCGATTGACAATAAAACCGGGAGTGGATTGTGCCCGCACCGGTATTTTGTCCCAGGCCAGGCAGAGTTGTTCGGCGGCGGCCAGCAACGCCGCATCACTTTGCAAACCGGCAATCACTTCCACCAGTTTCATAACCGGCGCGGGGTTGAAAAAGTGCAGGCCAATCAATCGCGAGGGTTCATTCAGGGCCGCGGCAATGGCGGTGATAGAAATGGAAGAGGTGTTGCTGGCAAAAACGGTTTCCACCGGGCAGATTTTTTCCAGTTGCTGAAACAGGCCCTGCTTGATGGTGAGGTTTTCCACGATGGCTTCGATAAGCAGACGGGCTTCGGCCAGCGCATCCAGCTCATCCACAAACCGGATGCGCTCGAGTATCGCCTGCCGCTGCCGGGCGGAAATCCGGCCTTTTTCGACCCGCTTGTGTAACCGCTGGGCCATCTGATCCAGTGCCTGCTGCGCGGCCTCGGCATTGACATCGTGCAGCAACACCTGATGCCCGTGGCTTGCTGCGACCTCCGCAATGCCTATGCCCATGGTGCCGGCACCGATAACGCCGATGACCGGAAAGCGATTGATGGCCTCGGTGGTTTCTGTGGCCCCGGCGGTTCCAGTGGCTTCAGTGGTCATTTAACGGCCCTCGAAAACCGGCGGTCTTTTTTCGCTGAATGCCGTCACGCCTTCGGCAAAATCACGCGTAAGGCCGGCAATGCGCTGGTAATCCCGCTCCAGGTCCAATTGTTGATCCAGGGTATTGTTCCAGCTTTTCTGCATGGCATCCTTGATCAACCCCAGGGCGATGGTGGGCCGGGCGGCCAGGTTTTCCACCAGGTTTTCCAGTTCTTCGGTAAAGTTTTCATCGGCGACGCTGCGGTAAATCATGCCCCAGTTTTCGGCCGTTTCGGCATCCACCGGCGTGCCCAGCAGGGCAATGGCTCGCGCCCGGGCGCTGCCTATCAAACGTGGCAGATGCCAGGTCATGCCACTGTCGGGAATCAGGCCGATGTTGCTGAAGGCCTGAATGAAGCGGGCCGACTTTTTGGCCAGCACCAGGTCGCAATTGAGGGCAATGCCGGCACCGGCACCAGCGGCAACGCCATTGACGGCGGCCACCACCGGGATTTTGAGGGCGTGCAGCAGGCGCAGGCTCTTGTTGTAGCCGTTTTCCAGCGTTTCGCCCAAATCCGGTTTGCTGCCTTCGCTGGGCTGGCGTTCGCCCAGGTCCTGACCGGCACAAAACCCGCGTCCGGCGCCGGTAATCACCAGCACCCGCAGGCTGTCATTATTGGCAACGGCCTCCAGCGCCTGCTGAAACTCGCGGTGCATGGTCTTGTTGAAGGCGTTCAGGCGATCCGGGCGGTTCAGGGTGATGGTGGCACGCGCACCGGACTCGTTCAGTTCAATGGTCTCAAACATGCTGCCACTCTTGCGGATGGAAGGGTTTGTATTATACTCAAGCCACCTGGAAATTCTGGATGATTATGCCCCCGGTTTTTGAAATTGACGGCGTGGTGCCGGTGATCGACCCCAGCAGTTTTGTGCACCCGACTGCCAGCGTGATCGGCGACGTGATTATTGGCAAAAACTGCTACATCGGCCCGCACGCCAGCTTGCGCGGTGATTTTGGCCGGATAGTACTTGAAGATGGCGTCAATTTTCAGGATGGCTGCATCGCGCATTGTTTCCCCGGTGGCGAAACCCGCGTGTGTGAAAACGGCCACATCAGTCATGGCGCGGTGTTGCACGGCTGCACCATTGGCCGCAACGCCATGGTGGGCATCCAGAGCGTTATCATGGACAACGCCCGCATTGGGGAAGAATGCATGGTGGCGGCATTGAGCTACGTCAAACCGGGTTTTACCTGCCCGCCCCGGCAGGTGCTGGCCGGTATTCCGGCAGTATGCAAGCGGCCGGTGAGTGACAAGGAGGTTGAGTGGAAAACCCGTGGCACGGCGGTGTATCAGGATTTAACCGGACGCTGCCTGCAAAACCTGCATGAAACGGCGCCGCTGGCGCGCCTGGAAGAACGGGATGACGCCCAACAATTAAAGGCGCCCGGCTTCAAGCCATTAAAATAACCGCCAAAAAGGCGGGGGGCTCCCCTATCGCCTTTTTGCCTACCGGCTTTGAATCACTCAAAGCCGTGGGCAAAAATGCTGTCGGTGGTGATACGGAACAAGGTGCCGGCCAGTGAAACCACATACACCTCGCCGGTTTCATCTTCACCAAACGAGCCCAGGGTAAACGGCAAGCTGGCTTCACCGTGGTTCCATTCCTGGCGGGTCCAGTTGCCACCGGACTCACTGGCATACCAGATTTTACCGGAACAGTAATCGCCGTAAAAATACAGCCCATTGATGGCGGTGACCGGGCCACGGTAGCGGTAGCCGCCGGTGATGGCGCAATTGCCGCCGGCATGAGTTTCTGTCAAGACCGGTGGCGTCAGCGTCACACCGGGCAGACAACGCCCGGCATTATACGTCTGGTCGCCCTCCATGCAGCTCCAGCCATAGTGTTCACCACCTGCACTACTAGCTGGCTGAAAACTAATTTCTTCCACGGCTCCCTGTCCCACGTCCCCGATTAGAATATCTCCAGTCATGCGATCGAAACTCCAGCGCCATGGATTGCGCAGCCCCCAGGCCCAGATTTCACTGCAGCGGGTATCGCCTGCGGACTCAAACGGGTTGTCGGCGGGAATGCCATAATTGACGCCTTCGGCACACACGCCATCGGTGTTGACGCCCGGGTTGTCCACGTCGATGCGCAGCATTTTCCCCAGCAAGGCGCGTGAATCCGGGTCACCAATAAAATTGCCATCAGGCGAACAGCTGCCGCTGTTATCCAGATTGGCCGGGTCGAGGGTCTGCGCGCGATTGCAGGGGTCGCCACCACTGCCGCCATCGCCCATGCCAATGTACAGGTAGCCGTCTGGCCCAAACAGAATATTACCGCCATTGTGGTTGCTGAAATCCTGGTCCACAGAGAAAATCACCACCGCAGAGCTGGCATCGGCCAGGTTCGGGTCGGCCGCCGAAACCTGATACCGCGCCACCACCGTATCGCCCTGGGCGTTGGTGTAATTGACGAAAAAATAACCATTGCTGGCGAAATTCGGGTGGAAGGCCAGCCCCAGCAAACCCCGTTCACCGCAGCAATTGACAATGCCGGAAATGTCCAGAAATGGCGTGGGCAGAATGCCGGCGCCCTGTTTGATGAATATCTGCCCTTCCTGCTGGACGATAAATAACCGTCCGCTGCCGTCACCGGCATGACGCGCGGCCACAGGACTGCTCAAACCGGAAGCCACCGGCTGCAGAAAAAGGTCCGGCGGCAATTGTGCCTGACAGGCCGGCGCAAGAAGAAACAAAAGCAGCCCACAGGCCACAAAACGGGTTGTTGGAATGAAAGAAACCAGACGTGAAGAAAAACAAGCACTCATAATTCCCCCTCAGGAAAAGCTGCTATTAACTGTTCCCTCCCTGGCCGAATACCCCTGCATTACCAACGCATCCCGTGCGCTAAATGCTGTGCCTGGACCAGTCTAACGCCGCCGGCCTTGGAAAAATGTTAAACCAGTCGCAGAGTTTCGGGCTAAAAACATCCAGCGGAGCGTATAGCCCCGGGCGTCAGCAGGCAAGAATCACGTGTCAACGAATACGACGCACCTTGACCGTGCGCCCGGTGGCCTTGATGCGCAAGCCCCAGCTGCCCAGCGCCATGGGCACCAGTTCCACTTCCGGGTCTTGCATGTGCCGGATGTAATAAGTTTCACCATCCACCTGTTTCCACACCTGACCATTGTCCAGGATAAATTCCGTCGCCCCGCGCCAACCCTTGAACGTCCCTTTAATCCGTGCCTGCACTGGCATGCGCTGGCTTTTATTTTCCCGTCCTGCCCGGGCGGCTTTTTCCTGTGCCAGCTTTTGCGCCACGCGCCGTTGCACTTCGGCCTCCATGTCCGCTTCGCTGGCAGGCAGGGATGGAGCGGTGCTGGATGAGGTAGGCGTGCCGGCTTCGGTAGGGAATTCGGTGGTCGCACGGCTGGCCTGACTGGTGGTTGTGTGTGCATCACCTGCTCCCAGGTGCTGTTGCAGCCACTCAAGCAGCGCCGCGCGCTGCCGAGGCGTGAGCGAATCAATGCCCGTGCGCTCACGTTCGGCGGCTGACATGCGGGAAAATATATCCACCGGCTTTGATTCAGCACCTCCGGACCCGGCATGGGCAGACGCAAGAAATCCGGCCAAACCCAGGCTGAACAAAAACACGTACCTGAAAGGGGAAACACTGGCCAGAAGAAAGCATTTTGCGGGGAAAAAATTTGTCATACAGCGAGCCCTCGGGTACTGACACCTGCTTTTGATGGTTTGTTTTGGCAAAATTGATTGCTTTAGGCCAAGAAAAAGCCCGAGCTAATACTTATTTAACACCTATTTCGTTAAATTATCACAAGTGAGGCCAAAAGCCTGCGAAAATTCACACTGAAACTGGCGTACGGGCGCTTAATGTGTGGCGATTCGTTCCTGAATCCCTTAACATAAGTTACTGTAGCCGTTGCCCTGTTTGAAAGTCAGAAACCCGATCGCATTGCGAAAAAACCGAAAATGAAGGAACACCACGTGAAAACTCATTCAATTGCCCCCTTGCTCACACTGCTGGCCTGTGGTCTGGTGACCACTGGCACACAGGCTGCCGGCCTGTCTATCAACGGTTCCAACCCGGTTCCGACCACCGCCAACATCGACTACGACCTGGCCAACAACCGCATTGACGTTTCTGTGGCCGAGCCTTTTTTCTGCACTAATTTTGGCAGTTCCAACCTGCCCATCAGCTTGCGCATTTTTGATCCCAACAACGAATCACCGGCACCGCTTTCCGGTTTGCAAAGCATTCAATATGACGTGACCAACAACAGCCTGAATGTCATCGGCGACAGCACGCTGGTGTGCATGGATGCCGCCGGCACAGTTTCCGGTGGGGGCAGCAGCGATGTTATTTTTATCCACGGTTTTGAAGCGCCCGGCGGCGCCAGCAATTCGGACATTGCGGTTAACTACACCGCCAACGGCAACACCGTGGCAGCAGGTTTCAATTTTGTCTATCACATCACTGCCGTCAACAACGGCACCGACCTGGCGCATTTCAACCTGACGGACTTTTTCCCCAAATCCGGCAGCTTTGATCCGGCCCTGGGCAGCGGCACCTGGAGCTGTGCGGTGGTCAACGGCTCATCGGCTAATGCCTCCTGCGGCACCAACACCACCGGCACCGATGTGGTGGATGTCATCGATGCGATCCTGGATGCCGGCGATTCCATTGATATCACCGTTACCCGGCCGGTCATCAATAACAGCGCGGCACTGCCACAAACTCTGACCCTCAATGCCGCGGTGCTGGTGGCTCCGCAATACACCGACAGCGTGCTGGGCAACAACGTGGACAGCTTCAGCCTCAACGTGGTGAACAACCAACCACCCACCATCACGGCCATCCCCGATCAAACGATTCTGGAAGACAATTCCACCGCGGCCTTGCCTTTCAGCATCAGCGACGTGGAAACCGCCGTCACCTGCCTGGGTCATGTCACGGCTTCCAGCCCGGATACGGCCATCATTCCGACTTCCGGCATTGTGATTGGCGACACGGGCAATGGCACGGACTGCACCGTGACCGTTACGCCGGCTGGCAATGCCAATGGTTCGGCCGTGGTGAGCGTGGTGGTGAATGATGGCACCACCTCAATCAACAGTGATTTCACCGTTAACATCACGCCGGTTAACGACAAACCGGTCTTTAGCGTCAGCCCAACGGTGATCGTCGATGGCCCTTATGCACCCGCTGCCAATGGCGCGGCCACGAAAAGTGCCGAAACGCCTGCGGCCACCATTACCGCTTTTGCTACCGTAGACAGCTTTGGCGCCCCCGACGAAGACAGCAGCCAGCAGGTGCAAGCCTATACTGTGACGGTGGTGTCCGACCCCAATGGCGTTATCGCCCTGGATGGTTTCACCAATGAACCCATCATCAGTCTGGCTAACGATGGCACACTTAACTACGCCCTCTCTGGTAGTTTTGGCACCGCCACTTTTGAAGCCGTGCTGCAAGACAACGGCGGTACCGCCAATGGCGGCATTGACCTGTCCGACCCGGTTTCCTTCAGCATCGACGTGCCCGCGCCCAACCCGTCGCTGCAGCTGGACAAAACCGTTTATGGTTCCTGGGACAACGGCGCGGGCTGCCCCAATGCCGGCGAAAACGTCAGTAACGTGGCCGGCGCGGTCATCACCTATTGTTTTACGGTCACCAACACCGGCGATGTGCACCTGGACATCAACACACTGGATGACACCGACCTGGGCCTGAGCCTGAATGACCTGACACTGATTGGCAACCCGTCCTTGCCGCTGGCCCCGGGTGCCAGCGCCACGTGGTATGTGGAAAGCAACATCAATGGCACCTTGACCAACCACGCCAACACAGCCGGCACGCCAGTGGATGCCAACAACACGCCATTGGGCTTCCCCGATGCCACCGATAGCGACACGGCAAACGTGACCCAACTCTAGGGAAGCTCTGATTGAATCTGGACGAAGCAGATTGTGCCGAAAATGTTCGAGAGCAAGGCGAAGTCCTGGCCAATAGCCAGGCTATTGGCCAGGACTTCAACGCAGTTATCGGGCATTTCAGGTGTGAGAAGCGAGTTCACGATTCGATCAGGGCTTCCCTAAAGCAAACACGCCAAACGCCCTCTGGCGAAAAAGCCAACCGGAAAAGCCCCAAATCATGGGGCTTTTCCGTTTCTCAAGCCATCACCTGCAGGCGTTCTCGGCGGGTTAATGCTTGCCCTTGGCCACTTTCAGGTGGCCGGTGCTGTTGTCAATCTGCAAGGGGAAATGGCAGTGCGGGCATTCGGTTTGCACAAAAACCCGAACTTCGTGTGAAATTTCCTTGATAATCAAGTTGGCGTCCGAGGGCGGTATGCCCAGTTCCTCGGCCAGATTGCGGAGTTTTTTGCGCTCCTTCTTGTCCAATTGCCCATCGGCCATCATGGCCATGACCCGGGCCCGGAACACTTCACGCCGGCGGTTTATCTCGTAGGAAAAACCGGAAGCCAGAATCGCCGCGGGTAAAGCGGCCATGGCCACGCCAATGAGCACAATAAAGGTACCAAAGGCCTTGCCCGGCGGCGTCACTGGCACCACGTCACCATAGCCCACCGTGGTCAGCGTCACCGCCGCCCACCAGATGGCTTGCAACACCGTGCCGAAGGCCTCCGGCTGCTCGTCGCCTTCCACCATGTGGATGCCCGCCGCCGCCATGACAATCAGCATCCCGAGAATAAAAAAGGCCGAAGCCAGGGTGCCTTTTTCCTGTTTCAACACAGCGACCATCAGGTCCATGCTGCGAGAGTAGCGCGTCAGCTTGAAGACCCGGATCAGGCGGAAGCCACGCAATATCATTAAATCGCGATAGACCAGCATGCCAAACCAAACCGGAGCCACGGCCAGCAAGTCAACAATGGCCATGGGAGTCATCATGTAGCGCAAACGCCCCTTGATCGGGGAGCGGAACCGTTTGTCGGGTGATTCCACCGAGACCCAGACGCGCACCAGGTATTCCACCGTAAAGACGGCTAGGGAAAAGACTTCAAGGATGGTAAAAAAATGCCGATAGCGGGAAAAGATTTTCGGGTCGGATTCAAGAATAACGGCCACCACATTGACAAGAATCAGTCCCATCAGCGACACCCGGATCAGTCTCGCCATGTGGTTGGCTTTTTCTTTTTCCAGGATCTGAAACAGCCGTTTGCGCCAGTAAAACCAAGCCTTCGAAGGATTTCTGGTGGATTCCCTGCCCGGGTCTTTGGCAGATCGCCTGGGATTACCCGCCTTATCCCCGGCACTAGCCTTCACTGGCTTTTCACTGTCACTGGCAGGCCGGAAATCCATGGCTGGCTTGTGTTTATTGCCTTCAGGCGTTGTGCGGTTCTGATGCGTCATGGGTGCTTATGGGAGGACAAGAATTAAAGGATCATGGGCAAGCATAACCGCCCCGCTGCGCCCAATCAATGACCCACTCAACTCAGCCTTGGGGCAAGTTCGCTTTTGGGATCAGGCGAATCACGGCTTTTAGCACCGGATTGCAGCTGTGCTTGTGCCAGTAGCGGCGCAAGCCGTGCCGTTTCAGCCGCTTGATGAGCTGGCTGTCCGCGGAGCAAGAACCCTGGTGATGAACGGCGCGGGCAGCTGGCACCAGGAGGATTTTCTTGCCCTGCTGCTGCAGCCGGGCAAACAGGTCCAGGTCTTCAAAATGCAAAGGGAAACCTTCGTCAAAGCCGCCAACAGCGTCAAAGTCCTGACGGCGCACCATCATCAGGGCGCCGTTGACCGCTTCGGCTTCGGTGATCGTCTCTGGCTTTGGGCCAAAGTCGAGGTTGACCCCGGCCAGCCAGGAAAAAAAACGCGGCCATCGGCGGGCGAGTTTTTCCAGGCCACTGACCGTCCTGAACACGCGCCAGGGCGTGGGCAAACGGCGGCGCGTGGCCCGCTGTTCGCTGCTATCCGGATTGCACACCCAGGCCCCGGCCAGGGCTGCCTCAGGGTGCGACTGCAGTGACTCAACCAGCGTTGGCAAGGTATCGGGGAACACCCGGCAGTCCGGGTTGACAAAGGCCAGATACGGCGTATCAACGCCTTTTGCTCCTGCATTGCAGGCTGGCGAAAAGCCGCGGTTATGCGGTTGCTGCCCTATCCGCAAACGCCCCGTGAGCATGGCTTCAGCGTGCTGTTGTTTCACACGATCCAGGCTGTTATCACTGGAAGCATTGTCCACCAGGCGAATGCTGGCCACGCCCCCGGCCTGCAACAAATCCCCAATGGTTTCTGCCAGGATTTCACCGGCATTGTAATTCACCACTATGGCTGTACAGAGCGCGGAGGGCTTAGCAGAAGGCGAGGTATCAGGCATGGATAAACTAGTTGCTGCGGCAGAATTCCCAGATTTCCGGCCAGGCACGTGTCGCGCGGGCAATGTCCGACAGTTCACCCCGTGCACGCGCCACGCACCCGGCCAGATCCAGTGTGTCGGGCCAGCCGCGAAAAACCGGTGGCTCATTACTGGCAATGGCCTTGCCATTGGCTTCAATCAGCTCTCGAACGTCGGCCTGCCAGTAGATGGGCGCATCCGGTGACTGGGCCAGCTGCTGTTGCAGCGAGGACACGATATTGGCCCGCACATGGATCATGTATTCCTGCAGGCGGTTGGCGAGCGTACGAAAATCCGCATCCGCCAGTGAAGCCAGGTTTCCGGCGGCCACGCCCAGGCGCAGCTGTGGTGAGCGGGCCTCGCAGTGATCCGATTTGGACAACAGGTAATCCGTCACAAACAGGTTGAAATTTGGACGACGGGCAATGTGGTTCATGCCGCTGCGGCGACGCTTTTCGCTTTGCACATGCCCCAACATCCAGGGAAAGTGCAAGGCAATCTGGTCCGGATAGCAGTACAGCATCATGCCATTGAAAAAGTGATCTTCGTTCTTTTCAATAGGCATGGAAAACGGAGTCAGTTCAGTGTTGTCTATGGCCGAAGGCGCGAATTGCCCCAGGGACAAGGCCTGATAATCGGGCGAATAATGCATCAGGTGTGAGGCTTCGATGTTATCCAGGTAAATATCGCGCGTTTGCCAAAAGGCCTGTTGCTGGTCGCCTTTGAGGAAATAGAGCCAGTAGTTGCTTTCGGCCCGCGGTGAACCCCAGGTGCCATTGCCCGTCAGTTTGACGGGGCTGTTGGCATGCAGGCGCTGCAATTCCACCAGCGGCTGGCCCTTGAGGCTCCGGTTTTTTTCTGGTGCCTGCTGCAACCATTGGTGCAATGGCAAACCCACGTTTTCAACCAGATCCGCCAGCACATCCTGGTCAATTTTTTCGGTTTTCTCGTGAATCTCGTTCAGGTTAAGGGCAAAGGAAACGCCCAGCTGGGCATCCACTGAAAAGTCCACTTGCGGCTCAGGTGCTGCCTTTAACCGGCGCGGCTCAAACAGAAAGTCATCATCAAAGAACAGCACTTTTTTGCCGGCCAGGGCTAGCAAAGCCAGGTTCCAGACCCGTCCACCGGTAAAAATGCTATTGTCCTCAGGCGGGTTTAACAGCCATTCGATGGCCTGACGATGCTGAGGAAATTCCTTCACCAGCATAGCCACAAAGGAACGTTGCCAGACGTGCCCGTGGTGCTGAACCGACAAGGGTGATTCGCGGCACAGTTTCTCGTTGCGCTGCTGGTTTTTCTCCTGACGCGAGTCATCAAAGACATGCACTGGCCACTGATGACCAAACCGGCTTTGGTAGACCTGCAACGATTCCAGGATTCGCTGTAATTGCTCGGGCCG
Organism: Lysobacterales bacterium; assembly: GCA_026996795.1. Taxonomy (GTDB): domain Bacteria; phylum Pseudomonadota; class Gammaproteobacteria; order Xanthomonadales; family Marinicellaceae; genus S144-45. Next base: position 14,567 of record JALWKC010000046.1, on the reverse strand, counting down.
ATCGCAGGTGCGCAGGACAATGCCCGCAAAAGGCAAGGCTTTATCAGCCCTTGTCCGCGTTGACGCCTCAGGTGAGCGTATCCCCTGCAGCCATTGCTGATCTGACAACATGGTGCCTTTCTTTTGCAAAAACTCAAACACCTTGGCGATGGCACCCTTTTGCTGCTTCAACCCCGGCAGGTGTTGTGCCACGCGGTCGATGTGGGTGGTCAGCGGCTGAAAGTCTCGCGACAAGGCCAGGGCGTCCAGCACCTGATGCGTCATCACGTGGCTGCTGCCATCGCGGGGGTTGAAAAACACCAGTTCTTCCTGTGAAAGCGGTGCCGCCACACCCGAAACCGAGGCATACAGGGGGCCCTCGGTGGTGGAGGCAGGTTTTTTGGGTGTGGCCTGCGGGTCGAAGTCGAATTCAAATTCCATGTTTTTTTCTCAGGTGTTTCAGCCAGGGCCCCAGCAAGGGGATTTTCTGCCAGCGTTGCAAGGCGTTTTTCATGGCAGCCAGTTCTTTCTCGGCCTGTATGTGGGCGCGAATGACCGCGTGGTAATGCCCATAGACGGACTCTGGCTCATCCGCAAAAAGGTTGAGGTCAGCCACCGCTGGCAAATGCTCGGTTTTATTGGCCGCCAGTACCACGTGATAGACCGCAGGCCAGGGCAACCGGTTTTGGTTTGATTGCTCATCCTTTTGCAGGACATGGGTTGAAACCGTTTCCAGGTGAGGGTTTTCTTCCTTCCAGAGGATAGAAAAAAAAGCCATTTTCTGACCCAGCCACGTGAGCGCAGGCCAGTGTTTACCCAGTAGTGCAGCAAACTCGTCCCGATACAGTTCCTTGACGTGATACGGGTTGTCGTAGCCGCTGGCATCGCTGTAGACGGATTTGTCCGGGGTTGAGATCACCAGAAAGCCATCGTCTTTCAGTACCCGATGAAATTCCGCCAGCATCTGCTCCTGTTCACTGAGGTGTTCAAGGGTTTCAAACGAGACCACCGCATCAAAGCTGTTATCGGCAAAGGGCAAGGCGGCACAGGAGGCCTGAACAAATGTCAGGCGTGTCTGCTGACCAGTACCAGGCTGACTGGCATATCGCTGCCTGGCGTGTTGAATGGTTTCAGGGTCCACGTCCACCCCGACAACACTGGCCGCTGTGGTGGCCAAAAGGTGCGTGCCGTAGCCTTCGCCACAGGCAGCATCCAGCACCTGGCGCCCGGCCACCAATTCAGCGGCCAGCGCATAGCGGTGGTAATGCTCATACCAGATTTCGCGTTCGCATTCGGGCGTAAACCGCTCACCGGTAAATTCCATGGCCGGAGCGGCTATGTCGTTGGCTTTACTGCGAGTCATGATTGCCTATACCCAGCTCCCTGGCCAGATCGGGCCGGTGTTTTTTCAAGCTATCAATTATCTCACAACGAAGGCCAGCCAAGGGGTCGGTGCGGATGTATTCCTCGATCATGTGAGCGTAATTTGGGTGTTTGCCCAGCAACCTTTGCATGGACTGCTGATCGGGTTTCATGCCAAGGTCGGCAAAACTCTGGTTGCCAATATGCGCCACGTAGGCGTTATCGAGCAAGATATTTTTCAAGCCCGCCTGCCTGGCCCGCAGGCAAAAATCGTTTTCTTCTCCATAGCCGTGGCCGAAGGTTTCGGCGTCCAGGGCGCCAATGCGCTGTTTGGCCTGGGCCGTTATTAACAGACAAAACCCCACACCGGTAGGAATTTCAGGGTACTGCGGTTGATGGCTGTGATAGAGATATTGAGCCAATTCATGCGCCGATTCCGGCACCGGCTGAGCGCGCAAGAAGCCAGGAAAACTGCAGATTTCCGCATTGTTGGACCACGGAGTGGCGGTGGCCAGGTCCGGAACGCGGTCAATGACCTGGGCAAAAGCATCCAGCCAATATGGCGTTACGATGGCATCGGCATTGAGCAAAATCGTGTGGCCGTCACTGTGGCACAAACCTTCGTTGGCGGTTTTGACAAAACCCAGGTTGTGCCTGTGTTGGATGAACTCCCAACCATTGTGAGTGGCATAATGCCGAGCCAGTGCACTGACCCGTTCATCCGTGGAGGCGTCATCAATGAGGATGACCGCTGCGTTATGACTGTGTGCCTGCAAGGCCGACAGACAACGCGACAGGGCATCGTGCCCATTGTAGATGGGCACCACCACAGTGAGTGCTGATGCATCAACACAAGCTGCCTTTTGGGGACTTTCAGGTGTCATTATCGAAAGGAGCGGTTTTGTCGACCGTATGCGCACGCCATTCAATGGGCAGGCGCACCACGCCCAACTCGCGGGAATCGCCCTGAATGCGCAACTCACTTTCGCAGGTGTCCATCAACCGTATGCCTTCGGGGTCCATGCAATGGGCACGGATGGTGAAGGTGCCTGGCAGCAAGGGCAAACGGGGCAGTCGCAACCGGTACCGCCACCGGTTGTCATCAAGCGGTTCAGGCGTGGCATCAAACAGTTCCGACAAGGTGCCATAGACCGGCGTGCCGTCCACACGAACCACCCCAATGGCAAGCACTGGCGCCCGGCCATCGGGTGACCAGCACACCACCTCGATGTCCAGGTCTTGTCCACTCAGCAGCCGGTTGGTGATCTGCGAACCGTGGCTTAATTGAAGTGACTCCACGTGGTAGTTGGATGTGTCCACTTCAACCGAACGTTGGCTTTGTTCCCGAACCAGGTCATGCTCGTCTTCGTAGGCTTGGGCCACCTGATGCACATCACCCAGTTTCTTGACCCGGCCATCCTCCAGCCAGACGGCGGTCTTGCAGAGCTTCTTGACGTGGTACATGCTGTGGGAAACCAGCATCAAGGTGCCACCACTGGCGAGGTATTCATCGATCCACTGAATGCATTTGCGTTGAAAGCTTTGATCGCCCACAGCAAGAATCTCATCGGTAATCAATAACTCGGGTCGAGTGACTGTCACCACCGAAAACCCCAGACGAACCACCATGCCCGAGGAATAATGTTTGACCGGTTCATCGATGTAACTGCCGATATCAGCAAATTCAATCATCTGCTGCAGCTTGGTAGTAATTAATTTTTTGTCAAGACCTGCCAGAGCGGCTGCCATTTTCAGGTTCTCGCGGCCTGTGTACTCCGGGTGGAAACCTGAGCCCAATTCCAGCAAGGCGCCGATTTTTCCATTGACGGTGACGCTGCCGGTGGTGGGCTGCACAACCCCGGAAATAATCTTTAGCAAAGTGCTTTTCCCGGCGCCGTTCTTGCCAATAATGGCCAGTGATTCCCCCGGATAGATTTCAAAGTTGATGTCACGCAACACCTCACTGCCCTCGGTGATGGGCCGCGAACGCAACAAGGACCACATGGCGCGCAATCGCGAACTGCTGGTGCTGGTCTTCGGGTAAATTTTGCCCAGCTTTTCTACCTTGACCAGGGGCTGCATCAGATGAAATCCTCAAAGCGGGAAGACAGGCGATTAAACAGTTTCAGGCTGAAAGCCAGCAGCAGCAGCGCAAAAACCCCACTACCCAGCAGCATCAGCCAGGGCAAATCGCGCCCGAACAGCAACGCGTTGTGGATAAACTTGATGGGTGGATAAATCGGGTTTAGCCACAGCCACTGGCGTACTGACTCCGGCAATAGCGACTCTGAATAAATCACGGGCGTGGCGAAAAACCACAGCATCATCAATGAGGCCATGATTTGTTGGGTGTCCTTGAGATAAACCTGAATGGCTGACAGCAAAAAACCCAGCCCAAGGGCCAGCAGATAGATAACGGCCAATGCAGGGATAATCGCCGGTATCATTTCAAAGTGCAAGGGCTTGCCCCACCCGGCCAGTGCCAGCAGTACCACGGCATAACCCAGCATGTGCAACAAAAAAGTGGCGGTCACTGTGGCGGCCACCGGCAGGCGCAAATCCAGCTTGACCTTGCCAATGAGGTCTTTCTTTTCAACCAGCGCATTGATGCTGCGCAGCACCGAGTCGGCAAAGGCCGTCCATGGCCAGAAGCCGATGGCCAGGTACACGGCAAAGCCCAGGTGGGCGGCTTCTGGAATCCGCGCTTTGAAGATATTCTCGAACACAAAGCTGTAGATCACCAGGGTGATCAGTGGCTGGATAAACACCCAGGCCAGCCCCATGACATTGCCCAGATAGCGTTCCGTGAGTTCGCGTTTGAGAAAGTAGGAAAACATGCGCCTATTTTACCGGCAATAAAGGAAGCGCTGAGTGAATCTGGACGAAACAGGTTATATCTGAAATGTTCGAGAACAAGGCGAAGTTCGCAGCCAATAGCGGGCTATTGGCAAGGACTTTAACGCAGTTATCGGACATTTCAGGTATAAGAAGCGAGTTCATGATTCGATCAGAACTTCCTATAAAGAACTGCCGGCATAAAAAGCCGGCAGCCAAAAGAGATTTTATGCAGTGTCAGTATTAGCGCTTAATACTGCCATAACGGGTTCGCAACCCGGCCACGGCGCCTTTGTTGATGCTGATTTCCTTGCTGTCCAGCTTGCGCTTGAGCTGGGTCAGTTTCTCGTCAGCCAGGCTGGCACGAACCGACTCCATAAGATCGCCTTTAATAAATTCAAAATCGGCTGGTTTTGCGGGGAAAATATTTTCCAGCCAGACAATGTGATAGCCACTGCGTGTTTCAATCACTTCCGGCACCAGGCCAGGCTTTTTCTGTGAAAAAACCGCCACGTCAAAAGCCGGCTCCGTGGTGCCCTTTTCAATCGCCGGCAATCGCCCGCCTTTACCGGCCGAGCCCTTGTCATCGGAATAGGCAATGGCCAGTTCTTCAAACTGTTCTGGGTGTTGCTTGAGGGTGTCCAGCAACTCCTGAGCCTTGGCTTTGATCTGGTCATCAAAAGTCCGGTTATGTCGCAACAGAATGTGCTTGACCTTGCGCTTTTCCGGCGTCATGTAGTCGGCCTTGTTGACCAGGTAATTTTCATAGGCCAGTTCTTCCAGGGTTTTGTCATCGATTTGGCTGGAAGCGCGCTTGACCATCGCCTGACTCAGAATTAGATCCGTTTTGTAGCGAATAATATTGGCGATACGCGGTTCCTTGTTTACCCCTTCCTGCCGGGCTCGATTGGCCAGAACCTTTACCATCCACAAGTCCAGCAGGGTTTTTTCGATGCGTTTGGGGCTATCAAAAAAACCCACCCGGTCTTTTTTAGGGATAGCCTCGGCAAAAGCATCGACGTCAGCCAATGTCAACTGCACATCGCCATTATCAAGAATCACTTCTTTTTCTGCTTTTCTGACGTCTTTGGCTGTTTGCGCTTGCGACCACGCAAAAAAGGGCATTATGGTTGCACAGAAAAAAGCCAGGGCATAGCGCCCTGGCAAGAATATCGTGTTTTTCATCGGTTAATTTGTCCGTTGCATAGCGACTGAACAGAAAGTTGAGCTGCAATTATTTGTGAAAGTTGAGTTGTTTTCAACATTTCCATGAACAACATTCAAGTAATACGTAACGCCAGGCGTTAACGTGCACTTACCAGCCTGTGTTGTAGGAGACCAACTTATGCCCGCCACCGCTCCACTTTTTTGGCAATAAGCCACATCGGGGTCGGAAATATCTCGCGTAAAGTCCCCAGGGCACTGGCTTATTTTTATCGTATATCCAGCCGCTGGACCTTCGGCAGGACGACCTGCTTCAAACAACAATGTCCCGGTGCTTGAATCAGCCACAAAAGAAAGCGCACTGTATTGAAAACTGTTAATTGACCAGAAATCACTGTCACTGACTATCCCAGGCCAGGGGTGTCCCGTCGCATCCTGATAAGTTTCTGGATTGTGCTGTTCTGTTAGCCCGAAAGTTGGTATGGTCGAGCAGAAAGCTGGAACATTTGGATCAGTCACTGTTACCACCGAAGAATCTGACGCGGAACCATCGTTATTAGTGCAGGTAATGGTATAGGTAAATGTTCCAGTTGATGGCGGAGTCACTGTCTCATTGCCATTGGGTGATGCTGTTCCTGACCAGGATCCGGCTTTAACACAGGATGTCGCCCCGGTTGATGTCCAGGAAATGGTCTGACTCGAACCCAGGTTAATTGTCGCCGTGGCGGGGGTGACGGTCACCGTCGGAGGAACGGGCGTGGTGCTGCCGCAGGCATCCGGATCGGTGACCTGGGCCGTAATGTCTCCCGTGGCGCTGTCAATGACCACCGGTGCTGTGCCATCCAGAGTGAACTGGCACCGCTCGGTGATTGTGCCATTGTCATCGTAATTAATAATCAGCTGCTCTGCCGAAGCGTACGACCCAGCAAGGGAAAACAATAGCAGAACCAAGCTTTGCTTGAGTCCAGTGAGTAGAAGTGTGTTGTGTTTAGACGTCATGGGAATTCCACAGTTTTTTCAATATGCCCATTATAAGGGCTGAGCGTTAAGCTAACGTAAAATGTTTCTTGTTGCCGGATTATAGTGGAAAGTCAGGCACAAAAAAAGCGAGGCCCAGAAGGACCCCGCTTTATGTGCCTTGATTAACGCCTCTGAATTACAGAGAGTTAACCACGGTGCGGTACTTGTGCTGGAACAGACCGGCGTAATTGGCCAGTGTTGAACCACCACCCAATGTGCCGTTGACGTATTTCTGCACAGAGAAACCGGTCACGGGCAGACCCAGGTACTGTTGGGTAATCACACCATCAGTAAAGTTCTTGCTTTGCGCGAAGCTCAGCTCAACCCAACCTGCGTCGAAACCGTCACCCAAAGAGTACCAGTAGTTATGGTTTGAACCCAGAATGTTGCTGGGACCAGTTGGTGCGTCGTCGTGTGTGAAGCTCAGGACATTGGCTTCCCAGCAAAAAACCGGAACCTGAGGCTGGTCAGGTGGCGGCAGCGGAGAAACCGGAGTGGTTCCTGGCGGCTGACTTGGCATACCTTCTTCACGATCCCAGTAACGGGTACCAAAGGCTTCGCAGGCACCGTTTTCAGTGAAATCAGTGGTGAACGGAGCAATCGGGCCCGGGTTTACATAGAAGCGCTTGGTGGGGAAAGTCACCACCCATTCGGTGTCCGCGTTAATGGCAGACTCAACGGTGTATTCGTTATAAATGCGGTCGTGCATAAACAACGCAGACACAGGATCAGCGAAAGTTGCACCTGGGGCGAGGTTAGCCGCCCAGTTTGTTGTCACAACTGTACCATTAACAATCACAGTGCTTACCTGAGGACTGGCTGAGGCCAATGAAGGCAGCAAGCTACCCGGGCTGGTGTGGTTAGCAGTGTCATTGAAGTCTTCCAATGCCACGGCATCATAACCCACATCAACGCCTTCAGCGACGTTAATCAGGGAGGCCGTACCAAACAGTCCGCCATTAGGTGCACTCAGCACCGCATTCGCAGCAACTGGATCCAAAGCCCAAACACCAGTGCCAGATGCCCAATTAGCGGACACGGTGGCACAACCCGGAGGGGTACCGGCCACATGAGTCACGTTGGTAATAGTGGCTGGATCCACAACTGGACCCATTTCGATAATTTCGAAGTGACCCTCGAACTTACGTACGCCGTCTTCGCCCACAGCATCAGTTTGATACTGATAAGGCAGGAAGACCTGGCCATCGATTGGAGAAGGCGCAGTACAGGACGTGTCGCTAGTCAGCAGACGCACATCGGTACCGTCTTTAACCAGTACGGAAGTCCACACGTCGTAGGCAGACAGGTACAAGTTGAAGTCAAGCACTTCCTGGGTGTTTTTACCTTCCATAAAACGGACTTTAACCGCTTTGGCCTGGTCGGTGGTGTTGACCACAGTCATGACGGTGTTGTAACCGTTATTGACGGTGTAGTACGGATAGATCAGTACCTGACCCAGTCCGTCATTATTGATGTCCACAGCATTGGAGATGCTGGCAACGCCGGCGACACCAGCGATACCGGCAATCACTGCCGTTGTCAGATTATTTCTTTTCATTTTTAACTCCTAGTTAACTACAGGGCTACTACACAGAAAATCGCCAGCTCCGCCCTCAAGGCGGGTTGGCGTATTTAATAGCAGGTAAATAATACGACAAGTTTTTTGCCTGGGCAAGGATTTATTCCCGCTGCAGGCGTTTATTTACCCACCATGAAGGCAGATAGTAAACCACCGGCGCTATTTGAGCAACTTTTGTTTCAGCCCCGGTTGCACGTAAAACCATTTATTTTTCAGTTTGACCCACTTTTCTTCCACTTCGGTGGATGCCTCCACATCACCCACCATGGACTTCGGAGAATGATAGACGTAATCAAGCTTGACAGTCACGTCGCAGCTAACACCTTCTTCATCACAGTCAACATCAACCACCTGCCCTTTTTTCCAATCCACGCGCTTTTGTCGCATGCGCAGATTGAAAGCTTCCTTGCTTTCAAAGCGTTTGTGTCCGGGAGTGAAGTATTCCCAGGCTTTGTCATATTCCCCTGTGCTGAGATAGGCCCAGCGTTGCTCGGCGCGCTGGGCGATCTTTTTTTCTTCGGCACTGCCCTGGTAGGTCGTGGTTTTAACACCGCCGGTGCTGCCGCAGGCTGTCAACAAGATGACTGACAAGCTGACGACAAGATACGTGGCTATTTTCTTCATTCGTTTTCCTCAAGTAGTGGTTATCTGTTGGTTAGGCTGTATTATTAACCTGGCATCAATATAGGTGATGCTCAGAACTTCCCTAGTTGCCTTCCATTTGTCTGGCCCGTTCTTTTTCCAGTCGTTGCTGTTCTTTGATTCGCAGGGGCTTCAGGCCCAGGAACTGTTTGCTGTACTCCCGGGTCAGTTCGCGGCTTTCATCCCGGTTGCTGATCACCGTTGGGGTCAGCAACAGAATCAGCTCGGTACGGTCCTTGTTACGTGATTTGCTACCGAACAGACCACCGACCAGTGGCAAGCGGTTCAAGCCGGGCACGCCCTGGCTACTGCGACCGGTGTTTTCAGAAATCAGTCCACCCATGACAATGGTTTCGCCACTGCGCACCGCCACCTCAGACGTCATTTGCTTTTTGTTGATGGGCAGATTGGGCTGGTTAGGAATGGGTTCACCCGGCGAGCTGACTTCCTGCGTAATCTCCAGATACACCAAGCCACCGGGATTGACCCGTGGCGTCACTTCCAGGATAACACCGGTGGATTTGTACTGGGTGAAATTGCTGACAGCCCCGCCAGTGCCTATGGTGTTGCCGGAGATAACCGGGATTTCCTTGCCCACATTGATGGTGGCCGATTTGTTATTCAGCACCATCACAGAAGGGGTGGATAGCACCGTGGAGTGGCTCAACAGGTCACTGCCAGTGAGTTCTGCCAGAATTTCCCCACCTGTGAGTGTGTAACCAAAAGTGCTGCCTATGGAGGCACCTTGGGTTCTCAGGTTGCTCAAGCTGGCGCTGCCGGTGGCCCCGCCTTCAGGCACGTGCTGGCCGAAATACCACTGCAGGCCGTATTCCAGTTTGTCGGTCAGGCTGACTTCCAGAATCTTGGCTTCTATCAAGACCTGCAATGGCTCGGTATCGAGTTTTTTAATGGCGGAAAGGATGGCATCATACTGCTGGGCACTGGCGCTGATCAGCAACTGGTTGCTTTCTTCGATGGCCGTGATGCGGACATCGCCATCCATCAGGGTGGCGCTGCCCGTGCCGCTTGGGCGTGAATTATTGCGCGCGGGTTTTGTTTTCTGCCGGCTGTTGCCCTTGTTCTGTCCGCGTGCGCCCAGATTGCGTCCGGTCAGGCCGGGGGCCACCTGGCCTCCACGTTCCTTGCGGGACTGGCGCGAAGTGGAGCCACTGCCATTGCCAAATATGTCATTCAGGTAACCGGCCAGGTCGCTGGCCTTAATGTTTTCCACGTTGTACACGTACAGGTTGGCGGCGGCATCCGCGCCGGTGCGGTCCAGCTTCTGAATCCATTCGCGCGCCTTGTACAGATAGTCCGGTTGCGGGGTGATGACCATCACCGCGTTCAACCGTTCAATGGGCATAAACCGGAACATGCCCGCCAGCGGGTTGTCGGCGCCTTCGCCAAACAGCACTTCCAGTTCCTGGGCGATTTGCGTCGCCTCGACCTTTTGCAGAGGGAAAATGCCCACCGACATGCCCTTGATCCAGTCCACGTCAAAGGTTTCGATGGTCTGCAAATAGTTGGCCAACTCCTGCTTGGTGCCAGCCAGCATCAGCAGGCGGCGGGCGTTGTCGGCTTTGAGTATGGCTTTGTCACGGGCGAAGGGTTTGAGGATTTTTTCCATTTCCGAGGGGGCAATATACCGCAATGGCACCGCCACCACCGAATAGCCTTTGGCACCGGCTATAGAACCCACCCGCGGGGTCAGGTTGCCCTGGATGGCTTTGGATTTGGGCACCACCTGCCAAGCATTATCCACCCAGATGAGGGCCGCGTTGTTCCAGCTGAGCAGCATTTCAAGAATTGGCAGGACCTGATCCTTGCTGATGGGCTTGGCGGTGGCAAAAGTGACCTTGCCCTTGACGCCCGGGGCGATGATGTAATTTTCCTTGAGGATTTTGCCCAGAATCAGGTGCACGATTTTCTGCAGCTCTTCGCCTTCAAAATTAAAGGTGATTTCCCCACGTTTGGTGACGCTGCGCTGGTGACGGTTGGCCGCTGCCTTGTTGACAAACTCACCACTGCCCACCTCGATTTCAGGCTTGATTTCCTCACTGGCCTCGCCGGTTTGACTGACCAGGCCGTCTTCGTTGACCACCTCTTTTTTCATGTGGGCCAAATAATCCCGGCCCAGCGCCCAGTCATCAGTCACCGGCCGGTCATGCCGGGGTGCGTTGGCACAAGCTCCGAGAGTGAGCGCAAAAATCAGCAGCGCGATCGACTGTAGCGGGGTGTTGAATCGCATCACACGGATTCTCCCTGTTCGTGGTGGATGGGTTGTCTTCATTTGTTGTTCCTTTTGGCCGCTTCGGCACGCAATTGGGCACGGCGTTCGGCGATCTTGCGGCGAATTTCTTCGGCAGAAATGTTGCCACGTGGGTTGTTTTTGTTGCCATTGGTGCGCACACGGCCGGGCGGGTTGGTTCTGGCGTTGTTCTGTTGGCGCCTGTTGGCCGCCGTGGCAGGCAGGCTTTTAGCAAACACGTCCAGTTCCAGTTCAGCCGTTTTGCCTTCTCCGGCGCTAAACACCACCTTGCGCGGTTCGATGCTCGACAACACCCAGGCGCCCTGGTCTCCTTCCAGTGGCATGCCAGGCTCCAGTGTCAGGCGTTTCCTGCTTTTGGTGTCCATGATAATGGCATAGCGACTCTCTGGGGTGATGACTACACTGGTGAGTTGGGCCTTGAGGTCTGTCACCGGCAATTCTTCAGGCGTTTCGGCATTTTCCGCCAGGGATCCCAGTTCCTCGGGCTTGCGGTCGGGGCTGAGCAAGGGCCGGGCGGTGATTTTTTCCAGCAAGGCCACGCGCGCCACCGGTGCGGCTGCTTCTTCAGCCGATTGCAGGGCAGGTATGGCCGACAGGTCAGCAGGTCGAGACTGCAACGGGGCGGGCTGGCGTCCCCAGCCGGCCATCTGTGCCACCACCACAGCCAGCAACACGCCGGTGACGGCCAACAGGATCAAGGCCAGCGGGTTATTTCTTAGCATCGTTCTTCTTCACCGGCTTGTTAAGGTAAGCATACAGGTCAAAACGCACTTCCAGCATCCGTGGCTGCGGCTTGTTGCGGCGAGCCGATCGGGTGTATCGCTGCTCGATGCGCAGTTCATCCACAAACAGGTCTGGCTGATGTTGCTCCAGGTCATTGAGCACCTGCACCAGAATATCGTAGCGGCAGCGCAGGCGCACTTTCAAGATAACACGTTCAAACTGTTCCGGTTCTCGGTCCCGTGTCAACTGGTTACTGAGAATGAGGCAATCCTGCGCCTGGGTCACGTGCTGGCTGACAATTTCCTTCAGGGTGCGGATCAGTTCCGCCGCGGCCAGGTTGGCCGAGTCGGCTTTGAGAAAATGATCGGACTGCCCGGCCTGCTGCCGCACGGCCCGCAGCCGTTTTTTCAGTTCGGGAATACCAGCAGCCAGAGCCGCATACTTCTGGCGCGCGGCCGTGGCCTCGGCCAGCTGTTCATTCAATGCGCGATGCCGTTCCACAAAACCCTGAAAAACCAGGAAATAAATGGCCAGTAGCAAGAGCAGCAACAGGCCCAGGGCGTACCACTTGCCCTTGTCCGGATCAGGAAGAAGCTGCATCGTCACCCTCCGCTGGCGGTTGCGTGCTCATGTAGAGCGTGAATTTTTCCTTGCCCGGGTGCCTGGGGTCGGGCTGCACTGCACCTTTGACTTCCGGGGCGTACCAGATGGCAGAATCGTTCAGCAATGACACCAGTTTGTTGGCGTTGTCCGACAAGCCACTGATTTCCAGGCGCTCACGATTGAGCAAAACCCGCTGCAAAAAGGTGTCATCGGGGATCCGTTCGGTCAGTTCGGCCAGCACCGGCACGGCCGCTGGCAGGTGGCTTTTTTGCTGCTGGATAAAATTGGCAGCCACGATGGCCTGCTGCAGTTGCTGCTGGAGCTGTTTGGCCTGCCGCGCCTGGGTCAGCAGTTTTTTTGACTGGCTTTCCACCGCAGCCAGTTGCGCACGTTTGTTGGCCAGGGAATTCCACATGGCAAGCCCCAGCAGGCCAATCAGGATAAAGGCCAAGATCACGTTAAGCTGCGTTCTGGCGTTGGTCTTCTGGCGCCTGATTTCGCGCGGCAACAGATTAACGCCCACCGTTTCCGGGGGTGAATCCGCCTGTGTGCCCGAGGGCCGGGCCACGTCCATGGCATCCACGGACAGGCCCTTGTCTTTCAGCACGCGCAGGTGCTTGTCGAATTCCGTTTCGGGAATCACCGCCACCTGCACGGCAATGGTGTCGTTCTCCTGGGCTTCGGGATTTTTTTCCAGTCGCCAGGCAAAGCGCACCTGATCGGGATTAAAGGGCACAAACCGATCCAGCTCATATTTCAGCACGTTGTCGAGGTTGTCGCGCGCTGCGGCCGGTAACTGAATTTGTCGCACCAGGGCTTTGCCCGCTGGCAGGACGTAAATAATGTCGGTGTCCGGCGCACTGTCGCTGTTCAGTAACTGGTGAATACGTTGCGACCAGTCACCGGCCGGCTCCACCGACAAGCGGTTCCAGTTCTCGTCGTGACCTTGCCAGAGCGTCATGGGCCCATCAACAGCAGTATCCGCAACGATGAGAAGCCGACTCTTGTCACGGAAAAACCGCTGACGCCATTGTGGCGGCAACAGGTTTTTCAGTTCCGTGCCCCACCAGTGCAAAAACTCACGCAGCGGTGAGTCGGCATACCAGTGTCGGGCCTGGTTGAGATAGGCTTGGTAGAATGTTGTCATAAATGTTCGTTATCGCGCCAGCGCATCACCTGAAAGGGCTTGCCCTGAAGGGTGCCGCCCAGACGGATGGTCGCGTCCAGTTCCGCCACGTACCCATTGGGCAGGGTCGCTTTTGAGCGCACACTATACGCCAAACCGCCGCCCCGCGCCACTGCCGACATGCCATTGGGCAGGACGGGCAAAGGCTCGCCATATTCCGCTTGCTGGCGTTGTTCAATAAAGGCCCGGGCGTCTTCTTCGCTGATGTCCGGCATGGCCCGCAGGGCTTCCAGCGGCGCGGTGGCCAGGTTGATGCCGGCATTGCGCGAATAGACGGTGATGGCCGGTTCAATCTGGCGGTAGATATCGTACGTCATGCCCATGACCTGCTGCAGTTCCTGCACCGTATCAAACGGCGCGTCCTTGGCCCCGTAGGGATAGCCGGCCGCTTCGTAGTCATCGTCTTCTGCCCCCAAGGGCCGGGTCGCGTCGTCTCCATCGATCCAGTCTCCCATGGCGTCCACCAGTGCCGCGGCCTCCTCTTCCTCCATGCCCACTGAGGCAAACAGGCCCTTGAGAAGTTCAACATTGGCGTTGTTGATGTTGATTTTTCCCGATTCGTCGGTGATGCGGATTTCCACCTCGATGCCATCCAGATCCATGCGATAGGGGCGGCCATCGGCCACCCAGCGGTTCTGGGGATCGGGGTTGCGCAATTCATACACCGCCCGGTTCAAGCCGGCCTCGGCGGCATAACGGGCGCGGGTGGTTTCAAATTCCAGTCGCGACTGCAGGTTTTCGGTGCGTGAAGACAAAGTGAAACTGGCCGCCAGCACGGTCAGGATGATAATCATCCACAGCACCAGCACCAGCACCATGCCGTTCTGTTTAGGGAAACTCTGACTGCATCGTGACACGGCATCTTGCGGTGTAAAATTGTCCATTTCTGCGTTGCAAACCTTCACAATAGCCTTGCTATTGCGTGCGTTTTGCGCCTTGAACTGATCAATTTTACACGACAATCTGCTCGCGCCAGATTCAATCAAAGCTTCCTTAGCGGGAAAATGGCGCATTGTCAGGTTCATTGCAGCGGCTGATCCTGTAACAGCAAATGCAGGGGAACGTGGCTGCGGGTGGCGGCGTTATCCAGCTTCAACGCCACCTGAAATTCCGGCCAGCGCACGGGTGATTGCTTGTCGGCCTGAATGTCCAGGCGCACCAGCAAAGGCGCCTTGCCGGGTTCGTCCCAACGGTTCAGCCAGTCG